>DATAOL010000067.1:0-26565 GCA_036265755.1 Gaiellaceae bacterium | reverse complement strand
AATGCTGCCCCGGGATGTACCCCTCGCTCTTCTGCTCGTCAGCATGGCCTGGATGACGGTCGCCCGGGCAGTGCTCGTCTTCGCCCAGAAGCTCCCGCCCACGTGCCGGGACTGTGGAATGAAGCTCGAGCGCCGCTACCTCGGCGAGCCGGTCTGCAGCTGCCGCCACTAAGCGGTCGAACGGTGTGCCCCGCCGGGGCAAGACCCGGCTTGGCCTCACGCGCCGACGGTGTAGAGCGCCGCGCGGGAAGCGCGCTCGCCGCGGACGAGCTTGCGCGCATAGAGACGCTCGTCGGCCGCGCGGTAGAGCGACAGTGCGTTCTCGCCGTCGGTGGGAAAGACGGCCCAGCCGAAGGTGATCGGGCTCCCTTGACGGCCCATGACGCCCTCCAGCTTGGCCGAGAGCGCCGCGGCTTCGTCGGTCCGGGCGAGCACCGTCAGAACGGCGAACTCGTCGCCGCCGACGCGCGCGACCTCGTCCTCGGGCCGCAGCGAGCTCCCGAGCATGACCGCCAGCCGACGGAGGGCGTCGTTGCCCTCGGCGTGGCCCTGCGAGTCGTTGATCGTCTTGAGTCCGTCCATGTCCCCGAGGAGAAGGGCGAAGGGCGTCCCCGCCTCCAAGCGTCGCGCGATGGCCGCCTCGAAGGCGCGCGTGTTCGGCAACCCGGTGAGGAAGTCGCGCTCGGCGAGGACGCGCAGGCGCTCGACGAGCTCCCGGTCGCGGGAGGAAAACCAGCCGAGCAGCCCCCCCATCGTCGCGTACGTGAGGAACCGAATCGGCGTCGAGAGCGTCAGGAGCTCCGACGGCGAAATATTCGGGTTGACGATGACGCCGAGCGTGAAAAGCGCGACCGCGACCGCGCCGGCGAAGATGCCCCGCCGAACCCCGCCGGTCATCGCGAGCGCGGCGACAGGCAGGTAGAAGAGGTGGGCGAGCCCGAGACCGGGCACCTCGTAGAGCACGAAGGCCGAGAACACGATCGCAAAGGCCGCGATCGCGCACGCCATGACGAACGACCGGTGTTGATAAGCCGCGTTCACCCTGCTCCCAACGGAGAGTAGGAGGAGGGGGCTCCTCCGTACGTCACTCGTTCGAGTGATTCTCAGGTGACGAGCGCGCGCACCGCGCCAGCGAGGACACGCGCTCCGAGCTCGCATTGCTCGGGCGGCGTGTACTCCTCGGGCGAGTGGCTGATGCCTCCGCGGCTGGGGACGAAGAGCATCGCGGCGGGGACGTGGTGCGCCAGCACCATTGCGTCGTGTCCCGCCCCGCTCGGCATTCGGCGATACGAAGCGCCTTCCGCCTCCGCAGCGGCAACCAGCGTCTCCTGGAGGCTCTCGTCGAGCGCCACCGGCGGCTTGCGGTGCGTCGTCGAGACCTCGACGCCGAGCCCCTCCTCCGCCGCGACGCGCTGCACGGTCTCGCCCACGAAGGCCTCCGCGCGCTCGTAGCCCTCGGGTGTAGGCGAGCGCACGTCGATCGTGAACTCCGCGAGACCCGGGATGACGTTGAACCCGCCGGGCTCGACGAGGAGCTTGCCGACGTTGGCGGTCATCCCCTCGCGCTCGCGTGCCTCCTCCCGCAGCGCGAGCACGACGCGCGCAGCTCCGGCCAGCGCATCGCGGCGGGCGTCCATCGGTGTCGTGCCGGCGTGGTTGGCGGCACCGAGGAAGCGGACTCGGAAGCCGAGTAGGCCGGTGATCGCCGTGACGACGCCGATGTCCTCCCCGTTCTGCTCGAGCACCGGGCCTTGCTCGATGTGGAGCTCGAGATAGGCGCCGACGCCGTCGACGCCGCGAGCCTGCGGCAGGTGCTCGAAGTCGAAGCCGGCACGAGCCATTGCGTCCGCGACACCGCGACGCCGCCAATCCTCGAGGTCGAGCTCCCCGCAGAACGCGCGGCTGCCCAGCATCCCGGTCTGGAAACGGCTGCCCTCCTCGTCGTTGAAGGACACGACCCAAAGCGGCCGCGCAGGCTCGATCCCGTCGGTCTTCAGCGCACGAACGACCGCAAGCGCGGACAGAACCCCCAGCGCCCCGTCGTAGCGGCCCCCGCGCGGGACCGTGTCGAGATGGGACCCGACGAGCACCGCTTTCCCTTCGCCGGCCTCCCAGCGGCCGAGCACGTTTCCCGCCGGATCGACCTCACCCTCCAGGCCGAGATGCTCGAGCCGCCCCAGGAGCCAGGCGTTCGCCTCGGCGAGCTCCGGGCTCCAGGCGAAACGGGAAACACCGCCGCCGTCCGCGCCGATGAGCGCGGCGCTCTCGAGCTCAGCCGCGAGCGAGGACACCGCGCCTCTTCAGCCAGCGATAGAGCTCGACCGCGCCCGTGATCGCGAGCGCGATCCCGAAGGCGAGCAGAAAGCCCTTGAAGGGCTGCTCCTCGAACGCCCGGCCGCCGAAGTA
Organism: Gaiellaceae bacterium; assembly: GCA_036265755.1. GTDB lineage: Bacteria > Actinomycetota > Thermoleophilia > Gaiellales > Gaiellaceae > DATEOR01. Next base: position 24,159 of record DATAOL010000067.1, on the reverse strand, counting down.
CCCGAGCAAGGCCGCGTAGAGCGCCCAGAGCGCCCCGGCAACCACGTCGTAGCGGATGAAGCGATGCCAGCGCATCTCGAGCAGCCCGCACGCCAGTGTCACGGCAGTCCGGCCGGCCGGGATGAAGCGGGCGATGAGGATCAGGTAGCCGCCGCGCTTCTTGATCTGATCCTCGGCCCAGTCGATCCGCTTGCCCCGCTCGCCCTTGAAGAACCGCTCGACGATCCACGGGCCTGCCTTCCGGCCGATGAAGTACACGATGTTGTCGCCCAGGATCGCGCCGGCGCCGGCGCAGAGGATCACGAGCCACAGCATGAGGTCGCCGCTCGCGGAGAGGACGCCCGCGAGGATGACCGAAGTCTCGCTCGGGACGATCGGGATGATGACGTCGAGGGCGGCGACGGCGAAGATGAACGCGTACGTCCACGGCGAGCCCGAGACGTACTGCGTGAGCGACTCGAACACGGAGCCGGGCTAGTGGCCGTGCTCCGCGGGAAGGCCGAACCGGCGCGCCGTCCCTTCCTCGAAGTCGAACTGGATGAGCACCGCGGCCTCGTCCCCGACCACCCATGCGTCGTGCCCAGGGTCGATCGTCACGACTTGCGGCGCGACGAACTCGAAGGCGCATCCATCCCCGTACTCGCCGGCGATGTGGCCGCGTGCGAGGAACCCGACGTGTGCGTGCATGCAGAGGTCGGTGTCCACGTTCGGCTTCATGTGCGTCGACCAGCGAAAGCCGGGCGGATAGACGGCGCGCTTCACGCGGCCGTTCCCCGCACGCACGATGTCGACCTCCGCCCCGCCGACCTCCGCGTGGTCAGCCCCTGCGATGGGCGCGGTCAGTGGATCCATCCGGGCCTAGCTTAGAGGGCCGAGAACCGCGCGGGCTCGAAGAGCTCCGTCTTTCCCTCCGCCAGCCGACGGCACGCCGCCGGGGCTGTGACCATGCCGATGGAGGAGAATCCGCCCGCGACCACCAGGCCCTCCACTCCGGGAACCAGGCCGACGGCGGGGAGCCCGTCCGGGGTGTGCGCGCGCCGGCCGGACCAGCTCGCCACGACCGCGACATCCGCGAGGGCCGGCGAAACACGGGCGGCCCGTTCGGCGAGCCTGCGCACGGTCTCGGGCCCTTCCGGATCGTCGAGCAGTGAGCGCCGTAGCGACGTCCCGATCAGGCAGTTGCCGGCCGGGCGGGCGCCGAGCAGCAGTGAGACGATCCCCGGCTCCTCGGCGGCCCCCTGAGCCACATCGCTCACCGTGGCCGACTCCACCAAGGAGGCCATCTCGTCCTGGGCCGGCCAGAGCGCCTGCTCGACGGCGTACGGCGGGGGCGGATCGACTCGTCCGGTCTCGAGGAGCCAGCCACGGGACGCCGTGATCGGGAGATCCGCTCCCGCGGAGCGCAAGAGAGATCTCAGCCGCGGACCGGTGGCGAGGACGATGCGTTCGCAGGGCAGGATGCCGTCGTCCGTGGCGAGACCCGTGACCTTCCCTCGCGAGACGAGCACTCTTTTTGCCTCGCACCCCAGGCGGAGCTCGACGCCCTCCCGGCGCGCCGCTTCGGCGAACGCCGTCGTCGCGCCCATGGCGTCGAGGGTTCGCCCGCCCTCGACGACGAAGCCTCCCGCGAGGTCGTCTGCGAACCAGGGATCCTCGCGGAGATCCACCTCCTCCCCGCCGACCGCGTCCGCGTAGGACCGCGCCGCCTCGAGCTCGTCCTCCTCCACGGCGAGCACGAGCATCGGCCAGGGCCTGAGGTCGAAGGAGACGCTCCCCTCCTCCGAGAGCTCGTCGTAGATCGCGAGCGACTCGTCGAGGAGGTCGTTCACCCAGCCGAGCGGCTGACGGAAGAGGAAGCCGCCGTTCCGGCCCGACGCGCCGGCACCGATGCCGCCGCCGTCGACGACGGTGACGCGTCGGCTGGCGCGCGCGAGGAAGAGCGCCGACGAGGAGCCGGCGACTCCCGCGCCGACGACGACGGTGTCGGCGCTCAGCTGTCCGCGGGCGTGCCGTTCGAGCGCCGCTTGCGCCAGAACATGAGGCCTGCGACCGCCGCGCCCACTGCCGCGAGCGACGCCATCACCGCGCCGCCCTTCTTCCCGCTTGCCTTTCGGGCCGCCGCCCGTGCCTTTTGCTTGGCGAGCGGCTTCGCGAGCGCGATCACGAGCCACCCGATGAAGGCGTTGCGCCGGTTGAACACACTCATCATCTCTTCCTCCTCCTCAGGCTCGCGCCGCAGCCCGCTTGCGATTGGGAACGTGGATCGCGCGCCCGAGGGCCACGAGGCCGGCTTCCTTCACTGCCTCGGAGAGCGTCGGATGAGCGGCCATGCCGTCGGCGACGGTTTCGATCGTCGCCTCGGCGTCCAGCGCGACCACGCCCGACTCGATCAGGTCGGTGACGTGCGGGCCGACCATCACGACGCCCAGGAGCTCGCCGTAGTGAGACTCATGGATCGTCTTTACCCAGCCGATCGTTTCGTTCTGCATGATCGCGCGGCCGTTTGCGGCCCACGGGAACGATCCCGTGACGACGTCGTCGCCGTACTGCTCCCGGGCCTCCTGCTCCGTCAGGCCGACGCTCGCGATCTCGGGATCCGTGTAGATCGGGCGCGGAACCCCGCGGTTGTCGACGATCGCGTCGTGCCCGAGCGCGTTTTCCGCAGCGACCTCTCCTTCGCGGAAGGCGGTGTGCGCGAGCTGCCAGTATCCGGCGCAGTCGCCGACCGCATAGATGTGGGAGACCGTCGTGCGGCGGTGCTCGTCGGCCGCGATCCCCTTCTTGGCGTCGAAGTCGACGCCGATCTCCTCGAGCCCGATTCCTTCCACGTTCGGCCCGCGGCCAGTCGCGACGAGCATGAGATCGCAGTCCTTCGTCTGTCCGCCGAAGTGGACCCGGAGGCCGTCACCCGTGTCCTCGACCTTGTCGCACTGCGTCTCGAGATTCAGCTCGATGCCGCGCTTCTTGAACTGCTTGGCCAGCTCCTTCGACGCATCGTCGTCCTCGAGCGGGATCAGCTTCGGCAGCATCTCGACGACGGTCACCTCGCTGCCGAAGCGGGCGAGGATCGAGGCGAACTCGCAGCCGATGATGCCGCCGCCGAGGATCACGATCCTGCGCGGCACCTCGTTCTGCGCGAGCAGCCCGGTCGAGTCGACACAGCGCTCGGAATCGATGCCTTCGATCGGCGGACGGAGCGCGGACGATCCGGTGGCGATGATCGCGCTCTTGAACGTGATGTCCTCGCCGCCCTCGACGGCGAGCGTGTTTGCGTCCTTGAAACGGCCGGTGCCCCTGACCCACTCGACGCCGTTTGCCTTGTAGAGAATCGCGACGCCGCTCGTCAGCTGCTCTACGACGCCCTCCTTCCACTGCTGCGCGGTGCCGAAGTCGAGCTCGGGCGCGCCGACCTTGACGCCAAGCTTCTCGAACGTCTCGTTGGCCTCCTTGAGCGCGTAAGCGGTCTGCGCCCAGGCTTTCGTCGGGATGCAGCCGACGCGGAGGCAGGTACCGCCGAGCTCGGCCTCCTGCTCGACGCAGATGACGCTGGCGCCGAGCTGCGCCGCCCGGATCGCCGCAGGGTAGCCGCCCGGCCCACCGCCGAGAACGGCGACGTCACATTCCATCTCCTGCCCTTTCGCTCGCTTCGGTTGCCAGCCTCGATCCTACCCGCGAGTGCCCGATCTCAGAGCGGGGCAGCTTCCCTCATTCCAGGGATCGCCCGGGCATCCGCCTCTGCCGTTTCCTCGGCTGACCGGATTAACCCCGGGTCACGGCGAGGGCGGCACACTCCAAGGGGAAGCCGCCCTCCCGCTTTTTCCGGAGCTCTGTCGGCGGCCGCTGACGCGGGGCGAAGCCCGACCCCCGCGACTAACGCAGCCCCAGCCAGCCGGATGGCTACACGTCCTCCGAGAGCTGGATGCGGTTCCCGTCGGGGTCGAAGACGTCGAGGAGCCGGATGGCGCCCGGGATCTCGAGCACGACGCCGACGTTGACCCCCTGCTCGCGCAGGCGCTCGGCCTCGGCCTTCAGGTCGGACACGTCGAGAGTCGCGATCACCGCTTCCTCGCCACCCTCGCCACCCTCGCCGGAGAACTCGCCCTCGGCGAGCGCAATCTCGACGCCGTTGCGCACGAGTCGCGCCCAGCGGTCCTCGTCGTCCATGTAGATCTGCTCGAACCCGAACATCCGCGTGTAGAAGTCGCGCGCGGCGTCGAGGTCGGTGACGCGGTACCAGACGTTCACAGGGCGAGGCCCGGCTCTTCCAGGAAAGACTTGACGGTCGCGAGGAACTCGGAAGCCGTCGCGCCGTCCACCGAGCGGTGGTCGATGGTGAGCGTCATGTCCATGCGCGGCCGGATCTCGAGGTCGCCGTCCACGACGACGGCGCGCTCCTCGATGGCGCCGACAGCGAGGATCCCGGCCTGGGGCGGGTTGAGGACGGCGCTGAAGCGCTCGACGCCATACATGCCGAGGTTGGAGATGGTGAACGTGCCGCCCTCGAGGTCTTCGTTCCGGAGCTTTCCCTCTCGCGTGCGCGAGACGATGTCGGCCCGCGCGGCAGCGATCTCGGGAATCGAACGGCGCTCGCAGCTCTGGATCACCGGGACGACGAGCCCGTGCGGGACGGCGACGGCGATGCCGATGTTCGCGGTCGGGAAGAGCTGCACCGAGTCGCCGGCGAAATGGGCGTTCACGTCGCGGTGCCGCATCAGGGCGAGCGCCACGACCTTCGTGAGGATGTCGGAGTACGTCGGGCGCACCTCCCCCTCGCGAACGCGCGCGAGGAGCGTTTCGCGGAGCCGAACGGACGCGCTCATGTCCGCGGACATCGTGATCTGGAAAGCGGGCGCCTCCCAGGCCTCCGTCATTCGGCGGGCGATGGTCTTCCGCATCTGGTTCAGCTTCACGACCTCCACCTCGCCACTCGGAGCCGGAGCGCCGGGCGCGGCGACGGGCGCCGCCCTACCCGAGGCAGACGCGCGCTCCACGTCCTCGGCGACGATCCGCCCTTCGGGGCCCGTTCCGCGCAGCGAGGAGAGCTCGATCCCGCGCTCGCGCGCGATGCGCCGCGCGAGCGGCGAGGCCTTCACACGGCCGCCGTTGGGGCTGGGCGCGCGCTGCTCCGGCTCGGACGGGCCCTCGGGGGTCTCCTCGCGAACCCGCTCGCGCTCCTCCTCTCGCGCCGGCGCAGGCTCGCCTTCCTCCTGCGGCTCGTCCTCGGCGACCTCGGTGGGGTCCTCAGCCTCTCCCACGGCCGAGTCGCCCGATTCGTCCGCGGCCTCCTCGCCATCCTGGCCGATCACGGCGATCGCCTTCCCGACTTCGATCTCCTCGCCCTCGCCGGCGAGGATCTTGATCAGGACGCCGGAGGACTCCGCCTCGACCTCCTGCGTCACCTTCTCGGTGTCGAGCTCGTAGAGGGGCTCGCCCTTCTCGACGCTCTCGCCTTCGGACTTGAACCAGCGCACGATCGTGCCGCTCTCCATGCCCTGTCCCAGCCGCGGAAGCGTCACCTGGCTGCTCACATCAGTCCTTTCCGACGGTGTTCTTGATCGCCGAGAGAACGTCTTGGGAGTGCGGCACGACCCACTCCTCCATCACCGGCGCGAACGGGATCGGGGTGAACTTCGCGCCCACGCGCGCCACAGGCGCGTCGAGCCAGTCGAACGCCTTCTCCTGGACGATCGCGGCTACCTCCGCGCCCCAGCCCATGCGCGTGACGGCCTCGTGGGCGACCACGGCGCGGTTCGTCTTCTTAACGGAGGCGATGAGCGCGTCCTCGTCCAGCGGCTGCAGGGTTCGAGGGTCGAAGACCTCGACGGAGATGCCCTCCTCCGCCGCCTGCTCGGCGGCTTTGAGCGACTCGTGGACGAGCCGGCCGGTGGCGATCACCGTCACGTCCTCGCCCTCGCGGTGAATCCGAGCTTTGCCGATCTCGATCGGCTCGATCTCGTCCGAAACCTCGCCCTTGATGCCATAGAGCGTGCGGTGCTCGAAGAAGATGATCGGATTGTCCTCGTAGATGGAGCTCCAGAGAAGGCCGCGCACGTCCTCGGGCGTCGACGGGAAGACGACTTTGAGCCCGGGCACGTGCACGAACCAGGCTTCCAGCTGCTGCGCGTGCTGGGCGCCCGGCGACCAGCCGGCGCCGCCCTGCGTCCGGATCGTGAGCGGAACCTTGATCTGGCCGCCCGACATGTAGCGGTGCTTGGCAGCCTGGCTCACGATCTGCTCCATCGCAAGCGTCGTGAAGTCCTGGTACATGATTTCGACGATCGGCCGCATGCCCGCGATGGCCGCGCCGATCCCCGCCCCGACGATCGCCATCTCCGAGATCGGCGTGTTGCGCACGCGCTCGGGGCCGAACTCCTCGAGCATTCCCTGCGTCACGCCCATCGAGCCGCCCATCTCGGCGATGTCCTCGCCCATGATGAAGACGTCCTCGTCGCGCCGCATGGCGGTCGACATGGCGTCGCGGACCGCTTCTCTATAGGAGAGCTCCGCCACTACGAGTACACGTTCTTCAAGGCGTCTTCGGGCTTCGGGTCGGTGCCCTGCTTGGAGAACTCCACCGACGCCTCGACGATCTTCACGATCTCGGCGTCCATCTCTTCCCAGTCCGAGTCGGAGAGCTCGAGCTTCTCGCGTGCCTTGGTGACCGGATCCTGGGTCTGCCGCAGCTCGCGGACCTCTTCCTTCGGCCGGTACACCTGCGGATCGCCGATGTAGTGGCCGGTGAGCCGGAATGTCTCCGCCAGAAGGAATATCGGGCCCTTCCCGTCGCGCGCGTGCTTCAACGCTTTCTTCGCCGCGTCGTAGACCGCCTCGACGTCCTGGCCGTCCACCCTCGTCGAGGTCATTCCGAAGGCCTCCGCGCGCTTGGTCAGGTCCTCGATCGGGAGCTGCTGCTTGGCCGGTGTGGACTCGGCGTAGTGGTTGTTCTCGCAGACGAAGACCGCCGGCACCTGCCAGAGCTGCGCGAGGTTCAGGGACTCGTGGAACGTCCCGATGTTGGTCGCACCGTCACCGAAGAACGCGACGGCGACGCGTGGCTCGCCGCGCATCTTGAAGGCGAGCGCCGCCCCGACGATCCCGGGGAGGCCGCCCCCCACGACAGCGTTGGCGCCGAGGTTGCCGCGCTCCACGTCATAGAGATGCATCGAGCCGCCGTACCCGTGGCTCATCCCCTCGACCTTGCCGTACAACTCCGCCATGACCTCGTTCGGATGGGTGCCCTTCGCGAGCGTGTGCCCGTGCGCCCGGTGCGTCGAGGCGATGACGTCGTTCTCCTCGAGCGCCTGACAGACGCCGACCGCGACTGCCTCCTGGCCGATCGCGACGTGCAGGAATCCGGGTAGCTCGCCGGCGCGAAAGCGCTCCTCCACCTTCTCCTCGAACCGGCGGATGAGCAGCATCTCCCGCAGGAAGTCCTTCAGGCGCCCGCTGGACGAGACCTGACCCTTTTCCTCAAGCGTGGCCACGCGCCGACAAGCTACCAAGCGCCCACTAGACTTGCGGCCGTGCAACTGGCCGAGCAATGGAGGGAAATCGAGCGAAGCCTTCCCGAGGACTGGAGGTCGGCGCGCGTCTCGCTGGCGGTGGCCGCGGACGCCGACCCCAACCGGGTCGCGCTCATCGTCGCCTCGCTCGCGCCGGACAGAGTGGGCCCGGGCTTCCGCTTCGATGTTCGCCCCGACAGGAACCCGGCGACGGTGTTCCGGCGGCTCGACCGCGAGGGAATCCGCGGCCGAATCGACGTCCTGGACACGGAAACGAAGGTGGCCGCGCCGGAACCGGTGCGTCGAGAGCCCCGCGCCGCGCACGCGCCGCTCGCCCACCAGTGGGCCGGCATCGTCGCCGAGCTCCCGCCCGACTGGTCGGAGGCCTACGTCGAGCTCGAGCTCGACTCCTCCGATTTCATCTCGCGCGGGGCGCTGCTCGCAGCACCGCTGAACCCGGCTCGCTACAGGAGCACGAGCTCGCTGCGCTTTCGCAGCGCGAGCCGCAGCGGGTACGGCACCGCACCCGCGATGGTGCGCCGCTGTCTCGAGCGGCTCGACTCGGAGCGGATCACCGGCTCTCTGCACGTCTTGCGGGTGCTCTCACACACGACGCACGTCTCCACCCAGGGCCCCGTCTGGCGCGTCGGAGGCCGTCTCGTTTGAGCAGCGCCGAGGAACCGCAGGTCGCCTGGAAGGTCATCGAGGCCGGCACGCCGGTGCTCGCTCCGGACGGCGAGAAGGCCGGGACGGTCAGCAGGGTCGTCGGGGATCCCGACGCCGATGTCTTCACCGGGCTTGCGGTGACGATGAGCCTGCTGGGCGGCGAGCGCCTCGTGCCGTCCGAGCGTGTCCGGGGCATTTGGCCCGACCGGATCGAGGTCGACCTCACGAAGGACGACCTCGAAGCCCTGCCGAACTACGAGGACGCGCCGGTCCTACGGATCGAGCCCGAAGAGCCCGGCTTCTTCGCCCGGCTCTTCGGGCGGCGTTAGACGCGCGCTCGCCGCAGATGCAGGGGCAGGAGGGCGATCGCGCCCGCCTCGCGCAGCAGTAGCCGGCCGCTCCACGCGGGGGCGCCTACGGTGCGCATGGGGATGCCGCTGCCGGCGAGGGCCTTGCGGAAAAGGAAGCCGGTGCGCCTGCAATGCCACCATGACGTGACTGCAATCACCTCTTCGACCCCGAGCTCGCGCGCCACTCGGGCCGTGGCGGACGCGCTCTCCGCCGTCACCCCGGCCGCTGCGTCACACAGGACGCGCTCCGCCGGGCCCGGCCAGGCAGAGCGCATGAGCTCGGCCTCGGGGCGTCCGCTCAGGAGCACGGCATCGTCCTCCGAGGCCAGCTCCGCGGCAGTCTCGAGACGAGCGGCGCAGACCGGGTGCAGCCCCGTTCCCCACGGGGCCGAGTAGCCGAGGACGACCACGAGTCTCACGGACGGCCCTTCGCACGCCGGTAGAGCAGGATCGTGCCGGCCACCGTCAGAACGAGCGCGACCGCCTTCTTTCCGGTGATCCTCGACTCGCCACTCGCGCGTTCCCGCATGTCCACGGGCACCTCCTCGACGACGAGTCCGGCTTCCGCGAGCCGCAAGAGCCCCTGCACCTCGGGCGCACCCGTCGTGTACGGCTGCGCGAGATACGGGAAGGCCTTGGCGTTCGCGGCATACATCCCGCTCGTCGCGTCGGCGAAGGGGCGGCCGAGACGGACGGCTAGAGCGCGACGGAGCACGGCTGTCCCGAAGCGCCGGGCCGGGCTCGGCTTGTACCGGTAGGCCGCGTAGCCGTCGCCGGAGACGAAGCGGGAGCCGACCGCGACGTCGCACTCCCCCGCGCGGACGAGGTCGAGCAGGCGGCGGAGCTCGGCGGCGGGATGCTGGCCGTCGGCGTCGACTCGCCCGCAGAAGCCGTAGTGCTTGCGCGCCGCATACTCGTAGCCGGCGGCGACGGCCGCGGGCAGCCCCCGGTTCTCGGGGAAGGTCAGCACCTCGGCACCCCCCTCTCGGGCCAGGGTCGCGGTGTCGTCCGTAGAGCCGTCGTCGACGACGAGGACGTCCACGGTGGGCAGCTCACGGCGCAGCTCGTCGATCACCGCGGGCAGGCTCTGCTCCTCGTTCAGCGCCGGCAGGAAGACGACCGTGTCGGCGCTCTCGCTCACGCGCGCAGCTCCGCGCCGAACTGGGCGGCGAGCGCCTCGACGATCTTCTCGCGCAGGACGCGAGCGTCCTCGTCCGAGAGGGTCCCATCGGGCGAGCGGAACTCCGCGTGGAAGGCGATCGACTTCTTGCCCGCACCGATGCCCTCGCCGCGGTAGACATCGAAGACGCGCAGGTCGCGGAGCTCCGGCCCCGCGGCCTCCTTCGCCGCGGCGACGAGGCCCCCGGCGGAGACGCCCTCGTCGACGAGGAAGGCGAGATCCTGGCGGAGCGCCGGGTACGTGATCACGTCCTCGTAGACGATGCGGTCCGGCAGGAGCTCGAGGAGGGACTCGAGGTCGAGCTCGAAGACTCCCCAGTGTCCCTCGAGGGCGGTCGGATGAAGCTCGCCGAGCCAGCCGCCCTGCACCCGGGCTCCCCTGCCGGGATGCAAGAACGGGAGCTCCGCGCGCTCGAATGTCGGCTCGACCTTCAACGTCCGGAAAAGCGTCTCGATCGCTCCGCGCACGACCGAAAATCCGCCGGCCGCGATCCCGGAGACGCGGCGCCGTTCATCCGGAAGGTCGTCGGCGGGCAGGTAGACGCGTGCGATCTCGAAGAGCCGGATCTCGACGTTGCCCATGTTCACGTTGTGCCTGGCCGCCGCGACCAGCCCGTGCAGAAGGGTGGTGCGGAGCACGGCGTGCTCCGAGGTCAGCGGGTCGGGGAGACGCATTGCCCGCCCGTCAGGATCGGAAGCGGAGAGGCTGAGGGTGTAGGCCTCCGAGAAGCCCGCGCCGACGAGCACGTCCTCGACGAGCCGGCGCAGGCGCTGATCGGGCGTCAGCCGGCCGAACATTGCGCTGCGAATCGGAAGCGTGAACGGGATCTTCTCGAGCCCGTGCACGCGTGCGACCTCCTCGATGAGGTCGATCTCCCGGTTGACGTCGCTCGCCCGCCAGGTCGGAACCTTCACGCTCCAGTCCTCCGCGACCTCGAAGCCGAGCCCCTCGAGAGCCGCGCGCTGCTCGTCGGGCGCGATCTCGAGGCCGACGATGCGGTTCACGCGGTCGGTCCGGAGCGAGACGACCGGCCGGTCCGGGAGCTCGCCCATCACGTCCGAGTCTCCAGCCCAGTCCGCGCCCGTGAGCTCGACGATCAACTCGGTCGCGAGCGCGGCGGCCTGCGGCGCGAGATGCGGATCGACGCCTTTCTCCCACCGGTTCGAGCCTTCGGTGCGAAGCGCGTGCCGCTCGGAGCTCCGCAAGATGCCGATCGGCTCGAAGTTGGCGGCCTCGAGAAGGACGGAGGTCGTTTGCTCGCGCACCTCGGTCTCCTCCCCGCCCATGATCCCGGCGAAAGCGATCGCGCCTTCCCCGTCGGCGATGACGAGGTCGTCGGGGTCCAGTTTGCGCCGGGTCCCGTCGAGCGTCGTGAACTCCTCGCCCTGCCGCGCGCGGCGCACGACGATCCGTCCGCCGCGGAGCGTCTCGAAGTCGAACGCGTGCAGTGGGTTCCCGAGCGCGAGCATGACGTAGTTCGTGACGTCGACGACGTTCGAGATCGGCCGCATCCCGGCCGCAGTCACACGCGCCTTCAGCCAGGGCGGCGAGGGTGCGATCGCGACGCTGCGGAAGAGCCGCCCGATGTAGCGCGGGCAGCGCTCGTAGTCCTCGATGGTGATGTCCGGAGCGTTCGCGCCAGGCCCGCCCGGGTCGGCCCCCGGCGGTGCCTTCAGCTCTCCGGAAAAGAGCGCCGCGACCTCGCGCGCGATGCCGTAGACCGAGAGGCAGTCCGGCCGGTTGCGCGTCACCTCGATCTCGAGCACCTCCTCGCCGAGCGGCAGCACGTCGGCGAGCGGAGTCCCCGGCTCGGCGGGATCCGAGAGGACGAGAATGCCGCTGTGATCGCTCCCGAGCTCGAGCTCACGCTCGGAGAGAATCATCCCGTCTGAGACCTCGCCGCGGAGCTTTGCCTGCTCCAGCCGGTTGCCGTCCGGCAAGACGGCGCCCGGCAGCGCAACTGCGACCGTCGCTCCCGCGCCGAAGTTCCAGGCGCCGCAGACGATCTGGCGCGGCTCAGCTTCGCCCACGTCGACGCGGCACAGCTGCAGCCGGTCGGCGTTGGGATGCTTCCCGGCCTCGAGCACGCGGCCGACGCGGAAGAGCCCGTAGTTGCCGTTCTCGTCGGCGACCCCGCGGCGGGCGATCCGCTCGACCTCGCCCGTTGCGATCGCCAGGCGGTCGGCGATCTCCTGCGTGCTCGCAGGAACATCGACGTACTCGCGCAGCCAGGAGACGGGGACCTTCATCTAGAACTGCCGCAGCAATCGAAGGTCGTTCTGCCACAGCGGCCCAATCTCGGGCAGGCCGTGACGGAGCATGGCGATGCGCTCGAGCCCGATCCCGAACGCGAACCCGGTCCACTCCTCGGGGTCGTAGCCGACGAACTCGAGCACGTTCGGGTCGACCATCCCGGAGCCGCCGAGCTCGATCCAGCCCGACCAGCGACAGACCGCACAGCCTTGCCCGGAGCACAGGAAGCAGGACACGTCGGGCTCGAGAGAGGGCTCGGTGAACGGGAAATAATGAGTCCGGAAGCGCATCTCGCGCTCGGGGCCGAAGAGCGCGCGCATGAGGTGGAGCAGCGTGCCCTTGAGGTCGGCCATCGTGATGCCGCGGTCGACGGCGAGACCCTCGACCTGGTGGAAGACCGGCGAGTGCGTCGCGTCCGGCGTCTCGCGCCGGTACACCCGCCCGATCGAGATCATGTAGACCGGCGGGTCGCCCTCCTCCATGACGTGGATCTGCGACGGGGACGTCTCCGTTCGCAGGACGACCTCGTCCGTGAGGAAGAGCGATTGCAGATGCGACCGGGCCGGATGAGTCGTCGGGAGGTTCAGCGCGTCGAAGTTGTAATGGGTCGTCTCGACCTCGCGGCCGTCGACGACGCGGTAACCGAGCCCGAGAAAGATGTCCTCGACCTCGCGCCGCACCTGGGTGACGAGGTGCAGCTGGCCGCGCGGGACCGGCTGGCCGGGCAGGGTGACGTCCACCTGCTCCTCGACGAGCCGCCTGTCCAGCTCCTGGGCCCGGAGTGCGGTCTCCCGCTCCTCGACCGCGCGCTCGAGCGCCTCGCGGAGCGTGTTGAGGACACGTCCCGTCTCCGGGTCCCGCACCTCGCGGAGAGCCTGCTTCAGATCGCTCTTGCGCCCGAGGTAGCGCACCCTCGCGGCGTCGAGCTCCTCCAGGCTGGAAGCGTCCGCAATCGCGCTCTGCGCCTCGTTTTCCAGGCTCTGGACATCCATCGCGTGAGCGTATCATCGAGAAATGAGCGCTTACGACGCGATTGCCGGCCTCTACGACCCGTGGAGCCGAAGCGTCACCGAGGACGTCCTCTTCTACGTCGCCGAGGCACGAAAGTCGGGCGGGCCGGTGGTCGAGCTCGGCGTGGGGACCGGTCGCATCGCGATTCCGGTCGCCGCGGCGGGGATCCGCGTCATCGGCGTCGACGACTCGGACGGCATGCTGGAGATCTGCCGCGCACGCGCGGAGCGCGCCGGCGTCTCCGATCTGCTCGAGCTGCGAGCGGGCGACTTCCGCCGTCCGCCGGTCCCTGAGCGCGTGCCGCTCGTCACCTGCCCTTTTCGCGCCTTCCTCCACCTCGAGTCCGACGGCGAGCGCCTCGACGCCCTCCGCGCCGTGTACCGGCTGCTGGTGCCGGACGGTCGGCTCGTGTTCGACGTCTTCGCGCCGAGCAAGGAGGACATCGAGGAGACCAACGGCCGCTGGCTCGAGCGTGAGCCCGGGATCTGGGAGCGGGCGGACTGGGATCTCGAGCGCCGGGTGCTCACGCTCGCCGTGCGGGGCGAGTCCGGCGAGTCCGCGATGCGGCTGTCCTGGCGCTCGCCGGAGGAGTGGCGCGCCCTACTGGAGCGGGCCGGCTTCGAGGTGCTCTCCATGTACGGCTGGTTCGACCTGCGCCCGTACGACGGAGGCGAGGACACGGTCTGGATTGCTCGCCGTCCCGCGGTTTAAGGTAGGCGCGTGCTCTGGGTGGTGATCATCGTCGTCGTGATCCTGGTCGTCCTGATCGGGATCCTCGTCGCGATCTACAACAAGCTCGTCCGCCTGCGGAACCGCTGCGAGAACGCCTGGGCCCAGGTTGACGTGCAGCTGCGACGGCGCTACGACCTCATCCCCAACCTCGTCGAGACGGTCAAGGGGTACGCGGCGCACGAGCGGGAGACCTTCGAAGAGGTGACGAAGGCGCGGACGGCGGCGCAACAGGCCCAGGGAGTCCAGGAGCAGGCGCAGGCGGAGAACATGCTCACCCAGGCGATCGGCCGCCTCTTCGCGGTCGCCGAGCAGTATCCGCAGCTCCGCGCGACCGAGAACTTCCAGCAGCTACAGGCGCAGCTCGCCGAAACCGAGCAGAAGATCGCCGTCGCGCGCCAGATCTACAACGACGCGGTCCTCACCTACGACAACGCGCTCGAGACCGTCCCGACGAACGTCGTCGCGGGGATCTTCAACTTCGAGCCGCGCGAGTACTTCGAGGTCGAGGAGCCGGCGGCGCGGGAGGCGCCACGCGTGCAGTTCTGAGGGCTGCCGTCCTTACGGCGGCGGTCCTGCTCGCGCTCCTCGCGGCCGGCGAGGCAGCCGCGAAGTCGTTCTCGCTCCCGTGGGCGAACGTCCAGGTGCAGGTTCAGGACGACGGCTCGCTGGCCATCACCGAGACGATCTCGTTCGCCTTCGACGGATCGTTCTCGGGCGCCTATCGCGACGTGCCGCTACGCGAGGGCGAGCGGATCACCGACGTCTCGGTGTCGGAGAACGGCCTGCGCTACGCGCCGGGCGCCTCGGCCGAGCTCGGCTCGCAGGGTGCGCCGAACACCTTCGGTACGACGCCGATCGACGGGGGCTACCGCATCGTCTGGCACTACGCGGCGTTCTCCGACGTCCGCGCTTTCACGATCGGCTACACGTTGAGCAACGTCGCCGTGGCCTTCGACGACGTCGTCGACGTGGACCTCAAGGTGTGGGGCGACCAGTGGGACCAGACCCTCGGACACCTGACGGCCGAGCTGACGCTGCCCGGGCGGGCGACCGGCTCCTCGTGGCGCGTCTGGGGCCATCCCGTCTCCGTGCGCGGTGACGTGACGCGCCAACCGCAGCAGGCGCTTCTGCGGGCGGTCGACGTCCCGCCGCACCAGTTCGTGGAGTTGCGCGCTGTCTTCCCGCGCAGCCTCCTCACCTCGACCGGGGGCACACGGGTTCGCCGCGGCGACGCACTTCCGCGGATCGTCGCCGAAGAGGCCTCCGCGGCGGCCGACTTCCGGCGGGATCAGGAGAAGATTCATGACGCGCTCGACCACTTTCCGCGCACGATTCTGATACTCCTTGCAGCCGCCCTCCTCCCCGCGCTCGGCGTCCTCATGGGCACGTACTGGTTCTACGGGCGGGAACGCAAGACCGCCTACGACCGCGAGTACGAGCAGGAGCCCCCGTCCACTCTCGAGCCCGCGCTCGTCCCTCCCCTCCTGCGGCAGAGCGCCACGGTCGGCTCGCTCGAGTTCACCGCCACCCTGTTCGACCTGATCCGCAAGGGACGCTACAAGGCGGTTCCCGTCACGACGCACAAGCCGACGTGGGGCGGCCTGCGCCACGAGGACATCGCCGACCTGGAGATCAGCCCGGGCAGCGACGGCGAGCTCGCGGAGGTCGAGGGCCCGGTGGCGAAGGTCATCGACGACGTGCTCGACGGCGGCGCCGAGCGACTCTCCAACTTCCGCGAGCGGATCAAGGCGGATCGGACCGAGAACAGCAAGCGCTTCGAGGCGTTCAAGAAGGGCGTCGCCGACGTCGTGCGAGCCCGCAAGTGGCTCAAGGCCGACGGGCTCAAGCCCCTTCTGGGAGCCGGGATCCCGTTCGCGGTCGCCGGCGCGCTTCTCCTCTGGATCGGCATCCACAACTTCCAGTCCTTCGCCCCGAGCTGGAAGTACGTCCTTTTCATCGCCTTCGGCGCATGCCTGGTCGTCGACGCCGCCGTTCTCCTCATCGCCGGTCGCAACGTGCGACTCTGGCGGCGCCGCTCGCCCGAGGCCGAGCAGGAGGCGGAGCGCTGGGAGGCCTTTCGACGCTACCTGACCGACTTTCCCCGGCTCCAGGACGCGCCGCCCGCGAGCATCGAGCTCTGGGAGAGCTACCTCGTCTACGGCATTGCCTTCGGGATCGCCGAGCGCGTCCTCCAGGGCGCGCAGCTCTACATGCCCGAGGCGCTGCACCAAGCATCGTCCATCTACTGGATCAGCCCCACCGGCGATCTCGGGTCCGGGCCTTCCGCGCTGGGCATCAGCGACCTCTCCTCGGGCTTCGGCAGCGCGCTCGCCCCTCCATCGAGCGGCTCGCATGGGTTCGGCGGCGGCTTCTCCGGTGGAGGCGGCTTCGGCGGCGGAGGCGGGGGCGGCGGGGCCTGGTAGCCAGGAAGGCTTCGCGAAATACCGGCTAAGCGATTCCGCGAAGCCCTCCTAGCGGCGGCTGCGCTCATAGAGCGCGATCGCACCGGCGGCGGCGACGTTGAGGGACTCCGCCTTGTCGGCGAGCGGAATCGAAGCGAGCTCGTCGCAGGACTGGGCCAGCTCGGCCGGCAGGCCCTCCCGCTCGGCGCCGAGGACGAAGGTCGCCTGACCTAGGAGATCGAGCTCGGCGAGCGGCTTGCCGTCGCGCGGGACGAGCCCGACCCAGGGGTGAGGCGCCTCGTCGAAACGCCCGATCGGGACCCGGAAGATCGCTCCCATCGACGCACGCAGCGCCTTCGGCGAGGTCGGGTCCGCGCAGCCGTCCGAGAGTGCCACGAAGGCCGGTCCGAGGGCGTCCGCAGTGCGGACAAGCGTGCCGACGTTCCCTGGATCGCCGACGTGCCACAGGGCGAGCCCGGCGGGTGCGGACAGGCCCCGCTGCAGGTCCGCCCGCCGGAAGACCGCGATCACGCGCGGCGGGTGCGCGAGCACGGAAAGCTCGGCGAGCAAGCCCGGCTCCACCCCTTCGGCCGACGAGAGCCCCCCCAGGTGCGGGGGTTGCTCTGCGTCGACCAGGACCTCGACAGGTCGCAGCCCCGCAGCGAGCCCGGCGGCGACGAGGTCTTCTCCCTCGCACGCGAAGAGCCCGAGCTTCGCGCGCTGGCGCGCGGATCCGAGCTTGCGAACGAGCTTCAGGCGCGGGTTCGAGGCCGAGGTGATCACGCAACCCACTCCAGCGAGTTCGCGTGGCCGTCGAGGCGCGCGAGCCGCATGCTTCCGCCGGGCCAGAGCTCGAGATCCAGGGCGAAGCCGTGGAACGTCGGCGTGTCACGGTCGACCTCGTAGGAGAGCCGGGCGAGCGAGCCGCGCTCCCCTTCCTCCGCGAAGATCGCGTCGAGGTGATCCCGTTCTTCCCCTCGGAGGTACACGGTGGAGACGGAGTGGTAGACGACCGTGAGCCGATCGAGGTTGCGACCAGCCAGCAGCGCCGGCAGGACCTCGACGTAGTCGCCGTCCAAGAGGCGGGGCGGATCGCGGCGCGCGATCTCGATCGCCCTCCGCACCCGCTCGAGCCGGTCGGTCTGATCGGCCCAGACGAACGCCTCGAGCAGGCGCGCCCCGTGATCGGTCGAAACGTCTACGGGGCGGCGGTCGATGCCGATCCTCCGTCCGACCTCCACGCTCGTCGAGAGAAGCTCGCGCGGCGGACCTCCTTCGGCCCTGCCGGCGAGCTCCAGCGACGCACCCTCGTCACCCCATCGATCCTCGCCGTAGCGGTACCCGTAACGGTCCCAGAAGAGGTTCAGGCCGCCGCTCGGCCCGAGCTCGATCAGGTCGACGACGCGCCCGTCCGCCGCGCTGAGAAAGCCGGGCAGGAGACCCCAGCAACGTTGCACCTCGTTGGTCTGGATCGGCTGCTCGGCGACGAACCGCTGCAGCCAGTCGCGGTTCGCCTCGAGCACGCCGCGCAGCTTGCCCCACGGGTGCTGGACCATCCCGGAGAGCTCGAGGTAGTGCACGCCGCCGAAGAGCCGGAGCGGTGCCTCCCAGCGCGGCTCGTGGTCGCCGACGAGTTGCTCGACGAGCGGGTCGTCGGCGAGTGAGCGCGCGAGCGACGCGTAGAGCTTCGAACCTCCCTGCTCGAAGTCGTCCGCCATGCGCCGGAAGACCTCAGCGGTGGACTCGCTCAGCGCCGCCTCTAGGCTTCGAGGGCCGCTTTGGCCTGCGCGGCGATCACCGAAAAGGCCGCCGGGTCGTTCACCGCGATGTCGGCGAGCACCTTCCGGTCGAGCTCGATGTTCGCCTTGCGGATTCCCGAAAGGAACTGGTTGTAGGAGAGCCCTTCCTTCCGCGCGGCCGCGTTGATGCGGATGATCCAGAGCCGCCGGAAGACGCGCTTCTTCTTCTTGCGGTCACGGTAGGCGTGGACGTCGGCCTTCATGACCTGCTCCTTCGCCTTCCGGTAGGACACTCGCGGCTGCCCGCTGAATCCCTTCGCCTCGGAAAGGATCTTGCGGCGCTTCTTGCGCGCGTGGACGGATCGCTTGACGCGAGGCATCTCTCCCTACCTCCCGAGCAGCCGCTTCACTTCGCGGGCGTCCTGACCGGAGACCGGCTGGTCGCTCGTGAACGCGCGCTTGCGCTTCGCGCTCTTCTTCTCGAGGTTGTGGCTCTTCATCGCATGCCGGCGCTTCAGCTTGCCGCCGCCGGTCACCTTGAAGCGCTTGCTCGCTGCTTTGTTCGTCTTCTGCTTAGGCACTGACTGTCTCCACCTGTTGTCCTGCTGCCTTGGTCGGGCCGAGCAACATGACCATGTTGCGTCCGTCCTGGAGCGGAGGCGACTCGATCTGCCCGATTTCCTTGACGTCCTCGGCGAGGCGCATGAGGAGATCGCGGCCGCGCTCGGGATGCGACTGCTCCCGGCCGCGGAACATGATCGTGACCTTCACCTTCGCCCGCGAGTTGAGGAAGCGGACAACGTGTCCCTTCTTCGTCTCGTAGTCGTGGACGCCGATCTTCGGCCGCATCTTGATTTCCTTGACGTGGATCTGTGACTGGTGCTTGCGGGCCGTCTTCGCCTTCTGCTCCTGCTCGTACTTGTACTTGCCGTAGTCCATGATCCGCGCGACCGGCGGATCCGCACTGGAAGCGACCTCGACGAGATCGAGGTCCTTGGAGTAGGCGTACTCGAGCGCCTCGTCTCGCGACTTCACGCCGACTTGCGAGCCGTCCTCGTCGACCAGGCGCACCTTCGAGGCCCGGATCGCTTCGTTGATCCGGGTCGTGTCCTGAACCGGCCGGGCCTGGTCGAATCTGCGCCGCGGCCTCACTGAAACGTCACCAAGTTGTGCTGCTTCCTCCTCTTCGAAATACAAAAAGCTGCGCGCAGCAGCTTCGTCAACTCACCGTTTTCGGTTGAACCTCCGCGAGGCGCGCGGCCTGAGAGGTGAGGAACGATGCTCCTGCTTGCAGGCTCACAGCTTAGCAGCAGCCTGGAGCTCGCTCAGAAGCGCGTCCCAGCCCACCGTGACCTGCTCGCCCCCGCGGCGCCGCACCGCCATCGCGTCGAGCGATTCGCGCTCGCCCCAGACGACGACATAGGGGATCTTTGCGAGCTCGGCATCCCTGATCTTCCGCCCGAGCGTCTCCTCGCGCTCGTCCACGGAGACGCGGAAGCCGTGCACACGCAAGTCGTCGGCCAGTGACTCCGCGTCTGCAGCGAACCGCTCCGAGATCGCGAGCACGCGCACCTGCTCCGGTGCGAGCACGAGCGGGAGATCGCCGCCGGTGTGCTCGAGATACGCGCCGACGAAGCGCTCGAGAGAACCGAGGAGCGCGCGGTGGATCATGGCCGGCGTGTGCTCGGCGTTGTCGTCGCCCTGGTACGTGAGCCCGAACCGCTTCGGCATCTGTAGATCGAGCTGGACGGTGCCGAGCTGCCAGCTGCGCCCGAGCGAATCCGTCCAGTGCAGGTCGATCTTGGGCCCGTAGAAGGAGCCCTCGCCCTCGCTCTCGACGTAGGCGAGCCCCTGGGTCGCGAGCGCCTTGCGCAGCTCCTCCTCGGCGAAGTCCCATTCCTCGTCGGTGCCGAGCTTGTTCTCGGGCCGGAGGGAGAGCTCGACGCGCATGTTCAGCTCGAAGAGGTCGTACAGGTAGTACGCGTAGTCGAGACAGCCGAGCAGCTCGTCCTGGATCTGCTCGGCCGTGCAGTAGATGTGCGCGTCGTCCTGGACGAAGTGCCGCACGCGCAGGAGGCCGTGCAGGACCCCCGAGAGCTCGTTGCGGTGCAGGTTGCCCGCCTCCGCGAGGCGAAGCGGGAGCTCGCGGTAGGAGTGCGGCGAGAGCGAATAGAGCACGCAGTGGCCCGGGCAGTTCATCGGCTTGAGCCCGAAGTCGCGTCCCTCGATCTCCAGACGAAACATGTGCTCGTGGTACTTCTCCCAGTGCCCTGACGTGCGCCAGAGCTCGGAGTCGTAGAGGAGCGGCGTGCGTACCTCCTGGTAGCCGCGCTTGGCGTTCTCGGACCGGCGGAGGTCTTCGAGGACGTTCCAGATGACCATCCCCCGCGGATGCCAGAAAGGCATGCCCGGCGAGGTGTCGGAGAACTCGAAGAGGTCGAGGCTCTTGCCGAGCCGTCGGTGGTCGCGCCGCTTCGCTTCCTCGATGCGGTGCAAGTGATCCTCGAGGTCTTTCGGGTCGTAAAAGGCCGTGCCGTACACCCGGGTCAGCTGCGGCTTCGTCTCGTCCCCGCGCCAGTAGGCGCCGGCGAGTGACAGGAGCTTCACCGCCTTGATCGGCTTCGAGTCCTGCAGGTGCGGTCCCCGGCAAAGGTCGACGAAGTCGCCCTGCTTGTAGAGGGAGATGTCGCCCTCGGCGGTGTCGACGAGCTCGATCTTGTATGGCTCACCTTCCTTCTCGAAGCGCTCGCGTGCGTCGTCGCGACCGATTTCCTCACGCTCCCACACGCGGCCTTCCTGAATCTCCCGCTTGACCTCGTCTTCGAGGCGTGGGAGATCGGCATCGGTGATGGGCTGGGGGAACTCGAAGTCGTAGTAGAAGCCGTTCTCGATGGGAGGCCCGATCGCCACCTTCGTGCCCGGGAAGAGCCGCCGCGCAGCCTCGGCCAGGAGGTGCGCAGCCGAGTGGCGCAGGACGTAGAGGGCGTCCGGGTCGTCCTTGTCTCTCGTCGTCAGGATCTGGATGCGCTCACCGTCCGCAACGGGCAGCCGCAGGTCTCGGACGCTGCCGTTCGAGCGCAGGAGAACGGCTTGCTCAGCCAGCTTGGGCCCGATCGCGCGCGCCGCGTCGAGTCCCGTCGCGCCATCGGGAAGTTCGAGCTCTGACTCATCGGGAAGAACGACCTTCACCATGAATGGAGAGGATACTCAGGCACCTTCGCAGCAAGAACCCGAGCCCACCGAGGAAGGAACCCCGGTTCCCGACCCCGAGGAGGAGCAGGGCGACGCGGAGGACGATCCGCAGGCAGACTAGGCTCGTGAAGGTGACCACGGTCGGCCGCGGCAACGTCGGCGGAGGGCTCGCGGAGCTCTGGCGGGCCGCCGGTCACGAGGTCGTCGAGCTCGGCCGCGAGGGCGGCGACGCGTCCGGTTCCGACGCCGTGCTGCTCGCCGTGCCCCAGACGTCCATCGCCGAGGCAGTCGAGTCGGTGAGCGGGCTCGACGGGATTCCCGTCATCGACGCGATCAATGCGGTGCGCGGCCCGCGTCCAGAGAGTTTCGATTCGCTCGCGGAATACATCAAGTCACTCACCGGCGGGCCGGTCGCGAAGGCGTTCAATGCGAACTTCGCGACGCTGTACGGACGGATCGGCGAAGCCCGCGCCAGGCCGAGCATGGTCTACGCCGCCGACGAGGACGCACGCGAGGTGACGGAGACGC
Source organism: Gaiellaceae bacterium (assembly GCA_036265755.1). GTDB lineage: Bacteria > Actinomycetota > Thermoleophilia > Gaiellales > Gaiellaceae > DATEOR01. The sequence continues at coordinate 2,604 of DATAOL010000067.1, read as the reverse complement.
TGATCCGGGACGCGGGCTACGAGCCGGTGTCGGCCGGCGGCCTCGACAACGCGCGCGCCGTCGAGGAGTTTCTCGGAGTGATCTTCGCCGTCGCCGGGCAGAGCGGCCCGTTCATGTACCGCTTCGCTTCGCCCGGCGAGCTCTAGCAGTTTCGGAACCAAAGAAGGCCTCTGCTTGTAGTTGCAGCACACGCATGAAGAAACTCGCCCTCACCGTCCTCGTCTGCCTGGCTCTCCCTTCCACGGCGCTCGCCAAGGGACCTGCGAAGGCCGTCATCGCCGGGCCTGGTATGCCGGCTATCCGGATCTCGGGCGCCGAAGGCAGCTCCACGCCGTTCTGGCATTTCGTCGAGGCAGCAGGCTTCTTCGAGGCGGCCTGGGGGTCCTCGCAGTTGCCGCAGACACCGCCCCACGGCGAGCTGGGGCCGCGCTACACGATCACGTGGGCGGTCCCGAGTTCCAGCCGCTTGTACCAGGAGCTCTATCCGTACGCGAAGCCCTACCCGCTGACGTACATGGCGCGGGGGCAGAGGATCTATGGCAACCGTGTGGAGGGCGGCTGGTTCTCCGGCCGGAGGAAGCTCGAGCGGGCCCTTCTCCGAATCGGCGTGCCCGCACGACCACCCGCCGTCTCCTCCATACCAAGCGCATCGCCGCCGGCCCCACGCTCGCCCTCGGGCTCCACGGTGCCGATCCCGGCTCTCGCCGCAATGAGCGCAGCAATCGCCATTCTCGCCCTGGCCAGCGCGGCTAGGTCTCTTCGACGGCGCTCTTCAGGTGCGGCGGGCACTTGAGCCAGTAGCTCTCGCGCAGCCATTCGAGAGCGGCGTCGAGTGACTCCTCGTCCGTCACCTCGGCGGTGATCCAGCCGTAGCGCCCGACCCAGCGTGCGGTCGAGACGTAGGGCAGGAGCTGCGCGATCTCGCGCTCTTCCGCCGTCAGCTTGACGGTGATGCGGACGAAGTCCCCGTCCAGGGACATCGAGGCGAACATCTTGTTGTCGGCGACCTTGAAGACCGGATTGCCCCAGGGCTCGTCCTCGTAGGTCTCGGGCAGGGACAGGGCGAGCGCCCGAAGCTCGTCCGCGAAGTGCGACACCGGCCGAGACTAGCGGATTCACGTCCCGGTCAGAAAAGCGTCGATACCCAACGGAATACCTCACGGGCCGATTTCGCGACGCGACCGAAAAGACTTACGCTGGGCCCGCGTGGGAACTCGGTTCGGCGGCAAGCTGCAGGCGCTGGTGTGCCACGAGTGTGGATCCTCGACCGGCGACGGGATGGGCTGGATCGCCCAGGTGGTCGTCGACTCCGACGACGCCCGCGTACCCGCAGAGGCCGTGGTCTACTGCCCGGCTTGCGCCGAGCGCGAGTTCGAGTACGTGTCCGCGCGGGTCTTTTCGCGGAGCGTCAAGAAACCGGTGGCTAGCGCTTGGCGGCGACAGCGAGCCGCTGGTGCAGGTGCGCGGCGGGAAAGCGCCTGAAGCTTGCGGCGAGGGCAGCGCCCGTAGCCGGCTTGGCCAGGGGCGCTGCAGTCTTCTTGCCGCTTTGGCTCGACACCAGGCGACGGATCTTCCGCCTTGGATCCGTCCACGTCAACCCGCGCGACCTAGCTGTTGACGAGCTTGATCTCCTCGTCGAGGACGAGCTCGCCCGCGGCGACGCGCTTGACCGCGTCCGTGAAGCGGTCGACGTCGGCGACGCGGTCCTTCAGCAGGTAGCCGACTCCCTCCTCGCCCTGCTCCATCAGGTCGCGCGCGTAGGCCGGCTCCGCGTACTGCGAGAGCAGGAGGACGCCGGTTCCCGGATGGCGGCGCCGGATCTCCTGCGCGGCCCGGACGCCATCGTCGGTGAGCCCGGGCGGCATCCGGATGTCCGCGATGACCACGTCCGGTTTCATCGCCTCCACCTTCAGCAGCAGGTCGTCGGCGTCGTCCGACTGCCCGACGACCTCGAAGCCCTGCGACTCGAGCAGCGCGGCGATGCCTTCGCGCAGGAGGACCGAGTCGTCTGCGAGGACCACCGTGACGGCCGCCTCGGGCGCGTCCGTCGTGCTGTCGGCGAAGCGCAGAGGAGGAAATTCGGCAGGGAGGCCGGGGGCATCGAGCTGGAAGATCCGCTCGGGCTCGGGCAGGCCGCGAAGCCCGTACTCGCCGAGCTCCCGCGTCCGGAGATCCACGGGAAGGAGCTCGGCGGTCGCTGCGGAGAGGAGAATCTGGCCTCCGTGGCCGGCGAAGCAGATCCGCGCGGCTCGGTGCACCTCCACTCCGAGGTAGTCGGAGTCGGCGAAGATCGCCTCGCCCGTGTGCATCCCGATGCGCACGCGCACCTGCGCGCCGTCCGGCCAGTCCTTGCCGGCAAAGGCGAGCTGGGCGTCGATCGCGCAGCGGGCGGCCGCCTCCGCGTCCTCGAAGGCCACGAAGAGCTCGTCGCCGCGACAGTCGATCTCGTGGCCGCCCTGCGAGGTGGCGGGCTCGCGAATCAGCCGGCGGTGCTCCACGAGGACGGCAGTCCACCGTTCCTGGAGGGCGTGCGCCAACTCCGTGGACCCCTCGAGGTCCGTGAAGAGGAACGTGACTGTGCCGGACTTGGGTCGCTTCATAGCG
>DATAOL010000066.1:0-1509 GCA_036265755.1 Gaiellaceae bacterium | reverse complement strand
GAGCGAGGAGGCCTGTACCTCCTACGCAGCGGAGGGCGGCACGCTCTACCCGGCTTCGCAGGCGCCGTGCCTGAACGGCGGCTGGCAGGCTCCGGCGCAGCGCTCGGACGGTAGCTCGTTCGGCTCCGAGGCCGACTGCATTGCCTACGCCTCCGGGAACGGCGTCGTCTACAAGCCGTCACTGACGGCGCTCCCCTCGCCGGTCCACATGGAGGAGAACGTCGCCGTCGTCGCGTCGGGCTTCCATCCCTCGAGCAGCGGCGCGCTGACGATCGTGACCCTCCCGATGATGTCGACCTCGACCCTCCTGGCGGTCACGAACGCGCAGGGCGGGTTCACCGGCAGCTCCGTCTTCACGAACGTCGCCTGCGGCCTCGGCACGACCGGCGCGCAGTACACGTACGTCGACGGCTCCGGCGTCCACGCGTCCGCCAGCGTGACGCTCGACTGCTCGTAGTAGTCGCCCTCAGCGGCTAGACCGGGAGCTCGGCGCGCAGCCGCGTGCCGGGCTCCCCGGCGCTCTCGAGACTACTCCTCGGCCTCCACGAGACGTCTGATCGCGTCGAGCGTCCCCATCACCTCGCTGTCGGGTGCATCGCCGCGCGCCGTCGCGAGGAACAGCGTGAGGCGGCAGCCGTCGCCGTCGGGGCTGACCTCGAGCCGCGGGACGTAGCGGGGCAGGTTCTCGATGTCTGCGAGGGCGGCGAAGACGCGGTCGGGCGGTGCAGCGACGGGCTGGGTGTGCACGTGCTCCATTCGCTCACCTCCTCGCTTAGGGCGGGAGAAGTCTAAGCCGCTGGCGGGAAACCGCCAGCTTTCGTGCGCCCGACCGCCGTGCCCTCGGCGGCCTGCTGCATACCGCGTGAGGACGCCCGCGGCCAAGCTCTGTACTCGAACCGAAGCGAGACAGGAGCGACACATGACCCTTGATCTGGAAGCACTCGAGACGAGCTTCGACCTCGTCGCCCCGCGCGGCGACGAGCTGATGGACGTCTTCTATGCACGGCTCTTCGCGGCCGCGCCCGCGGTGAAGCCGCTCTTCGCCGGGACCGACCTGAAGAAGCAGAAGACGATGTTGCTGGGCGCGCTGGTCCTCCTCCGGAAGTCGCTTCGCGACCTCGAGGCGATCGTCCCCAAGCTGCGCGAGCTGGGCGCCCGCCACGTGGCGTACGGCGCCCGGCCCGAGCACTACCCCGTCGTCGGCGCGGTCCTGATCGAGTCGATGGAGGAGATCGCTACCGAGGCGTGGCGGTCCGAGTACGGGCGCGCCTGGGGTGAGGCGTACGCGATCGTTGCCGACGCGATGATCGCGGGCGCCGAGAGCGTCGCCCTCGACGCGGCGGCGTAGGCCTAGACGGGGAGCTCGGCGCGCAGCCGCGTGCCGAGCTCTCGCGCGCTGTCGACGGCGAGGCGGCCGCCGAGCGCCTCGATCCGGTCGGCGAGGCCGCGGAGTCCGCTGCCCTCCTCGTCGGCTCCTCCGGCGCCGTCGTCGATCACCTCGATCACGAG
>DATAOL010000065.1:0-2588 GCA_036265755.1 Gaiellaceae bacterium | reverse complement strand
TGAGTATGCCGAGGCCGAGCGAGACGCCGAAGAGGATCCAGCCGGCGAGGAGCGGAAAGGCTGTCATGCGGCCCGGAGCGTATCGCCGCCCGATCCCGCTCCGATAGCGCTCGCGAAGCCCCGCAGCAGCTTCAGGATCATTGGCGAAGATCCGGGCCTCCGCATGTGCACGAGCCCGCTCGGTCTCAGGATGGGCGGAGGAGGGACCGCCGAACGTCCCGCCGGCCGGCTGCTTCCGGCCGGAGAGCATCCGGATGATCTGGTTGCGGATCGTCTGGGCGTCGGCGTCGAAGTCGAGCAGGATGCGCGCCGCCACACGCTCGTTCTCGCGCACGACCCCGAGCAGGATGTGCTCCGTCCCTATGTAGTGGTGGCCGAGCGCGATCGCCTCGCGGAGCGAGAGCTCGAGCACTTTCTTCGCTCTCGGCGTGAACGGAATCTGGCCCGTCGTCACCTCGTCGCCCTGGCCGACGATTCGCGCGACCTGCGCGCGGACCTCCTCGACGGTGATGTCGAGGCTCTCGAGGACCCGAGCTGCGAGCCCCTCCTCCTCCCGCAGGAGGCCGAGGAGGATGTGCTCCGTCCCGATGTAGTTGTGCTTCAGCAGACGCGATTCGTCCTGCGCAAGGACGACGACCTGCCTGGCTCGTTCGGTGAAGCGCTCGAACAACGCAGGCCGAAGCCTACGCCGCCTTGATGTCCATGATCTTGAACTTGAGCGACCCGCGCGGAGCAGCGACCTCGACGGTCTCGCCCTTCTTGTGCCCCATGATCGCCTTGCCGACAGGCGACTCATTGGAGAGCTTGTACTCGGCGGGATTCGCCTCGGCGGAGCCGACGATGTGGTACTCGATCGTCTCGCGGGCGTCGACGTCGCGCAGCCGCACCTTCGTCCCGACGGCGACGACGCCGGTCGGAATCTCCTTCTTGTTCACGATCCGCGCACTCGCAAGACGCTCCTCGAGCGTCGCGATGCGGTGCTCCAGCATGGCCTGCTCGTTCTTGGCATCGTCGTACTCGGAGTTCTCGGTGATGTCCCCGAACTCACGCGCCTGCTTGATCCGCTCGGCGACCTCGCGCCGCTTGACGGTCGACAGGTGCTCGATCTCTTCCTTCAGCTTGTTGTGCCCCTCGGGCGTGAGAATGACTTCCTTCACTGGTTCCTCCAAAGCCCCTGAATACGCAAACGCGGTGCCCCCCGGCACCGTCGCGGGCGACATTGTAGCGGTCTCGTCAAACGGAAAACGTTCGGCGCCCGGCTACGATTCCCTTTCCATGTGTGTCGATTTGAACACCTCATGGACGATCGGTTCCGTCGAGATCCCGACGCGTCTCGTATTGGCCCCGATGGCGGGCGTGAGCGTCCAAGCGTTTCGTCGCCAGGGACGCCGTTACGGGGCCGGGCTCGTGTGCTCCGAGATGGTCAGCTGCGCGGGTCTCTCGCACCGGAACGAGCGCACCCTCGGTTATCTTCGCATCGGCGGCGACGAGCATCCGCTCGCCGTGCAGATCTTCGGATCCGAGCCCCGCGTTATGGCCGAGGCGGCCCGCATGGTCGAAGCCGCGGGGGCCGATCTCGTCGACATCAACTTCGGCTGCCCCGTCCGCAAGGTGACGAAGACCGGCGCCGGCGCATCGCTCCTCGACGAGCCTCACCGCGCGGCCGCGATCGTGGAGGCCGTCGCCGCGGCTGTCGACGTACCCGTGTGCGTGAAGATGCGGCGGGGGGTCGAGAACGGCTCGCGGACCGCGCTCGAGGTGGGGCCTCAGCTCGCCGAAGCCGGCGCAGCGTCGCTGACCCTCCATCCACGGTCGGCGCAGCAGATGTACACGGGAACCGCCGACCACAGCCTCACGGCGGAGCTCGTCGAGCTCGTCGACGTCCCGGTCGTGGCCTCCGGCGATATCACGAGCCGCGAGCGCGCCAAGTCGACCCTCGAGCAAACCGGCTGCGCCGCCGTCATGGTCGGCCGCGTGGCCCAGGGAAACCCTTGGGCGGTGGGCGAGATCGCGGGGATGGTGGACGGTACGCCCACGCGCGAGGAGGTCGTCGCCGAGCTCCTCCACTTCATGCGCGACACGGTCGCGGAGATGGGCGAGCAGCGCGCGACGGGCTTCCTGAAGAAGTTCTACGGCTGGTATCTGGGCCGTGGCCGCTTTCCGAAGCCCTTCGCGAACGAGCTCGTCCGGCTCGAGACCATCGAACAGGTGGAGGAGCGTCTCCTCACGGCCGCTCCTGGGGCGCAGGAGGCGCTTGCCCGGCTCGAGGCAGATCTGCCGGCCGTCGAGCACGTCGTTCTCGACTTGCCTGTCTCGATTTACGCAGGCGGCTAGCCGTCTCCCCGGCCCGGGGTGGGGGTGCCGGGCGGCCGGTAAAATCCAGGGGTGGCGGCAGTAGCGACAGGCGAGCGCCGCATCGTCACGGCGCTCATCGCCGACGTGGTCGGCTCGACCTCGATCGGTGAGCAGCTCGGGCCGGAGCGCTCGAAGCTCCTCATCGACGAGGTCATGCGCCTCATGGCGGGCCAGGTGCGCCGCTACGACGGCACCGTGGCCCAGCTCGTCGGCGACGAGCTGCTTGCCTTCTT
>DATAOL010000064.1:0-11415 GCA_036265755.1 Gaiellaceae bacterium | reverse complement strand
TTCCATCGAGTCGCGGACGGCTACTAGCGGTGCGTCTGGAACGCGCACGAGTCCGCGGACAGGGCGGTCAAGGTCGAACGTGATCAACAGGAGGGTGGAAAGAAGGGCAGCTGCGAGAACGACGCTGACCACTCCCCGTGCAAGGATCGAGAGATAGAAGGCAAGCAGACCGAGCGCTACGGCGGCTCCGACGACCTCGACGACGAGCACCGCGCTCGGGACGCGGTTGTTCAGCACCGAAACCTGGACGGTCTGCATGTCGATCATCTCATTGAGGGTCTCGACGTAGAGGCGCGGCGCGCTGTCAGTCGGCGAGCCGGCCAACGCCTGCCCGGCGAGGCGCCAGAGAGAGCGCTGCAGGACCTCGCCGTCAGCGATCGCGTCTCGGGCCGCCGGGCTGCCCGGGACCGCTTCGGATAGGCGGATGATCGTGTCCGCGTAACGCGCGAGATCCTCGAGGGATTGCGTGCGAATCGGCTCCCGCAGGGTCTGCGCGCGCAAATATGTCGTCCCGATCGCGTTCGCCGTGTCGACGACCGCCGCGCGTCGTGCGTCATAACGCTGCACGGCCAACGTCAGGCCGAACGCGAGGATGAGCGCGACGAGCCCGAGCAGCGCCGCTTGGAGAGCTCCGAATGGCTCACGTAGAGCGTCGACGTGTGCTCGCATGCGACGCCCCGCGACAACCCCCAGGAGCGTCGTGCCGAGCACGAGCCCGAAGATCAGCAGCCAAAGCTCGAGACTGCTCAGCCGGAAGAACACGGCAGGCTTCCTGTGGCGACGGTGGTCTTCACGTCCCAGTCGATCATGTGCGGCGCTCGGACTCTGTGCTCCTCATGCAGGGCTCGTCGGAGCAGCGTGAACTCCCGTCTTGGCCGGATCAGAGCCGCGGACGTCCTCGGCCTGGTATTCGGCGAGAAGCTCGGCCTCGCGCTCGGGGCCGGGAAAGAAAACGGCCACGATCGCAGCGCCCGCGAGCACGGCCAAGATACCGGCCAAATAGGCCCACTGGTCTCCCTGCAAGAACGAGGTCTTCGCGGCGGCGGTGATCTGGCTCGCGTACTGTGGATACTGCTGCGCGATCGCGTCAGCGCCGTCGAACGACTTCGTCAGCTGGTTGGCCACGCTGTCAGAGACGTGAGTGCCCGACGAGGCGATCATTGCCGACGCGGCTGAGGCGTAGCCTGCCGTCAGGAGCGCGCCGAAGATGGACTGCATCATCGCCCCGCCGAGGTCGCGCTGGAGGTCCGCGGTGCCCGAGGCCATGCCTGCGCGCCGGACCGGAACGGAGCCGGTGAGCGAGTGCGAGGCGGGCGTCCCCGCGAGGCCGACTCCGATCCCTACGAGCGCATACCCGAGCCCGACCTTCCAGTACGGAATGTCCTCCTTCCAGAGCAGGAGCATCGCGAGGAAGCCCAGGAGCACGAACACGTAGCCGAAGAGAAGCGTCAAGCGGGCGCCGCGCGCCTCGACGATCTTCGCCGAGCGCGGCGCGACAAGGACCATGCAGAACGCCGCCGGCAGAATCGCGAGGCCGGCGTCGAGGGTCGAGTAGCCGAGCACGTTCTGGAGGAACTGCTGGCCCACGAACATCGCGCCCATCAGCGAGCCGAAGACGATGATCCCGGCGCACGCCGCGACCCAAAACGGCGGCCGGGCGGCCACGTCGAGGTCGTAGAGAGGGTTCTGTGCCCGCCGCTGGCGCAGGAAGAAGAGCGCGAGGGCCACCAGTGCGACGAGCGCGAGCAGGACGGTCAGCCTCCCCTTGTTCGGGACGGGCGCGAAGTTGATCGAAAGGATCAGCGACCCGACGAGGACGAGCGAGAGGATCCCGCCGAGATTGTCGACCGGTTCAGTCCCCTCGTTCACGTGGGCCGGGACGAAGCGCAGTGCCATCACGATCGCGAGGACCGCGAGCGGGAGGGTGAGGAGAAACACGGATCCCCACCAGAAGTGCTCGAGGAGAAGGCCCGACGCGAGTGGCCCGAGCGCCGCGATGGCCCCGCCGATGCCCGACCATAGAGCGATGGACTTCGTGCGCCCGGGCCCGGACCAAAGCGCGGTGATCAACGCCAGGGTCGTCGGGTACGCCATGCCGGCTGCGAAGCCGCCGCCGATCCGCGCGATGATAAGAACGCCGTCCGAGGGAGCCCAGGCGGCGAGGAGCGACGCGGGAATGGCCAGCACGGTGCCAACCACCAGCATCAGCTTCCTGCCGTAGCGATCGCCTAGGGCTCCAAGCCAGAGCACGGAGCAGGCGAGGCCGAGCGAGTAGCCGACCGCGACGAGGTCTAGCGCGGTCTGGCTCGAGTCGAAGTGCGCGCCGATCGATGGAAGCGCGACGTTCGCGACCGACAGGTTCAGGTTCGCGACCGCCGCGACCAGGATCAAGGTCGTCAGAACGAGCCCGGCTCCGCTCGGAGCGGCCCGACCTCCGTCTTCACGTGCTGAGCTCACGAGATCACCCTAATCCCGGCGCGCGCCTGACGGAAAGCCGCGCCGACATGTCAAACCGCGCCGGTGCCTCCGACTTGGAGGAGCTGGTTGAAGTCGAGGAGTCTTCCAGGTTCGGCCAAGAGCGATCGACGCCAGCAAATGTCGGTGCTCTGAAGGTGAGCGGCGTCGTGGCGCAGAGGGTCACGCGGGGTGAAAATTTGGTGAAGCGCCCCGCCCGCCCTTGACCAAGAGCTTCAGATCGGTAGCCTTGCGTCAGGTCCTAGGGGTCGGGACAGGAGAGGATGCGCCGCTAACACCGCTCTGCCGCAGCAGACGCCCACCCGACCGGCTTGCAAGCGGGCCCGTATTGACGGTGGCCTGCTGCATCGAGCGCTCGAACTTCTAGATCGCGCTCGCGCAAGCGGAACGAGCCCCTCATCGAGCGCCATCGAGGGGCTCGGATTCGAGCACGTCGCCGTCGAGCAGACGAGCGGACCCGTATCAGGGATCCGGTCGGACTGCACGCAACGAAAGGGGAACGAATGACCGCTGAAGCACCCATCACTGTCCCGGAAGTTCGATCCCCGCAAGAAGGGCGGCATGCCGACAGGCTGGTGGTGTTCGGGATCACGGGCGACTTGGCCAAGGTGATGACATTCCGGTCGCTCTACCGACTCGAGGCGCGCGGGCTTCTGGACTGCCCGATCCTCGGCGTTGCGGTCGACGACTGGTCGGTCGATCAGCTCATCGAACGGGCGCGGGAATCGATCGTCAGCAGCGGCGAGGAGCTCGATGAAGACGTCTTCAAGCGCCTCGCGGCACGCTTCTCCTACGTAGCCGGCGACTTCGCGGACGAGGAGACCTACGACCGGGTCGCGAAGGAGGTCGAGGACGCGAGTTTGCCGGTCTTCTATCTCGAGATCCCGCCTTTTCTGTTCGGCAGGGTGGTCAAAGGGCTCACGGATGCCGGGCTCACGACGAACGCACGCGTCGTAGTGGAGAAGCCGTTCGGTCACGACCTCGAGTCCGCGCGCGCGCTCGCGGACGAGCTCCACACGTACATCGACGAGTCTCAGCTGTACCGGATCGACCACTACCTCGGGAAAATGGGCATCGACGAGATCGTCCATCTCCGGTTCGCGAACTCGTTGGTCGAGCCGATCTGGAGCCGTAACTACGTCTCGTCCGTCGAGATCACGATGGCCGAGGATTTCGGAGTCGAGGACCGCGGTCACTTCTACGACCCGGTCGGCGCGCTGCGCGACGTGGTCGTCAACCACCTCATGCAGGTGGTGTCCCTATGCGCAATGGAAGCGCCAGCACGGGGGGATCCGCAGACGGTCAAGGATGCTCAGGTCGCGCTCTTTCGTGCGATCAAAGAAGCTGACCCGAAGAACTACATCCGTGGCCAGTACGAGGGCTACCGCTCGATCGACGGGGTCGCAGCCGACTCCACGACCGAGACTTTCGCCGCGCTACGCCTCGACATCGAAAATTGGCGCTGGGCGGGTGTCCCCTTCTTCATCCGCACGGGCAAGCGCCTTCCGGTGACCCAGACCGAGCTCCGGCTCGTCTTCAAGCATCCCCCTCGCCTGGGGTTTGCGGCCTTCGACCGTGCGATCGAACCGAATCAGCTCATTGTCAAGCTCGACCCTTCGACGGGGATCCGCCTGGAGCTCCAGGCCCACCGAGCGGATGGGCCCGGGACGATCAACCTCGACGCGGAATTCGCCGAACAGGGCGGCGAGGGTGCGACGCCGTACGAGGTGCTTCTCCACGCCGCGCTGGTTGGCCAAAGCATCCGCTTTACCCGCCAGGACGCTGTGGAGGAGGCCTGGCGTGTCATGCAGCCTCTTCTCGACAACCCACCGCCCGTGCATCCCTACGCGCCCGGCACATGGGGGCCCGAAGAGGCGGAAGAGCTGCTTGCCGGCCACGGCCGCTGGCGCGAACCATGGATCGCCGCATGAGCACCAGCGCGTCCACCCAACCGGCATCACAGAGCGCCGCTGCTCCTTCGCCATTTCCGCCGATCGCTGACTATGCCTTCCTTTCCAACTGCCACACGGGGGCCCTCGTCGCCGCCGATGGAGCGGTCGACTGGCTCTGCTTCCCGTCTTTCGACTCACCGAGCGTGTTCGGGAACCTGCTCGACCGTCAGGCCGGCTTCTTCCGCTTCGCTCCCTTTGGGATCAACCATCCGACTGCTCGGGTGTACGAGCCGGGGACCAACGTGCTCCTCACAACCTGGAAGACACCGTCCGGCTGGGTCCAGGTTCGTGATGCGCTGACAGTCGGCCCCTGGGACCACGAGGACCAGATCACGCCGCACACCCGCCCGCCGGCCGACGACGACGCCGACCACATGCTCGTTCGCACGGTCGAATGCCTCGAGGGACAGGTAGAGATCGAGCTCGTCTGCGAGCCGGCATTCGACTACGGCCGCGGAAGCGCCGAATGGAGCATGCAGGGCGACGATCGCCACTCGGCCGACGCGAGCGGAGCCGGCCAGACCTTCCGGCTGAAGTCGGATCTCGCTCTCGGGGTCGAGGGAGACCGCATCCGCGGCCGCCATGTTCTCCATGCAGGGGACCGCGCGTACTGCGCGCTCTCCTGGGCCGACGGCCTGGCCGTCCCCGAGGACTTCGAGGAAGCCGAGCGGCGCATCGCCGCGACGATTCGCTTCTGGCGCGCCTGGCTCAGCACAGCCCGCATACCCGACCACCGTCTCCGCGATTCGGTCCAGCGCTCCGCGCTTACGATCAAGGGCCTGACCTACATGCCGACCGGCGCGACCGTGGCGGCACTCACGACCTCGCTCCCGGAGACGCCCGGCGGCGAGCGCAACTGGGACTACCGCTACACCTGGATCCGCGACACCACGTTCACGCTCCGGGCGCTCCACTTCCTGAACCTCAACTGGGAAGCCGACGAGTTCATGGAATTCGTCGCAGACCTCGAGCCCACCGACGACGGCTCGCTGCAGATCATGTACGGGATCGACGGACGGCTGGACCTAACCGAATCGACGCTGGACAGCTTGACGGGATACGCAGGCGCCCGACCCGTGCGGATCGGCAACGGAGCGTTCGACCAGCGACAAAACGACGTGTTCGGCGCGGTGCTCGACTCCATCCTTCTGCACACGCGGCACAGCGGGCGCCTCCCCCGCCGGCTCTGGCCGATCGTGCAGTCGCAGGTCGAATGCGCGATGGCCGTCTGGCGTGAGCCCGACCAGGGCATCTGGGAGGCGCGCGGCAAGCCGCAGCACTACGTCTCCTCCAAGCTGATGTGCTGGGTCGCTCTCGACCGAGCGGCGAAGCTCGCCGAGATTCGCGGCGACCCCGAGCTGCAGGCGAAATGGGGCGGTGTCGCGCACGAGATCCACGCTGACATCCTCGAGCACGGCGTCAAGGACGGCGTCCTGCGTCAGCATTACGAGACGGACGCCCTCGACGCCTCGACGCTCCTCGCGGCGATCTTCGACTTCCTCCCGGGCGACGACGAGCTCATGCGCAAGTCGGTCGAGGCGATCGCCGACGACCTGACCGAGGACGGCTTCGTCCTTCGCTACAAGACGGACGAGACCGACGACGGGCTCTCCGGGAAGGAGGGCACCTTCCTCATCTGCTCCTTCTGGCTCGTGTCCGCGCTAGCGATCGTCGGCGAGCTCCAGCGTGCCCGCGACCTGATGGAGCGCCTGCTGAGGATCGCCTCGCCGCTCGGGCTCTACGCCGAGGAGTTCGACGCCTCGACGGGCCGGCATCTCGGCAACTTCCCGCAAGCGTTCTCGCACCTCGCTCTGATCGAAGCCGCGGCCCGGATCATCGTTCCGGAGATGCTGGAGGAGTACTGAGGCTATGGAGACCTACGACGTCATCATCATCGGAACAGGCGCGGGCGGTGGAACCCTCGCCCGCCATCTCGCGCCGTCCGGCAAGAAGATCCTCCTGCTCGAGCGCGGAGACTGGCTCCCGCGCGAGCCCCAAAATTGGCTCTCGCAAGACGTCTTCGTCGAAAACCGCTACGTCTCGGAGGACACGTGGTACGACGAGAAGGGCAAGCCGTTCCAACCGCAGATCCACTACTTCGTGGGCGGCGCGACGAAGCTGTACGGAGCGGCGCTCTATCGGCTCCGTGCTGAGGATTTCGGGGAGCTCGCCCACCACGACGGCATCTCGCCGGCGTGGCCGATCTCCTACGACGAACTGGAGCCGTATTACACCCAGGCGGAGCAGCTGTACCAGGTGCACGGAGCGCGGGGTGAGGATCCGACCGAGCCTCCCTCGAGTGCGCCCTACCCGCACCCGGCCGTCTCGCACGAGCCGCGGATCCAGCAGCTTTCCGACCAGCTCGCCGCCGCCGGTTACCACCCCTTCCACGCACCCTGCGGGATCCTGCTCGATGAGGCGAACATGGCGTACAGCACCTGTGTGCGCTGTGCCAACTGCGACGGCTTTCCATGCCCTGTCCATGCCAAGGCCGACGCCGAGGTCCTGGGGGTGCGGCCGTCGCTCGAGCATGCGAACGTCACGCTTCTGAGGAACGCGAAGGCCGTCAGGCTCGAAACGAACGAGCCGGGCACGGCAGTGGCCGACGTTGTTGTCGAGCACAACGGCGAGACAGAAAACTTCGCCGCCAACCTCGTGGTCGTCGCGTGCGGGGCCGCCAACACCGCGAGGCTGCTCCTCGCGTCAGCGAACGACAAGCATCCGAACGGGCTTGCCAACGGCTCCGACCAGGTAGGACGCAACTTCATGTTCCACGACAGCGTGGCGGTGCTCGCGCTCTCGCGCGAGGAGAACCCGACCGTCTACCAGAAGACGCTCGGGCTCAACGACTTCTACTTCGGCAGTGACGACTCCGAATTCCCTCTCGGGAACATCCAGATGGTCGGCAAGTCGCAGGCGCCGATGTTCCACGGCGAGAAGCCCGGCGAGACGAAGCTGGCGCCGGAGTGGACGCTCGACCGCGTCGCCCGGCACGCGATCGACTTCTGGCTCTCGACCGAGGACCTACCGCGGCCCGAGAACCGGGTCAGCGTCGCTCGGGACGGGAAGCTCACCCTGAGCTACGCGGAGACGAACGCGGAGGCGAAGAAGCGGCTCTACGAGAAGCTCCATTCGATCCTCGGCCAGCTGGACCTCAACCCCGGCCACCTCTTCCACCGCTTTGCCTACATGAAGAACGAGATCCCGGTCGCCGGCTGCGCCCACCAGGCGGGCACCTGTCGATTCGGCGCCGACCCGAGCACGTCGGTGCTCGACGTCGACTGCAAGGCCCACGAGCTCGACAACCTCTACGTCGTCGACACGAGTGTGTTCCCGAGCATCGGCGCGGTCAATCCGGCGCTGACCGCGATGGCCAACTCGCTTCGCGTGGGCGATCGCCTGCTCGAGCGTCTGGCGGCCTGATGCCGAATGTCTATCCGTCCGGCGAACAGATCGAGATACGCGCCGGGGATCAACGCGCCGTCGTCGTCGAGGTCGGCGCTGGACTGCGCTCCTACGCCGTCTCCGACCACGACGTCCTGGACGGCTACGACGCCGAGCAGATGGCCGGCTCGGGGCGCGGCCAGGTGCTCATCCCCTGGCCGAACCGGATTCAGGACGGAGCGTACGAGTTCGCCGGCACACAGCACCAGCTTTCGCTCAACGAGCCCGCGGCGGGAAACGCGATTCACGGCCTCGTGCGCTGGGCCTCCTGGTCGACGGGCCAGCGCGAGGCCGATCGGGTTGCGCTGGCGTACACCCTGCACCCGCAGCCCGGCTATCCGTTCTCACTCGATCTCAGCATCGAGTACGTCCTCTCCGACGAAGGGCTCCGCGTGACGACGAGCGCGACCAACGTCGGGCCCGTGGGCTGCCCCTATGGAAGCGGCCAGCACCCCTATCTCACGCTCGGAACCGAGAAGGTGGACACGCTCCTCCTGCGAGCCCCAGGGCGAACAGTTCTGCAGGCCGACGCTCGTGGGATCCCGGTGACCGCCTCGGCCATCGCGGGGACCGAGTACGACTTCAGGGAGCCGAGACCGATCGGGGCGACGAAACTCGACCACGCCTTCACCGATCTTCAGCGTGACGACGACGGGCTCGCGCGCGTCGAGCTTCGGGAACCGGACAGCGGAGACACGCTCACGCTCTGGCTCGGGGAGAGCTATCGCTACCTGCAGCTCTTCACAGGTGATCCCCTTCCCGACGTCGACCGGCGAAGCGTCGCCGTGGAGCCGATGACCTGCGCCCCGAATGCCTTCCGCTCGGGGGACGGCCTACTCGTGCTCGAGCCGGGCGAGTCGGCGACGGCGACGTGGGGGATCCAGCCGTGAACGCCCAACGTCCGCGCGTCGTCGTTCTCGGCGGAGGCTTCGCCGGGGTGGGCGCGGCCCAAAAGCTCAAGGGTGCGGACGCCGACGTCGTGCTGGTCGACCGCCACGACTACCACACGTTCCAGCCGCTCCTCTACCAGCTGGCAACGGGCCTCCTCGAGACCACGGCAGTGGGTCACTCGCTGCGCGACCTCGTCGAGCGCCAGGACAACACGACCGTTCACAAGGCGACGGTGAGCTCCGTCGATCTCGACGCGCGGCAGGTCAAGTTCGAGGATCTTCCACCCGAGAGCTACGACTACCTCGTCTTCGCGCTCGGCGCAGAGGTCAACTTCTTTGGAACCCAGGGCGCTCCTGAACACGCCTTTCCGATGTACACGCTGCCGAACGCGATGCACCTCAAGGATCACCTCCTCGAGCGCTGGGAAGCCGCCGACCACGACTCGAGCGTGGTCGAGGACGGCGCGCTGAACATCGTCATCGTCGGCGGAGGCCCGACCGGGGTCGAGACCGCCGGGGCGGTCGCCGAGCTCTACCGGGCTGATTTCGCCAAGGACTACCCGGAGCTCCCGCAAGATCAGGCGCGCGTGATCCTGGTCGAGGCCGGGCCGGAGCTTTTCTCGATGTTCAAGCCGAAACTCCGCGAGTATGCGGCCAAGGCGCTCGCCGACCGCACGGTCGAAGTCCGGACGGGCGAGATCGTCGCGTCGGTCTCGCCGACCAGGGTGGTGCTGAAGTCCGGGGAAGAGCTGAAGGCGCACACCCTGGTGTGGGGCGCAGGCCTCCAGGGGAACCAGCTCGTCCAGTCACTGGAGCTCGAGCTCGAGCGCGGCAATCGCCTCGGCGTCGGGCCGGACCTGACGCTCGCCGATCACCCGGAGGTCTACGCGCTCGGTGACGCTGCCGCGATCATGGACGAGAAGACGCAGCAGGTGCTGCCGCAGCTCGGCTCGGTCGCGCTCCAGTCCGGGGAGCACGCCGGGGAGTCGATCGCGCACCGGATCGCCGGCAAGAAAACGAAGCCGTTCAAGTACCGCGACAAGGGCACCATGGCGACGATCGGGCGCGGGGCCGCGGTCGTGCAGATGCTCGGCGGCCGTGCCATGACCGGGAAGAAGGCCCAGGCCGCGTGGGGGGCGGTGCACCTGGAACTCCTGCCGACGAATGAGGATCGCGCGAAGGCGATCATCGACTGGGCCGGAAGTGCGTTCACCCACCAACGCGCCGGGCGGATCACCGTGGAGAGCGAGTAGCACATTGGCCCTGGCCTCGGCGGCCGTCGATCTCGCACGCCTGCAGCTCGCGACGGTGAGATCAAGATTCGGGTCTGACGACAGACGGAGAACTGATCGGCCGTGGTGATGCTCGCTTCGACACTCGAGGCGGCGAGAAGCCAGATGGCCTTCACGCTCGGCTTCCACATCATCCTGGCGTCGCTCGGCGTCGCGCTGCCGTTCATGATGCTGGTCGCCAACTACCGGGGCCTGCGCCGCAACGATCCCGACGCGCTCAAGCTCGCGCAGCGTTGGTCGAAGGCGGTGGCGGTGACGTTCGCGGTCGGCGCCGTGACCGGGACCGTCCTCTCCTTCGAGTTCGGGCTCCTCTGGCCGGAATTCACAGGACGCTTCGGCCCCGTGTTCGGCGTGCTGTTCGCGATCGAAGGCCTCTTCTTCTTCACCGAGGCGATCTTCATCGCGATCTACATCTTTGGCTGGAAGCACCTGTCGCCGTGGACCCACTTCTGGAGTGGAGTGCCGGTCGTGATCGCCGGTCTCGGCGGCGCGTTCTCGGTGGTCGCCGTGAACTCCTGGATGAACCAGCCGCAGGGGTTCTCGCCGACGACGGGCGACGTCACGAGCGCCGAGCCGCTGAAGGTGATCTTCAACCCGGCCGTGCCCTACGAGGTTCCGCACATGCTCCTCGCGGCGTACCTCGTCACCGGGTTCCTCGTCGCCTCCATCTACGCGGTCGGGATGCTCCGCGGCCGGCGCGACCGTATTCACCGCCTCGGGCTCCTGATCCCGCTCACGGTGGCGTGTATCGCCACGCCGATCCAGTTCGCGGTCGGCGACACCGCGGCCCGGGCGATCGCCGAGGACCAGCCTGTGAAGTTCGCCGCCATGGAATGCGTCCAGACGACGTCAACCGACGTGACGGAGTACATCGGCGGGCGGTGCACCGCGGACGGCGTGAAGGGTGGCATCGGGATCCCAGGCCTCGACTCGTTCCTGGTCGGATGGAGCACCAGCACGCAGGTCATCGGGCTCGACTCCGTGCCACCTGACGATCGCCCGCCCTTCAACACCTTGCTGCACTTGTCCTTCGACGCCATGGTGGGCATCTGCACGCTCTTGATCGGTCTCGGACTCTGGTTCGGCATCGGCTGGTGGAGGAAGAGGGACTTCCCATCATCGCGCTGGTTCCTGCGCGCGGTGGCCGTCTCCGGAGTGGCCTCCATCGTCGCGCTCGAGTGCGGCTGGATCGTGACCGAGGTCGGGCGCCAGCCGTGGATCGTCTACAACGTCATGCGCACCGAAGATGCGGTCACGCAGGCGAGCGGCGTCTGGGTCACCTTCGCCGCGATCGTCGGGCTTTACGTCGCGCTCGGTGCAACGCTAGTCGTCGTCCTGCGGGCGATGTCGCGGCGCTGGCGT
>DATAOL010000063.1:0-8691 GCA_036265755.1 Gaiellaceae bacterium | reverse complement strand
GAAAGCTCGCGCTTGAGGCGCTTCGCCCGCGTCAGGATCTCGTTGCGCACGCTCGCGGGCTCGATCACCTCGGCCTCGCCGCGGTGGGCCAGGATCTCGCCGACGATCCACTCCATGCTCCCGAAGCGAAGGTGTTCGAGGGCATACCCCTTCGCGAGAGGGAGCGCACCGCGCTCGACGCGCCACCGGCCGAGGGCGGGCGAGACGAGGACGCGGGCCGTGCTCGCATCGGAAAGCTTCTTCGGCACGAGCTCCGGGCGCGGCTCGAAGGTCTCGTCGAGGAGGTCGGCGCGCTTCATCCGGTCCAGCCGGAAGCTGCGCTGCGCGTCCCGCGTGCGATCCCAGCTGTGCACGTACCACCAGGGCAGCTCGCGCTCGAGCGCGTGTGGCTCGATCGTGCGGACGCTCGTCTCCTCACCGACCGCGGTGTACTCGATCTCGACGAGCAGATGCTCCGCGCTCGCGCGCG
Organism: Gaiellaceae bacterium; assembly: GCA_036265755.1. Classification (GTDB taxonomy): domain Bacteria; phylum Actinomycetota; class Thermoleophilia; order Gaiellales; family Gaiellaceae; genus DATEOR01. Next base: position 8,222 of record DATAOL010000063.1, on the reverse strand, counting down.
ACAACGTCGCGATCAGCCGCTCCTCCTCGGTGACCGCCTGGCGCTCCGGCCCCTCGTCGACGTCGAACTCGCCGAAGGTCTCCTCCAGCTTGCGCCGCACGCGCTCGAGCGGCGTGTGCGCCTCGGCGGCGATCATGGGGCCGACGAACTCGAGCGCCAGCCTGATCGCGCGCGCCTCGAGCGGCGTCAGTCTGGGCGGGCGGCGGAAGGTGTCCCCGAAGAGCTCCTTCTCGACATGGACCTCGTCGTCCTCGAGGGCCGCGTACACCGCGTAGCACCCACCCCCGAAGTTCACGAGGTTGAGGAGCTGGAGATGGTCGTCCAGCTGGTCCGGGGGGATCTTGAAGCGCTCGCTCACCTCGGCCGCGGGGATCCGCGCCGACGTGGACTCGCCGCACTGGGCGAGCAGGTAGGCGAGCAACGCCTGGAGGACGCCGAAACGCTCCGGCGCGACGGGCCCGGCCGGTCGCTCGAGGGGCTCGACCTGCTGGCGCGTCGCGGCGGCGCGCGGCGGCTTGCTCGGCTCGCCCTCGTGCGCGGCGATAACGCGCTTGACCCCCTCCTGGACGAGCTCGACGAGCTCTGGCGGGTGGAGCGGGCGCGCCCGGCCTTCCTGGCGCAGCACCCAGCCGGCGAGGTACCCGAGCTCGGCGTACCCGGTGGTGAAGACGCCGTCCTCGACGCTGCCGCGCTCCATCATGCGCTCGACCCACCAGGCGGTGTCCGCGTCGAGCTCGATGCGCGCCTCGCCGACGATGTCACCGAATTGCCACTCCTGCTTCCCGCGATACTCGGCCGGCTCGAACTCCTCCGGCATGCGGAAGTCCCGCTCCCGCCGTGTGGCGAAGCGGATGTCGCCGCGGATGCGCGAGACGCGGAACGTTCGCATCGCGTCGCGGTCGTGGTCGTAGCCGATCACGTACCAGGAGCCGCGATCGGGGAGGAGCGCGTACGGATTGACCGTGCGCTCGCTCTCCTTGTCCCGGCCGATGGAGTAGTAGGGGAACTTGACGGTGCGCTGCTTCGAGATCGCGTTCTCGAGCTTCGTCAGCCGGCCCGACATCTCGGCCGAGTAGTCGGGGTCGCGGACCTCGATCCGCACGGCTGCCTCAGTCGGCTCCTCGTCGAAGCCGGGACGGCCGAGCGCGAGGTTCTGCAGGGCCAATCGGAGCGGCTCGGCGTACGCGAACTGGCCTTCGAGCATGTACAGGGCGGTCTGCAGCGCGGCGAGCTCGTCCTCCTCGAGCTTGAGCTCGGGCAGGAAGTAGTTCTCCGAGCGGAGCGTGTAGAGCTCCTCGCCGGTGAACTCGTCCCGCTGCGAATGGAGCGGGACGCCGAGCGCGATCAGCTCGGTGCGATCCGAGTAGAAGCGCCGCGCGAACGCCTCGTCCGACATCTCCGAGTAGCCCTCGACGGTGGACTTGATGTCGCGCGCGGTCAGCGGCCTCCGCTCGGCCATGAGGAAGGCGACGAGCGAGAGCTGGCGGATGAGCTTGTCGGTGTCGTGAGACAAGGGACCTATTCTTTCAGTCGTGACAAGTCCGCCGACGACGCGGTCGGCAGGCGTGCGCGCGCGTCATGCATCCGGCAGGTAGCGGAGGACGAGCTCCCGTATGAACGGGTTCAGCTCGTCGTGGGCGTGCCCGTAGATGGAGCAGTGGCCCATGCCCTCGAACTCGTGGTACTCGGCTGCGCCGGCCATGTCCGCGACCTCGAGCCCGTCCTGGGGCGGCGCCTGCACGTCCTCGGCGAATGCGATCACGTGCATCGGGACGCGGCAGTCCGGGAGGGACTCCATCTGGTCGTAATAGAGGCAGGCCTCCCACTGGGGGATCAGCGAGCTCTCGTTGTCGTCCGTCGAGACCCACTGGAGGAGGTCTTCGCGCAGCCTCGGCCAGAGCTCGCGATCGCCGAGGACGCGCGCCGGATACATCGTGGCCGCGTAGTGCGTGAGCGCCATCATCCCGTCCAGCCGCCCGCCCGCCTTGCGCCAGTCGATCTCGGCCTTCTGGTAGTCCCAGCCCCAGCCGACGCTGCGGGCGCCGGTTCCCATCGTGACGACGCAGCGGAGGAGATCGGGGCGGTCGATGGCCACCTGCTGGACGATCGCACCGCCAAGCGACAGCCCTACGAGCGCGACGGGTGGGTCGCAGACGGCCTCGATGAGCTCGGCGGTGTCGTGCGCGAACGACTCCAGCGGCCAGGGCATGGAGACGCCGCAGCTCGTCGAGCCGATCCCGCGGTTGTCGAAGGTCGTGTTCCGGAACTCCCGCTCGAAGAAGGGCATCTGGTACGGGTGCCAATCCGAGGCGAGCCCGCCCCCGCCCGAGACCCAGACGATGTCGGGGCCGGTCCCATGCTGCTCGTAGTAGATCCGGGCCTCCGACCCGTCGACGTAAGGCACGAGACCTATCCTCTCAACCGTGAACGGCCGTGCGCGAATCGTCGCCCATCTCGATCTCGACGCATTCTTCGCGGCGGTCGAGGAGCTGGAGCGGCCCGAGCTGCGCTCCAAGCCGCTCGTGGTCGGAGGCGACCCGCGCGGGCGCGGCGTCGTCGCGACCGCCAACTACGCCGCGCGGCAGTACGGGATCCAATCGGCGATGAGCTGCGCCGAAGCGTTGAGGCGCTGCCCCAATGCGGTGTTCCTGCGCCCGAACCGAAGCCTCTACTCCCAGTACTCGCGGGCGGTCTGGAGCGTCGTCCGGGAGGTCGTTCCCACCGTGGAGCGCACGGGGATCGACGAGGGTTATCTCGACCTGGCCGAGGTCGCCGGGGACTTCCGCCGCGCGCGGGCCCTCGCGGAGGCCGTGCAGGTCGCCGTCAAGGGGGCGACGAGCCTCTCGTGCTCCCTCGGCGTGGGCACGTGCAAGGTCGTCGCGAAGGTGGCGAGCGACCGGCGCAAGCCCGGGGGAATCACGATCGTGCCGCCGGGCCGGGAGGCGGCGTTCCTCGCTCCCTTCGCCGTGCGGCTTCTTCCCGGTGTCGGGCCGCGGGCCGAGGAGCGGCTGCGCAAGGCGGGCGTGGAGACCATCGGCCGGCTCGCGAGGCTTCCCGACTCCGAGCTGAGGCGCCTCCTGCCGGGCAAGGTCGGCCGCCTCCTCCGCGACCGTGCTCGCGGGATCGATCCGCGCGGCCTCGAGCTGGAGGGCGAGTCGATCTCGATCGGGCACGAGGAGACCTTCGAGCGCGACGTCTCGGACACCGCGCAACTCCACGCCGAGCTGCGGCGAATGGCCGATTCCGTCGCGGGGCACCTCGAACGTTCGGGGCAGGTCGCGCGCACCGTGACGACCAAGGTGCGTTACCCGGACTTCTCGATCCGGAGCCGCTCCGCGACCGCATCGGTCGGCTTCGCGGATGCGGAACGGATCGGTGAGCTCGCCTGCTCCCTCCTCGACCGGGCGCTCTCGGACCGGCCGGGTGCGCTTCGCCTCGTCGGCGTGAGCGTCTCGAACCTCGAGGGCCACCAGCAGCTGGCGCTGGGCTAGATCGCGTCGAGTTCCCAGACGAGCTGGTGAGAGACCACTGCCATCCGCCCGTACGCCTTGGTCGACGTGAGACCTTCCTCGTCGAGGGAATAGCGTCCGAGAACGGACTCGCGGTTGTGCGTCGCCCTGGCCGCGGCGATGACGGCGGCCCGATCATGCCCGATTTCCCGGATGACATCGAGGGCTAGCGCCATTGCCTCGTAGCCGTAGAAGGCAAACGGCCCCCGCTGCGGGACGAAGAGCCGGAGCCGTTCAGCGGTCTGCGGATGGATGTCCAGGGCGAGCTGCGGGATCGCGATGCCGTCCGTGCCCACGAGCCAGAGATCCGGATCGAGCTCGTGCAGCCTGTCCCAGAACATGCCGATCCCCGCGTCGCCCACGCCCGCGTACACGACTGCCTCGGCGGACCCGAGGTCTTCACGAGCCGGCGGGTCGTCCCAGACGGGACGCTTCTCGACTTCGAGTCCCTCCTCGCCTGCTGCCTCAGCGCACATGGCTCCCACCGGCTCGCCGTAATCCGAATCGTGGTCGTGCACGACGAGCATGCTGCGGACGCCGGTGGCACGGAGCCAGGACGCAATCGCAGTTGCTCCGGCTGAGTCGCTCGGCATGAGCCGCACGAGCGTGCGCCCGCCGAGCCCGACGAAGGTGGCGACCGGCGCGATCTGGAGCAGCTCGGCCTCTCCAAGGAGCGGAGCGACCGCCTGGACCTGTGAGGAGTGGAAGTCGCCGATGTAGGCGAGGCAGGCTGGATCTTCGCCGGCCTGCCGAGCGTTGGCCAGCGCGCGCTCCTCCCGGTCGAGCGCGTATCCGTCCAGCGCGACGAGCTCGGTCTCAGCGGAGCGCGATTCGAGCGCCAGCTGCGCGCCGAGGAGGACGTCCCGTCCGGGGACGGCAGCAGGCCCGCTCAACGGGAGGCTCGCGTAGACGCGCTTCACGCGTCCGGAGGCTAGGCCGCTTCGGCCGGGCGCGCTTCGAGGTGCTGGTGCGAGGGGCAGTACTCGCGCTCGGGGAGCGGCGTGCGCTGGCACGGCTTCCCCTTGCGCGTCGTCGCGCGGCAACGGGCGACGCCGCCGTCGAAGGCGCCGGCCTCGATCTGCGCCTCGATGAACTCGACCGCCGCGCCGATCCCCTCCGAGACGGCCCAGGAGACCTGCGCCTGCTGCGTGATCGGGAAGTAGCGGCGGATGTCCTGGAAGAGGGTGCGATCAGGATTCGAGAAGTAGCGCGGATCCTTGGCGAGGCGCTCGACGCACTCCTCGCACGCGGCCAGCACATCGCGGCGGTATTCGAGTTGCTTGTCCTGGTCGACATATGGGTCGATCAGGTCCTTGATGCTGCGATAAATGGCTCTCGAATACTGATACATACGTGGGAAGAGCGTGTCCTGGGCTTCAGCCACCGAGCTTATCTGGATGCCGCCCAAAACGCCTGCAAATTTCTGTTAACCGCAGATTAAGTACAGGGATTTTGCGCCCGGATCGGCATCCTAACGGCGCCCTCTGGGCTGTTACAAACTTCCCTGCCCGACGTGTTACAAACCTTCGTCCGCCCGCGGCTAGTTCGACACCCTGCGGACGTATGCGGTGGGGAATCCCTTCGAACGGGCGTTGGGCAGCGCGGCGTCCGCCTGCGATGCGGTGTCGTAGATCCCGGTGAACGTCACGTAGTAGCCCGGGTTCATGCTCGAGTAGTCCGAGGAATTGAGGATCCCGACCTGGGGGAGCCCGTTCGACTTGGCCTTGTTGGCTGCGTTCTCCGCGCCCGCGCGACCGTTGCTCGTCGGCACCGACTTCAGCACGACTGTGAAGCCGTTCTTGCCGGACGGCCACTGCAGGTAGCCGGTGGTCGTGGAGGTCGTTCCGAACGTGGTCGTTCCGAAGGTCGTCGTCGAGAACGTCGTCGTGCCGAGCGTCGTGGTGGGCGGGTTGATCGTGATCGTCGGGGGCGTCGTGACAACCCCGACGGTGCTCGTGGTGGAAGGCGCGGTCGAGACGGGGATCGAGTTGGACGGGCCGGCGTTCTTGTCGTCGTCTGTCGCGGCGAGGGCGACGACGGCGCCGGACACGAGCGCGACGAGGAGCAGGGCCGCGAGAGCTGCCCAGAGCCAGATTGGCGAATCGCGCCGCCAGACTTCCGTGTAGCGGCCCGGTACGTAAGCGCCCGGCAGCCGCCGCCCGCATTCGAGACAGTACTCCTGGTAGACGTCGTGGGGAGCTCCGCAGTTCGGGCAGGCTCCGGGTTGCGGCTCCGGGGGCGGTGGCGCTGCCTCCGGCGGCGGGGGAGGAGGCGGCTCGACCACGGGCGTTAGTCCTCCTCGCCGGCCGACCAGCGCCTGATCAGCGTCTGGTCGAGGTCTTCCGTGTGCGGCTCGAATTCATCCGCCGCGACGGAATGACCGCAAGCCGGGCAGAAGTTTGTATCGGCGGGAAGAGGCCCGCCGCAGTGCGAGCACGTCGCGACGGGACGCACGCCGGGGGCGGGGCGGCCGCAGTGAGAGCAGAAATGGGCGCCTGGAAGGAGCGGCGCGCCGCAGGTGCAAAGCTGGACGGCCCGCGTTCCCCGCGGCACGGCCGTCGCGGCGAGGAGGAGACCGTCGATCTCCAACATGCGCTCCTCGAGCGCGAGGACATCTCCCGCCCGCTCGATCAGAAGCTCCGGCCGGAAGCGGTCTCGGCGCACCATCTCGACCGTGAGACCGCCGACGTCGCGGATCTCGGTCTCGCGCCGGCGCGCGAGGAATCGCCGTTCGCTTCGCATTCGGCCCGGCGGAGGAAGCGGCGCCACGCGGTCCGCGTACTCCGGCGGGGAAGGGAGCGCGTCTGCCGCGGGCTCGTGTTCGGGTCCTCGGCGACGTCTTCTGACCCAGGGCATCTGGCTGCCGAGTCTAACGCGCTCGACAGACGACGACGAGCGCGGTCGAGGGCTCAGAGAGCGAGAACGACGAGCCGTTCTTCCGTCATCTCGCGGACGGCGTAGTGCGGCCCTTCCTTCGTATTGCCGGAGGCCTTGACACCTCCGTACGGCATCTGGTCGGCGCGGAAGGTCGGCGCCTCGTTCACGGTCACGCCTCCGAACTCGAGTGCGGCCGCTGCGGCCAGGGCGGTCTTGACGCTGCCCGTGAAGATGCCGGCCTGCAACCCGAACTCGGTTCCGTTCGCGAGGTCGAAAGCCTCTTCGGAGGAGTCGTAGGCCCCGACAGTGCAGAGAGGCCCGAAGACCTCCTGGCAGGACACCTTCATGTCCGGTGTCACGTCGGCCATCACGGTGGGGCGGAGGAGGTTCTCCACGACCTCTCCGCCGGTCAGGACGCTCGCTCCGGCGGATTTCGCTTCTTCGATCCAGGAGAGGATGCGCTCGCGCGCATCCTCGTCGATGACGGGGCCGACGTCCGTGTCCTCCTCGGCGGGATCGCCCACCTTGAGCGCCTCGACCTTGGGCACGAAACGCGAGACGAAGTCGTCGTAGGCTGCGCGCTGCACGTAGATCCGCTGGACGGAGATGCAGCTCTGTCCCGCGAAGGAGAACGCGTTCGCGGCGAGCTTCGTGGCCGCCTCCTCGATGTCCGCATCGGACTCGACGACGACGGGCGTCGCGTTCCCGAGCTCGAGGTTCACCCGCTTCTTCGGTGCACGCTCACGGATCTTCCAGCCGACTCCGGAGGAGCCGGTGAACGTGATCAGCTTGACGCGCTCGTCCTCGACGAGCACGTCGCCGATCTCGGCGGACGGGCCGACGAGGACGTTGAGCCAGCCGGGCGGCAGGCCCGCCTCGGTCTCGAGCTCACCGAGCAGAAGCGCGGAGAGCGGCGTCTGGCCGGCCGGCTTGAGCACCACTGCGCAGCCCGCCGCGAGCGCGGGGGCGATCTTGTGCGCTACGAGGTTCAGCGGGAAGTTGAAGGGCGTAATTGCGCCCACGATCCCCATCGGCACGCGCATCGTGTAGGCGATCTTCCCCGCCCCGGCGGCCGATGCGTCCATCGGAACGACGTCGCCGGCGAGCCGGCGCGCCTCGACGGCCGCCATGGTGTACGTGGACACTGCGCGCTCGGCCTCGACCCGAGCCGCCTTCATCGGCTTGCCCGCCTCGGCGGAGATCGTTTGCGCGACCTCGTCGTGGCGGTCGCGGAGCAGCGCGGCCACGCGGTCGAGAATCGCGGCGCGCTCATGCGCGGGGAGCGGGGCGGACATGGCCCGCTCGGCAGCGTCGAGCGCCTGCCGGGCGTGGCCTGCACCCGCCTTGGCCACGCGCGCGACGGGCTCGCCGGAGAAGGGCGAGCTCACCTCCTGCCACTCGCCGGTCTCGATCCACTCGCCGTCGAGGAGCAGCTTGCGCTCCTGCACCGTCACTGCCATGGGAGAACTATTCAACCATTACGCTGCCGCCCGTGGCGACCGAGATTCGGCGTGTCGGCGTGGTGGGCCTCGGGACGATGGGAGCCGGGATCGCCCAGGTCTGCATCCAGGCCGGGGTCGAGACCGTCGGGCGGGAGGTGACCGAGGAGCTCGGCGAGCGCGCCAGGGAGCGCATCGCTCACTACCTCGGCCGAGGCGTCGAGAAAGGCCGGCTGACGGCGGAGGAGCGCGACGCGGCGCTCGCGCGCCTGACGACGACGACCGAGCTCGACGACCTGGCGGGCTGCGAGCTCGTCATCGAAGCGGTGGTCGAGGAGCTGGACGCGAAGCGCGAGATCTTCACGGAGCTCGACCGGCTGCTGCCGGATGCCGTTCT
>DATAOL010000062.1:0-11846 GCA_036265755.1 Gaiellaceae bacterium | reverse complement strand
CTGCTCGGACTTTTCCTCGCCTTGACGGCCAGTGCCTGCGGCGGCAAGAGCGCCGAGCGCGGCGCCGGCCCGCCGGCGCCAAGGCCGCCCGCCCTCTACACGGTTGGCCGCTCGCTCCTCGGCGCGCCGGGGCTCGGGCAGGTCCGGCTCGCGGCGCCGCCAGTCGCTCCGCTGGCGGGCTGGTTGACGCCCGCGGCGGTGCCCTCGCCCGACGGCCGCCTCATCGCCTACAACGCGTGGCGCGAGCTTAGGAGAGACGACCCGTCCCAATCGTGGGAGGACCAGGGGATCTCGCCTGGCGATCCCCTCGCCAGGCCGTCGATCCGCCTCCACGACCTCGAGTCCGGAGACGACCGGGTCCTTGCGGCCGGCGCGTTCTCGCTCGCCTGGCGGGCCGACGGCGCGCTCGCCTACTTCCAGGGAGCCGGGCGCTCCTACCGCGCGGGCGTCCCGTACGTGGGCAACGTCGTTGTGCGGGCGTCGACCGGAAGCCCCGCACGCCGCTGGACGCCGGCGCGCGCACGCTACGTCGTCGTCGGCTGGGCGGGCACGACGCTGATCGCCTACGTCGAGCACGAAGGCGAAGCGCTGGACGTGCCCGCGCTGGCCGGGCCCGGCAAGGTGCGCAGGCTCGCCCGCGGCGCGGGCGTGGTCGCGATCAGCCCCGACGGCAGCAAGGTGCTCCTCGAGCGGGGCCCAGAGGCGGGCGCACCGCGGGTGGAGCTCGTGTCGGTCGCGAGCGGAGCCCGGCTCGCGTCCCTCGACCTCACCACGGTCGACCCCGCCATCGGCGTCGTCGGCTACGCGGGTGACTGGGAGGGCTCGCTCGCGGTCGCACCCTCGAGCACGGGGCTCGCCGTGTTCGCGGTGACCGGCCGGCGGATCACGGTCATCCGCGCGATCCGGGTGGCCGGCGAACACAGCGTGGCCGAGCCTCGCTTTGCCGCTGCCGGAAGAATCACCGGCTGGACCTCGACCGGGGCCGGGGGTGCCTTCGTCGACTGCAACCGCGTCACGGGCCGCTGCGGGCGCGCCGTTCCCCTGCCTGCGAGCCGCGGTAGCGGCGGCTACCCGACATGGCGCCGCCCCGTCTACAACCCGAGCCGCCCGCAGGAAGGAGATCGCTGAGATGCGCCGCATCGCCCTGCTCGCGGCATTCGTCCTCGGCCTGTCCGGCGGGCCGGCCGGCGCGGCCAACGGCTGGTGGACGTTCGACCGCGACACGAACCTCGACTCGACCCTGATATGGAAGTGGACCTATCCCCCCAGCCCGACCCAGTACAGCCGCAGCTGGCGCGGCGGCTCGGGGACGACGACGGATGAGTGCGAGGTCGCACGGGGTTGGCTGCCCGCCGGCTGGTACGCGCAGAAAGGACACTGGGACCGCTACGGCGGTTCGAAGGTCAGGGGCCGCGTCTGGTGGGTCCAGGACAAGACGTGCAAGGACGGAATCACGAGGAGGACCGAGCTATTCGTCCACAGCGAGGAGACCTCGTCGAAAGGGCAGTCGTGCTCCTCCGCATACGACGATCCGTTCTGCTGGGAGCGAGAAGGGGACTACTACTCGAACGGCTGCATCAAGCTGGCGCGCCCGAGCCCGGTGGCGAGCTTCCCGAACGACCTCGGCTCGGCGCATCAGACGTACCACGACTACGGCGGGTCAGGCGTCCACGGGGCATTCAACAGCGCCGACTCGAACGAGCTCTATGTCTTTTCCTAGGAGCGAACGGAAACGGATAGAGTCGCGCGCGTGGCGGAGCCTACGAAAGAGGACATCGAAGCCCTTGTCGGCCCGGCCACGCCGCATTTCGCGATGCAGATCCGGGCCCGCGTCCGCGCGCTGATCCGCGATCTCCCCGAAGACCACCCTGTCCGCTCCTACGGCGAGGAGCAGGTCGAGCTGCTCGAACGGCTCGCGTTCGCCACGTCGAAGGCAGCCGAAGGGCCGGTCGAGCCCGAAAGCAGGCTCGGCTGGGAGGAGCTGCCGAGCCACGCTCCTCTCGCGGACCCGCTGCCTCCGAGCCGATGACCTTCGACGGCAAGTCCGTCCTCGTGACGGGCGGGTCACGGGGCATCGGCAGGGCCATCTCGCTCCGGTTTGCCGAGCAGGGCGCATCCCGGGTCGCAGTCAGCTACCTACGAAACGACCGGGCAGCCGAGGAGACCGCCGACGAGATTCGCAAGCTCGGCGCGGAGCCGATCCTGCTGCGCGGCAATCTGGGCGATCCCGACAAGACGAAAGCGCTTCTCGACGAGACCGGCCCCCTGGACGTGATCGTGTCGAACGCGGCCACCGGGGTCATCCGCCCGTTCCTCGACCTCGACGAGAAGCATTGGGACTGGACGCTGAACGCAAACGCCCGCGCACTCTTCACGATCGCGAGGGAAGCGGCGCCGGCGATGCCGGCCGGGAGCGCGATCGTCGCCATCTCGAGCCTCGGCTCAGACCGCGTCCTCGACAACTACATGCTCGTCGGAGTGTCCAAGGCCACCCTCGAGGCGCTCGTCCGCTACCTCGCGGTGGAGCTGGCGCCGAGCGACATTCGGGTCAACGCCGTGTCGGCCGGCCTCGTCGAGACGGGGGCCCTGGATTACTTCCCCAACCGGGACGAGATGCTCGGCTTCTACCGCGAGCGTACGCCCGCAGGCCGGCTGGTGGAGCCCGAGGACGTCGCCGACGTGGTGTGCTTCCTCGCCTCGCCTCAGGCGTCGATGATCCGTGGCCAGACGGTCGTCGTCGACGGCGGCTACTCGACCCTGGCGTAGAAGAGCCACCCCTTCGAGGGACGTCGGCCCGCCTCGTTCAGATATGGTTACGTTACGTAACGAAATGAATGATCGATCCGTCTATCCACTCGGCAAGCGCCGCACGCTGATCGTCTTCTTCGGGCTCATGCTCGGCATGCTCCTTGCCGCGCTCGACCAGACCATCGTCTCGACCGCCCTCCCCCGCATCACGCACGATCTGGGCGGCTTCGACCATTACTCCTGGGTCTTCTCCGCCTACATGCTCGGCGCGACCGTCACCGTGCCGCTCTACGGCAAGCTCTCGGACATCTACGGCCGCCGCCCGCTCTTCCTTATCGGCATCACGCTCTTCTCGACGGGCTCCGTGATCAGCGGGCTCGCGACCTCGATGGGGATGCTGATCGCGGGACGCGCCGTCCAGGGGCTCGGCGCAGGCGGACTCATTCCGCTGGCCATCGCCGCGATCGGCGACATCATCCCCCCGAGGCGGCGCGGCAAGTGGCAGGGATTCACCGGCGCGGTCTTCGCGGCCTCCTCCGTGCTCGGCCCGGCGGTCGGAGGCTGGCTGACCGACAACGGCTCGTGGCGATGGTGCTTCTTCGTGAACCTTCCGCTCGCCGTCGTCGCTCTCACCGTGGTGTGGTTCGGCTTCGTCCGCCGGCCGAGGCCCGAGAAGCACTCGATCGACTACGTCGGGGCATTCCTTCTCAGCACGGGTGCCGCAGCCGGTCTCCTCGCCGCGGTCTGGGGCGGGACGCAATACCCCTGGAGCTCCCCGATCATCATCGGCCTCTTTCTCGCTGCGGTGGTGCTGACGGCGGCGTTCGTTCTCTGGGAGCGGCGTGTCGAGGAGCCGATCCTCCCTCTCGACCTCTTCCAGGGGCGCACATTCTCGGCCGCAACGGTCGCGTCGTTCTCCGTCGGCGCTGCCATGTTCGGAGCGATCATCTACGTCCCCCTCTTCGTGCAGCGGGTGCTCGGCGAGAGCGCATCCAACTCGGGCGCCGTACTCACCCCACTCATGCTCGGGATTATCACCATGAGCATCGTCGCCGGGCAGATCGTCTCGCGCACCGGGCACTATCGTCCCGTGCTCATCGCGGGCCCGCCGCTTCTCGCCGCCGGTTTTTTCCTCCTCTCGGGGATCGGCGTCGACACACCCGAGCTGGAGGTGACCCGCGACGTCGTCATCGTCGGCTTCGGCGTGGGCCTGATGATGCAGACGTTGACCGTGACGGTGCAGAACTCGGTCGGCAGGCGCCGAATCGGCGTCGCGACCGCCTCCGTCCAGTTCTTCCGCACGGTCGGCGCAATGACCGGTGTGAGCGTGATGGGAGCGATCGTGACGGCCCGGCTCGGCGGCGCGGTCGCGAGCGGCCGAGTCGCTCCCGAGGCCCTCGCCAGCGCGCTGCACCCGGTCTTCTTCCTCGCGATCGGGCTCGCGGCGGTCGCGTTCGCAGCGGTTCTTTTCGTCCCGCACATCGAGCTCAGGCAAACGCTCGAGGAGGTTCCCTCCACCCCCGAGCTCGTCCAGGAGGCGGCGTGACCGGCGCGCGCGACGTCGAGCGGATGGCAGAGGGCATCGTCCGTCTGCTGACCGAGTTGGCCCGCCGCAAGGACCCGAGCGAGCCGTCGACTCACGAGCTCACGACCTCGCAGGCCCAGGCGATCCGACTCATCATCCTCGACGGACCGCAGCGCATCGGCTCCCTCGCGAAGGCCCTCGGCGTGACGATGGCGACCGCCAGTCGGACCGTCGACGCGCTGGTGGGCGCGGAGCTCGTCCGCCGGGAACCGGATCCCCAGGACGCGCGGGCTGTTCGCGTCCTCCTCACCGCCAGGGGGCGGAGAGAGCACCAGGTGCGCTACCGCCGTTTCGTCCGCGCACTCGAGCGACTGTCGGACGAGCTGTCCGAGGTCGAGCGCCGTCAGCTGGCCGATGCCCTCGAGACGCTGGGGCGGCTCTTCGTCGCCGCGGATCCTCAGACGCGCGCTTCTGCCGGCCGCCCGAAGTCGTAGACGTCGATCCCCTCGGCGCGCTTGAGGTAGCCGACGACCCAGTAGGTGAACGGGGTGGCCAAGGTCTCCCAGCCCACCTTGATCAGCCACGTCGTCACGATCGGGTTGACGAGCGCGGCACCCGTTCCGGCGAAGGCGATCGTGATGAAGATGAGCGAATCGAGGCCCTCGCCGACGATCGTCGACCCGATGGTTCGCGTCCAGAGCCACCGGCCGCCGGTCGCGCCCTTCATATAGGCGAGGAGGTACGCGTTGGCGAGCTCGCCCACGATGTACGCCGCAAGCGAGGCCACGAACAGGCGCCAGGTCGTTCCGAGGATCTGGTCGTAGGCGGCCTGGTTTTCCTGCCAGAAGTCCGCGGCAGGAAGGTGGATCGCTGCTTGGATCGCGCCCAGCGCGAGCAGGTTGCAGGCGAAGCCGAGCCAGATGACCCGGCGCGCCGAGCGGATTCCGTATACCTCGGTGAGCACGTCGCCGAGCACGTAGGCGAGTGGGAAGATCACGAGGCCGGCCGGGAAGACGCGGCCCGAGACCTCCACGAGCTTCACCGCGATGATGTTCGAGACGACGAGCGCTGTGACGAAGAACGCCGCAACGACGACGAACCGGCCCGAATACCTCATCCGATGCGCTCCAGCGCCTCAGTGATCTCGTCGTCGGTGATCGTGAGCGGCGGCGTCGCGCTCATGTAGCGCCCATCCTCCCCGGCCGGGATCACGATGACGCCGCGCTCCCACGCGGCCAGGGCGTCACCCTCCTGCGCCCGCAGGAGCCCGGCTCCGTGCCAGCCCGCTGCCTCGAAGCGCTCGCCGGCCTCGCGCACGCGGCCGAGCAGCCCCGGGACACGGTCGAGCACCACGAGAGCGGCCGCACAGGCGAGCGGGTTCCCCATGTGCGTGTGGGTATAGACGTCCTCGGGCCCGAAGTCCCACGCCGGGCGATGCTCCGGGCGCATGAGACAGGCCGAGAGCGGCAGCCCTCCGCCGAGCGCCTTGCCGCAGGTGACGAGGTCGGCGAGGTCGCTGCTCCGCCAGAGCTCGCCGGTGCGGCCCAGCCCCGTGTAGATCTCGTCCGCGATGAGCAACGCTCCCGACTCGTCGCATCGCTCGCGCAACCTTTCGAGGAAACCCTCCGGTGGGACGTGCGCGCCTGCCCTGCCTTGAACCGGCTCCACGATCACGCAGCCCGCGTCCGCGGGTAGCGGACCGGGATCCTCTCCGTAGGCTCGGCGGTGTACTGGGCCGGGAAGCCAGTCTGCGAAGGGCGCCCTGAACTGCTCGAAGCCCGTCGCGGCGAGCGCCAGGAGCCCCGTGCCGTGATACGCGCCCGAGAAGGCGACGATCCCGGGCCGACCGGTCACGAGGAGAGCCGTCCGGAGCGCTATCTCGACGGCATCCTCCCCTGTCACGCCGAGCATCACCTCGCGACCTCCTTCGCCGATCCGCGCTCGGAGCTCGCGTGCGACATCGGCCTCGGCCAGGTCGCCGAGCGCATGGACGCAGCGGGCGGCCTGCTGCTCGATCGCGCGCTGGACGTCCGTGTTCCGATGGCCGAGGGCGGCGACGCCGAACCCCCCGGAGAGGTCGATGTACTCCCGGCCGCCCGAGTCGACGACGCGGCAACCTTCGGCCTCGGCCCAGATCACGGACGCAGTCTCTTCAGCGTGTCCATCGCGACGTAGCCGGCCAGCTTCGGGTTCTCCTGTAGCCGTCGCACCGAGTACTCGTACCAGCGGCGCCCGAACGGCACGTAGACCCGCAGCCGGTGTCCCTCGCGGACCAGCTCGTCGCCGAGCTCCGGGCGAACTCCGAGGAGCATCTGGAACTCGTAGTCGTCCGGTGTGAGCCCGCGCGCCTCGATCAGCGCGAGCGACTCGCCTATCAGCCAGTCGTCGTGGGTCGCGATGCCCACGTAGGAGCCGGCGTCTAAGAGCGCCTCGACAGCATCGAGATAGTTCGAGCGGATCGTCTCGTCCTCCTGGTAGGCGATCTCGGCCGGCTCCACGTAGATGCCCTTGCAGATCCGCACGTTGGGTTGGAGGTCGGAAAGCGCCGCGATGTCTGCGAGCGTGCGCTTGAGGGCGGCCTGCAGGACGACTCCGACGTTCTCATGTCCCTCCTCCCTCAGGGCGCGGTAGAGCGAGAGCGTTTCCGAGGTCGTCGAGGAGTCCTCCATGTCGATCCGGACGAAGTTCCCGTAGCGCGCGGCTTCTGCGACGAGCGACGTGAGGTTGTCGCGGCAGAGGCGCGAGTCGAGCTTGAGGCCGAGCGCGGTGAGCTTCACGCTCACCGTCGAGCGCAGTGCCTCGCCGTGGATGGTCTCCAGCGCGCGGCGGTACGCATCGCGCAGGCCGACTGCCTCTTCGCGGAGGGCAACCTCTTCGCCGAGGACGTCTAGGGTCGCGTCCCTGCCTTGTTCGTTCAGCTGGCGGACGACCTCCGTCGCCTCGGCGAGGGTCGATCCGGCGATGTACCGGCTGGAGAGACGTCGTACGATGTTGCGGGGCACCGCTGGGAGGGCGCGCACGATCGCGCGGTCGAGGAGTGTCACGAGCGCACGGCGCTCTTCCGGCACGATCCGCGCGCCAGGCGCGCGGCCGGAGGGGTTACGCTCGAAAGCGGGTGGTGGCTCGGGGTGGCCCCCTCAGCGATTTCGATCCGCACCTGAAAACGCCGCCAGTAGTCCCAGGCCGACCAGCACGCCGCCCGTGGCGAGCCGCTCGCCACGAACGAACCCGGGGCGCCCGCGAAGCCAGCCGGCCGCGGACCCCGCGGCCAGCGCGTACGCGCCGTCGCTCAACGTTGCCAGCACGATGAACAGCAGGCCGAGCGACGCGATCTGGAGCGCAACCGATCCCTGCTCCACGTCGACGAACTGCGGCAGGAACGAGAAGAAGAAGAGGGCGGTCTTCGGATTGAGCACGTTGACCACAATCCCCTGCGCGAAGAGTCGCCGCAGACTCCGCTCCCGGCGCGCACCCTGAGCCTCGACCTCGTCGCGCCCCAGCAGCCGCCGCAGCCCGAGGAAGACGAGGTAAGCCGCGCCTGCGTACTTGACGACATCGAACGCGGTGGCCGAGCGGACGAGCAGCGCCGACAGACCCGCGGCGGCCGCGGCCACGTGCACGAGCGCCCCTACCTGGATGCCCAGCATCGACACGATGCCCGCGAGGCGCCCGCGGCTGATGCTCTGGGAGACGATGTAGAGCACCGCGGGCCCGGGCACCACGAGCAGCACGAGAGCAGCGAGAACGAAGACCGCGAGTGCGCCGGAGTCGGGGAGCATCAGCCGGATTCGCGCATGAACCCCTGCCGGGCCGCGGACACGAGCGCCACCGCCTCCGGGAAGAGAACCCGCATGGCATCACGAAGCGCGACTGCCTGCTCGTCGGCGGGGCCCTCCACCTGCACCCGCTTCAGGGCCGCTCCGGTGAGCTCCACCGCGGTGTTGAGAGTCAGCGTCGCGAACTGCTCGCGCTGCGATTCCTGCATCGCCTCGGTCTGACGCTCGGCAAACTCGCGCAGCCCGCGCATGAGATCGTCGGGATCGCCCCCGAACGGAAATCCGAATCCACCCTCCATCGGGCTCCTTTCGTCGATCACCCGTAATGTACGCCCCGATGTCCGAGAGCCGCTTCATCACAGCCGTCAACGAGCAGATCGCCTATGAGCTCAGCGCCTCGAACCAGTATGTGGCCATTGCCGTCTACTTCGACTCGGAGACGCTGCAGCAGCTCGCCGCGCACTTCTACCGGCAGGCGCTCGAGGAGCGAAATCACGCGATGATGCTCGTCCAGTACCTGCTCGACTCGGGGGAAACCGTGCGGATCCCCGCCGTCTCGGAGCCGAAGAACGACTTCGCGGGCGCTGTGGCGCCGGTTGCGCTAGCGCTCGAGCAGGAGCGAACCGTCACGGAGCAAATCGTCCGGCTCGCGGCGCTCGCGCGCGAGGAGAACGACCTCGTCGGCGCCCAGTTCATGGACTGGTTCCTGAAGGAGCAGCGTGAGGAGGTGGCAAGCATGTCCGCGCTCCTGGCCGTGGTCGAGCGCGCATCCGAAAACCTCCTGCTCGCAGAGGACCATCTATCGCGCAATCAGATCGGGGACGCGGGCGTCGACGCGACCGCGCCTCCCGCGGCCGGCGGAGCCCTCTAGCCGAACGTGCACGTCACGCAGGCGACCAGGGTCTCCGACGAGCTCGTCGAGGCCTTCGCGCGGCTCGTGCCCCAGCTCTCCTCCTCCGCGAGCCCTCCCACGCGTGAGCAGCTGGACGCGATGATCTCCTCGCCGGCCACGACACTCCTGCTCGCACGAGACGATCAGGACCGGATCATCGGCTCCCTCACACTCGCAATGTTTCGCGCCCCGACCGGTGTGCGCGCCTGGATCGAAGACGTCGTGGTGGAGGCGGAGGCACGCGGCCAGGGAATCGGCGAGGCGCTCGTCGCGGAGGCGGTCCGCGTCGCCTCTGAGGCTGGCGCTCGCACTGTCGACCTCACGTCACGCCCGTCGCGCGACGCTGCGAATCGCCTCTACGAGAAGGCAGGCTTCGAGATGCGGGACACGAACGTGTACCGCTTCGATCCGAGTTAGCCGAGCGGGCCCTTGTACGCGCGGATGACCTGGGCCGCCAGCTCGTCGGCAGCCGGCATCCCGCTCTTCATCGCCTCCGCAAACGGTGAGCCTCCCACCTGGCCGAGGGTGTGCTCGAGCCGGGTCGCGGCCAGGCCGATGGAATCCAGGTACGCGACGCTCGCGAGACGCGGCGCGGCGCGAATGACCTCCTGAAGCTCGGCGGCGGCGACCTCCGCGTCGTCGATGCCTTCTGGCGCTTCGCTCAGCCGCAGCTCGACGAGTCGGGCCCGAAGCTCGCCCAGATCGCCGCCCCCCGCGCTTTCCTCCGCGAGCTCGCACATGGCCGCGATCGAGACCGCTTCGCGCACGAGCGCGCGGTCGGCAACCGGTCGCCGTTCGTCGTCGAGGGCGAGCCAGCTCTGTTCGTCGCCCTTCCGAAACGCGCAGAGGTAGACCCTTGCGCCCCGACCGGGCTCTGCGGGAATGACGGCCTCGAGCTCCTCCCCTTCGGCGGCGTGCCCCGCCGCGGCCTCGGCTGCCGCCGAGATCTCCTCGTCGAGGCTCACAGCGGCAACAATAGCCTCGTGACCGAGAGTCTCAGCGAGCGCAATCGCGCCGCCCGCGAGCTGTTCGCGCCGCTCGGCCCGACGTACGACCGCTACGCGCGTCTCCTTTCCTTCGGCCAGGACCCGCGCTGGCGAAGCTTCCTCGTCTCCACGGTGGACGCCAAGCCGGAGGACACCGTGCTCGACGTCGCGTGCGGGACGGCGGCGGTCTCCATCGAGCTCGCGCAGCGGTACGGCTGCCGCGTGATCGGCGTCGATCAGAGCGCGGAGATGCTGACCGCCGGAGGGGCGCGGGTCGAGGCAGCGGGCCTGGCGGACCGGATCGAGCTGCGCGAGTCTCGCGCCGAGGAGCTGCTCTTCGAGGACGGCTCCTTCGGCGCTCTCACCTTCACGTACCTGCTCCGGTACGTGGACGATCCGGCCGCGACCATGCACGAACTCGCGCGGGTCGTCAGGCCCGGCGGGCGCGTGGCGATGCTCGACTTCTTCGTCCCCGCCGGGCTTGCGCGGCCCGCCTGGGAGCTCTACGTGCGAGTGGGCTTGCCCGTGCTCGGCCGCGCGATCTCCGCCGGCTGGGGCGAGGTCGGCAGCTTTCTCGGACCGAGCATCCGCGGCTTTTGGGAGCGGCATCCCGTCGAGGAGCTGGTCGCCTCCTGGCGGGACGCGGGAATCGTCGACGTCCGGGGGCGGCGGCTCAGCCTCGGGGGCGGCCTCGTGCTCTGGGGCACGCGTGGCGACTGAGACCTCGCGTCCCGCCTTCTACGCGCTCCGCTCCGGGGGCTGGCGAGACTACGTCACCCTTCTCCACCCGCCTTACACGGCCTGGCACCTGAGTTACGTTGCGCTCGGCGCGGCGCTCACCCCGGAGTTCTCGTGGTCACGGCTCCTGCCGACGATGGCAGCGTTCTTCCTCGCCGTGGGGATCGGAGCTCATGCGCTGGACGAGCTCGCCGGCCGGCCGCTCCGCACCGAGATTCCACGGTCCGTCCTCATCGTCCTGGCCGCGGCGTCGATCGTGGGCGCAGTCGCCATCGGGCTCGTCGGCGCCGTCACGGTCGACCCATGGATCGCGCTCTTCGTCGTCGCCGGAGCGTTCATCGTCGTCGCGTACAACCTCGAGTCCTTCGGAGGGCGCTTCCACGACGACGTCTGGTTCGCTCTCGCGTGGGGAGCGTTTCCACTCCTGACCGGCTTCTTCGCAGCTGCGGAGTCGCTCGATGCGGCCGCGATCGCCGGAGCGGTGTTCGCCTTCGCGTCGAGCCTGGCGCAGCGTGTGCTCTCGACCCGGGTGCGAGACGTGCGCAGGCGCGTCGTCCGCGTCCAGGGGACGATCGAGCGCACCGACGGAAGCACCGAGGCGATCACGCCGGAAACCCTGATGGCGCCGCCCGAGAAGGCGCTGCGGATCCTCTCGGTGGCCCTTGTCGCCCTTGCCACCGCATCGGTGATGATGCGGGTGTGGTGACGCTCGCCCTCAGCCCTCCGACCGAGCCTCCGCTGAAACCACCCGTGATCGTCGCCCCTGCGCCCCGCGAGGTGTCCTTCGGGAGGATTCGCGGCAGGGTCTCCGCGGACACGACCCGCGTGATCCTCCGGGTCGACGGTGTTTACCGTGCCGACGCCCACGTCTCCGGCCGGCGCTTCTGGCGATCCCTGAGCCTTCCGGCCCGCGACGTGACCATCCGGATCACGGCCGTCAACGCATCGGGCGAACGCGCGTCGAGGACGGTCGGCCCGGTCTACGGGCTTCCGCCGGCCGCCCGCCCACATCCCATCAAAGGGTCGCTCGACAGCGCCTTGCAGAGCCGGATCCGGGCCCTCGTCGACGCTTACCCCGGCATCGCCTCCGTCTTCGTCCAGGACCTCCGCACCGGCAAGGGGGCGGCGTGGAATGCGCGCGCCAGGTTCATGGCCGCCTCCACGCTCAAGCTCGGGATCGC
>DATAOL010000061.1:0-6032 GCA_036265755.1 Gaiellaceae bacterium | reverse complement strand
GGCTTCCGCACGCCGCCCGGCCTCGACGAGCGCCTCACCAGCGCGGAGCCGCGCGTAGGCCTCTTCCGGAACAGCGCCGATCTCCCCGAGAATGTCCGCAGCCTCCGCGAACTCGCCGGCCAAGTAGGCGCGGGCGGCGCGTACCCACGGAGTCGGCAACGTCGCCTCCTCGAGCAGAGACTCGGCCTCTGCCCCACGGCCGGCTGCGAACGCGGCGATGGACAGGGGAACGAACCATTCTCCACCCAGGCCGGTCCGGTTCGACCGAACCAGCTCGAGCAGCTCGTCCAAAAGGGCCACACCCTCCGAGCGATGCCCGCTTTCGAGGAGTGCATGGCTGTGATACGCCATACAAGGGAAGAGCAACTGGGGATCCTGGCCGTCCCGCCCGAGGGAGAGCGCGCGCTCGGCGTCGGCGAGTCCCCCCGCTTCGTCTCCAAGCGCCAGGCGGATCGGCGCGCGCACCCAGTAACCCGCCGCATTCATGTAGTGGCGTTCCAGCGTCTCGGCCTCGGCGAGGAATTCCTCCGCATGCGCGAGCGCCTCGTCCCAGCGGCCGGTCAGGTACTCGTTGAAGAAGAGCTCCGCCCGGATCCAGCGGATGGGCCCGGTCGAGCCGGCGCGCTCTGCTTCGCGCAATGCCTCCGCGTACAGGTCGCCGCTGGCCCTGAGGTCGCCGAGATCGGCGAGCATCGTGGCGCGGTTGATGAAGCCTCGCAGCCTCTCGGGCGAGCCGGCCGGCATGGACTCCACGGAGCGCTCGATGTCGGCCAGCCCCTCGCGGTCGCCAAGCCTCACGCGCACGACGCCGAGGGTGTTGAGGATGCGCGCACGAACTCCCTCGAGCCCGAACTCCTCGGCCATCGAGAGCGCCTCGCGCCCGAGCTCGAGCGCCTTGGCGTCCTCATCGTCCAGCATCGCAAAGCGCGCCAGGTCCGTGAGCACGTCAGCCTTCACGCGCGACCGTGGAGCGTCTTCGACCAGCGCGGCCGCTCGCTCGAAATGCGGCGTGGCCTTCTCCCGCTCAGCGCGGTACCAGTACACGAGGTGGAGCATGACCTCGGCGTGCGCGGCTTCAGCGAGTTGCCCGGCCGCGAGGAGGCGCCGCGAGGCCTCCTCGAGAATCGAGGGGTCGGCCTGCGTCCAGTTGGTCCAGAAGAGCGACTCACCGTACGCCAGCAGCAGATGTGCCTTCTCGGGGTGGTCGTCTGGGCAGAGCTCAAGTGCCTCCCGGTAGAACTCCGACGCCGCCTTGAGCGCGCTGAGCGCAAAGGAGCGGTCGCCCGCCTCGCGCAGGGCGACGAGCGCCCGCTCCGAGATGGACTCGACCCCCTGGCCGGCAGCGCGTGCGAACTCGAGCGCCAGCAAATAGTGATGGGCGAGCATCTCGGCACGGTCCTCGCGATCGGCGCTCAGGGATTCGATCCATTCGGCCGCGAGCCGGTGCTTGTCCGCACGTAGCGCGCGCGGAATCTGTCCGTAGGCGACCTCGCGGACGAGCACGTGCCGGAAGGCGTACTCCGTTTCGCTTGCGACTGAGGAACGCCGGTCCCGCCGCACGAACTCCTTCCGTTCGAGCGTGTGCAGCTGCTCCTCGACCGTCCAGCGCTGCAGCCCGCTCATCGCGGCGAGCGCTCCGCTCCAGAAGACCTTGCCGATCACGGCCGCGTCCTGAATCAGCGTCTTCTCCTCGGCAGAGAGCGAGTCCAAGCGCGCGGCGACGATGCCCTGGATGGATTCGGGCAGCGGCGCCTCTTCCGTGAGAGCGATTCCGCGCTCGGCGACCATCCGCGAGTACTCCTCGGCGTAGAGGGGATTGCCGCCCGCGCGGGCGAGGAGAAGAGTCTGTTTCTCGGCGGGCATCACCGTCTCCTCGAGGAGGCTCGAGATCAGGCGCGCCGTGTCCTCCTCCGAGAGGGGTGAGAGCGACATGGCGGCCGCATTGGACTTGCCTCCTCCCCAGCCCGGCCGCCGCTCGAGGAGCTCGGGCCGCGCCGTGGCAAGGACGAGAAGCGGCGAGTCCGTCGCCCAGTCGACGAGGTAGTCGACGAAGTCGAGCAGGTTGTCGTCGGCCCAATGGAGATCCTCGAAGACGAGCACCAGTGGGCGCCGCTCGGCGAGCGCCTCGAAAAACCGCCGCCAGGCCGCGAACGCCTCGTCGCGGCGGTCCCCACCCTGATCGCCGTCCGAAGTCAACCCCACGAGCGGGCGGAGATGACCCTCAACCCAACGCGCTCCCGTCGGATCCGGGATGAGATCCCCCACCATCTGGAGAAGCTTCGTCTCCGCTACTTCGGCCGAGTCGGTCTCGAGGATTCCCGCCTGGGCCTTGACCATCTCCGCCACCGCCCAGAAAGCGACGCCCTCGCCGTACGGAAGCGAGCGCCCCTGCCGCCAGAAGGCGATGAGCTCGGGATCCGCGTCCACGGCCTGCGCGAGCTCCCACACCAGTCTGCTCTTGCCGATACCGGGAACCCCGACGAGCGTAAGCAGCTGAGTTGTTCGCTCTCGTTGGGCACGGCCGAGCGCATCGGACAACATGTCGAGCTCCTCCCGCCGGCCGACGAGTGCGGCGCCGCCGCTCTGCTGCACGTCGACTCCGTAGCGAGCCCTGGCGGCCAACGCCTCCCACACCGGAATTGGCATGGACTTGCCCTTCACGCCCACAGGCTCCGCCTCGCCGTACTCGATCGTCCGCTCGGTCGCCCTGTAGGTCGTCTCGCCGACGAGGATTCCATCCACCGGCGCCGCCGTCTGCAGGCGGGCCGCGGTGTTGACGACGTCGCCGGCGACCATTCCCTCGCCCTCGGTCGGCCTCGCGCCGAGCGCGACGACGGCCTCCCCGGTATTGACCGCGATGCGCACGTGCAGGTCGAGCGACGGGTCGGCCTCGTTCAGCTCCTGGATAGC
This sequence comes from Gaiellaceae bacterium, assembly GCA_036265755.1. GTDB lineage: Bacteria > Actinomycetota > Thermoleophilia > Gaiellales > Gaiellaceae > DATEOR01. The sequence continues at coordinate 3,122 of DATAOL010000061.1, read as the reverse complement.
CTCCCGGACAGCGAGGGCGGCCCGCACGGCGCGCTCAGGGTCGTCCTCGTGGGCCGTCGGCGCGCCGAAGACGGCCATGACGGCGTCGCCGATGAACTTCTCGACGGTGCCGCCGAAGCGCTCGATCTCCGAGCGCAGACGCGCGTAATACGGCGAGAGCATGCGGCGCACGTCCTCCGGGTCGAGCTGCTCGGAACGGCCCGTGAAGCCGACGAGATCGGCGAAGAAGACAGTGACGACCTTGCGCTCTTCGCGGGCAGTTTCGTGCTCCGCCCCGAGCGGCGCTGCGCAGTTGTTACAGAAGCGCGCGCCTTCTGGGTTCTCCTGGCCGCAGACGGAGCAGATCGGAGGCATGCCGAAAGGGTACGAGTCGGCGGGTCGGAGTTCTAGGACGTTCCGCTGGGCTGGCCGCGCCGACTGCTACGGTGGTTGGCAACGAACGGCAATTCAGCCGTCCGGTGAGATGAGCTTCTCGTTCCTCCTTCGGGTGTTTCGAGGTGGGCAAGTCTCGAACCCGAAAGGAAGTCGAAACCAGATGCAGCAATCGTTTCGCGAGCTTGGCGCGTCCGACCCCGTGGCCCAAGCGCTCGCCGCTCGCTCCATCCACACCCCCTTCCGGATCCAGGCGTTGGCGTTGCCCGACGCACTGGGAGGCCTGGACCTTCTGGTCCGCGCTCCGACGGGATCCGGCAAGACTCTCGCCTTCGCGATCCCGATCGTCGAGCGGACGACCCCGGCCGACCGCCGCCCAGCCGTGTTGGTCCTCGTGCCGACCCGCGAGCTCGCGGCGCAGGTCACCGAGGAGCTCGCGTCGCTTGCGGTCACGAAGGGTCTTCGTGTCGCCTCCGTCTACGGCGGCGTCGGCCTCAATGCGCAGGCCAAGCGCGCCAAGGACGCCCACGTCCTCGTCGCAACGCCGGGTCGTCTCCAGGACCTGGTCGACCGGCGTCTCGTCGACCTTGCGGGCATCAAGATCCTCGTGCTCGACGAGGCCGATCGCATGCTCGACATGGGCTTCCGCCCGCAGGTGGACAAGATCGTGCGCCGGCTTCCGCGCAACCGCCAGACGATGTTCTTCTCCGCCACCCTCGACGGCGAGGCCGGTCAGCTTGCGCGCGCGTATACGAAGAGCCCCTCGTACGTCGAGGCAGATCTGCCCTCCCGCCAGCCGGCCGAGATCGAGCACCACTTCGTGTCCGTAACCGCGGATACGAAGGTTGATGTGCTCGTCGAGCACCTGCGGGTGGCAGACGGCCTCACGCTCGTGTTCGTGCGGACGAAGCGCGGCGCGGACCGACTCGTCCAGAAGCTTCGGCGCCACGGCGTCGCCTCGGTCGCGATGCACGGCGATCTTTCACAGAACGCACGCGAGCGGGCGCTTGGGCGCTTCGAAAGCGGCCAGGTGAAGACACTCGTGGCCACCGACGTGGCCGCGCGCGGCCTCGACCTCGACGGTGTAACCGATGTCGTCAACTTCGACCCACCGGACGAGGACAAGGGTTATGTTCACCGCACCGGCCGTACAGGGCGGGCCGGAAGAAGCGGCACGGCGATCACCCTCGTCCTTCCCGAGCAACAGGCCGAGACGAGCCGCGCAGCCCGGCGACTCGGGCACGGCGAGCGGTTCGAGAAGGCCGGGATGAGATCGGCGCCGGCGAAGCTCGTCTACACGAGCCGACGCGGACGGCGATCAAAGTGGTAAGCGTCAGCTACGGAAGGAGACCGTAATGGGCTCGAGCGCCAAGAGGCGCCAGACGTTCTCGAAAGTCAGCCGCGAGCGCGAGCTCAAGGAGCGGCGAGAAGCGAAGCGGCAGAAGAAAGCCGATCGGAAGGCCGCTGCCGCGGAGGGAGCCGAGCCGGCGGACCAGGCTAGTACCGACGCGATCCCTTCTGACGACGGTAGTAAATGAAATAGAGCGGCAAGAAGAGTCCGAGGAAGAGGAAGACGCCGATTCCCCAGGCCGTTGCGTGACCGACGCCGCGGCGGTCGGCGTGCAGAAAGACGAAGATCGCGGCGGCGCCTGCCAGCGCCCAGGCCACGAGAAATTCTGGCGCGGTGAGTTCCATGGCCCAGGTGCCATCCTACGGGTAGCTTGAACGCATGAGACCTCGCGAGAAGCCCGAGCGGCCGGCGGATCCGGCCGTCCGGCGCGCCAACCTCCGCCGCGTCTTCGCCCTTTTCACCCCGTACCGCTTGCGGCTCGGCGCCGTGCTCACGCTGATCGGGGTCTCAGCGCTCCTCAGCATCGTCTCGCCCTTCCTCGTCCGCGACATCTTCGACGAGGCGCTGCCGAAGAACGACGACCGCCTTCTCACGATCCTCGTCCTCGGGCTGATCGCGATCGCCGTCTTCACGAGCATCCTCGGCGTCTTCCAGACCTGGCTCTCAAACCTCGTCGGCCAGCGTGTCATGCACGACCTGCGCGCGCAGGTCTACCGGCACCTACAGCGGCTCTCGCTCGCCTTCTTCACGCGCACGCGCACCGGCGAGGTGCAGTCGCGCATCGCCAACGACATCGGCGGCGTCGAGGGAGTCGTCACCTCGACCGCGACGTCGATCGTCTCCAACGTGACGACGGTGATCGCCGCCGTCGTCGCGATGTTCCTCCTCGACTGGCGCCTCGCGGTCTTCTCGCTCGCGCTGATCCCGGTCTTCGTCCTCCTCACGCGCCGGGTCGGAAACGTGCGCCGCCGCATCACCACCGACCGCCAGCGGACGATGGCCGACATCTCCACGCTCGTCGAGGAGTCGCTCTCGGTCTCCGGGATGCTGCTCGGGAAGACGATGGGCCGAAGCGGCGAGCTCGCCGACCGCTTCGAGGGGGAGTCCGACCGGCTCGCCAGCCTCGAGGTGAGGAGGGTGATGGCCGGCCGCTGGATGATGGCCTCCATCCAGATGAGCTTCTCGATCATGCCGGCGCTCGTCTACTGGTTCGCCGGCCAGAGCTTCATCGGCGGCGTCACGCTCGGCACCGTCGTCGCGTTCACCACCTTGCAGACGCGCCTTTTCTGGCCGATCGGCTCGCTCCTCAACGTGCAGCTGGACGCCCAGACCTCGCTGGCGCTCTTCGACCGCGTCTTCGAGTACCTCGACATGCCTGTCGAGATCACCGAGAGTGAGG
>DATAOL010000060.1:0-6137 GCA_036265755.1 Gaiellaceae bacterium | reverse complement strand
CATCGAAGCTCCTAGGTCGGGTCGCCCGATCCTATCCACACGCTCAGACGTCGTCGTGACCTGCGGGCCGTGCCGGCGGTGTCGGCGCGGCCGCCGTCAGGCTGAGAGCCGCTCCGCGAGGTAGCGGATGGCGATGGGGTAGCGGTACTCGATCCCCATGTGCGTGGCGTCGAAGAGCTCGAAGTAGACATCGGTGACGCCGACCTTCTCGAGCTCCCGGCGAAACGCCTCCGCCCCGAGATCGAGGAACCACTCGTCCTTCTTGCCCGCGTCGATGTAGATCGCCTTGAGCGAGCGAAGGGCGTCGGCGTGGCTCGCGACCATCCGCACGGGGTCCCATGCGAGCCAGCGCTCCCAGATCTCGGGCACCAGCTCGCCGGTCGCCGGGTCGAACGGGAGGTGCACGGTGCCGTCCTCGTCCGCCGAGTAGCAGGCGGCCATGCACCACTGGTTGAGAAGGACGTGGTCGGAATCCTTGGAGAAGGCCGGCCGCGAACGAAAGTCTTCCCAGAAGCGGTCGTACGAGCCGTCGTAGTCATCCCGGAGCGCGCGGGCGACCTGCGGCACCTCGGGGAGGTAGGAGGCTTCGAAGAGCGCGTCGCCGGCGTGCGTGGCCAGGCCGCCGAAGACGTCTGGGCGAAGCATCGGTGTGACCATGGCGCCGTAACCTCCGGACGATTTGCCCGCGATGCCTCTGTGCGCCGGCTCGGCCAGCGTCCGATAGGTCTTGTCCACCCAGGGGACGACCTCCTCGCAGAGATAGGTGTGATACCGGCCCGTCCCTGGCGAGTCGAGGAACTGGCTGCCGCCGAGCGACGTCCAGCAGTCGACGTACACGAGCACGGCGGGAGGCGAGTCCCGGCTCGCAAAGAGGTCATCCGCAAGCTCGGGGAAGTTCTTGCGAAACGGAGCGCGGTTTCGCCACATGTCCAGCTGGCCCGTAAGCCCCTGGATCACATAGATGGACGGGTAGCGGCGGGCCGGCTCGTCGTCGTAGCCGGGCGGCAGGTACACGCGAACGGGTCGGACGCTCGGATCGCCAAGCGGGTTTCCCTCGAGCGCTTGGCTCTCGAGCTCGGACTCCTCGAAGCGGCCGCGTGGCTCGAACGACCAGGGATCCATACAGCGATCCTAACCGGGCTCGAGCGCCTGGCACTGTGGGCAGTACCAGGTGCCGCGCCCGCCGGCGCGCGTCTTGGCGATCGGCGTGCCGCACCTTGGGCACGGCTCATCCCGGCGCCCGTAGACCTTGAACTCATGCTGCATGCGACCTCGGCGTCCCTCGGGATCGCGGTAGTCGCGAAGCGTCGCTCCCTGGCGGGCGATGCCCATTTCGAGCGCGGCCCGGATGGCCTTGCGCAGCCGGACGATCTCCTCCGCGGTGAGAGAACCGGCCGGGCGCAGCGGATGGATCCGGGCTCGCCAGAGGGCCTCGTCCGCGTAGATGTTCCCGATCCCCGCCGCCGCGCGTTGGTCGAGCAGGGCGGCCTTGATCGGCGCACGCCGGCCCGCCAGGGATTGCGTGAGGGCGCGCGTCGTGAAACCTCGCTCGAGCGGCTCCCCACCGAGACGGCGAGAGGCGAAGTACTCGTCCAGCTCGCCCGGCTCGAGGAGCGACCACGTGCCGAAGCGGCGGACGTCGCGATAGGCGACGTCCGACCCGTCGTCTAATGTGACAACGGCGCGTCGGTATGGGTCGGCGGCGAGGCCGCCCTGTGCGGGATGCACGACGTTGCCGGTCATGCGGAGATGGACAAGGAGGTGCCGCCCGCTCTCGAACTCGAAAACCAGATACTTGCCGCGCCGGCCCACGTGCGTGATCCGTTCGCCTTCGAGCGCGGACGCAATCGCCTCGGGCGGCTCGGGCCGCGTCAACCGGGGGTCGACGATCTCGACACGCTCCAACCTGCGTCCTTCCAGGCCGGGCGCGAGGCGTGCGCGGATGGTCTCGACCTCGGGCAGCTCGGGCACGCCGTCCTCCTCCCCGTCAGGAGATGACGTCCAGCACAATGGGGACGTTCTCTGGGGGCTCCGAGCCGATCCGATAAGCGGCTGCTACCTCTGCCGCGCCGCTGCCGGCGGATTCGTCGGTCCGAGCATGCACCTCCGCGATCGGGTCGCCAGCGGCAACCTGCTGTCCGCGTTTCGCGAGACAGACGATGCCGACGGTGTGGTCGATGTCGTCCTCCTTGCGGAGTCTCCCGGCTCCGAGGCCCAGTGCTGCCTCGCCGATGGCGGTCGTCGCGATGCGCTGAACGTAGCCGGCGGACGGGGTGGTCACCCGCTCGACAACCGGAGCTCCCGGCAACGCGTCGAGGCTCGGGTTCCCGCCCTGCGCTCGGATCCAGCGTCCGTACGCGTCGAGCGCGTTGCCGTCGGCGATGGCTTGCTCCGCGCGAGCGCGCCCTTCGGCCGCGTCGACCCCGAGGTCGGAGAGTGCCAGGAGATGCGCCGCCGCACCGAGGACGAGCTCGACGAGGTCATCGGGCCCTGCGCCCTCCAGGACTGCCACGGCCTCACGGATCTCCAGGGCGTTTCCCACCGCCTGCCCGAGCGGCTGATCCATGTCGGTGAGCTCGCAGACGACCTCGCGCCCGGCGCGGAGGCCGAGCTCACGCATGGAGTCGGCCAGCTCACGGGCCGATTCGAGGTCCTTCATGAAGGCGCCGTCGCCGACTTTGACGTCGAGGACGATCGCGTCCGCGCCTCCGGCGATCTTCTTCGACATGATGCTCGACGCGATGAGCGGGATGATGTCCACGGTCGCCGTCACGTCGCGGAGCGCGTAGAGGCGCTTGTCCGCCGGAACGAGCTCGGCGGTCTGTCCGATGATCGCCAGGCCGATGTCTTGCACCTGCGCGATGAACGACTCGCGGTCGAGCTCGACGCTGAAACCTGGGATCGACTCCAGCTTGTCCAGCGTCCCGCCGGTGTGACCGAGCCCTCGCCCGCTCATCTTGGCGAACGGGACGCCGCAGGCTGCGACAACAGGTCCGAGGGCGATCGAAGTCTTGTCCCCCACCCCGCCGGTCGAATGCTTGTCGACCACCTTGCGCCCGAGAGCCGAGAGGTCGACGGTCTCGCCGCTCTGCACCATGGCGTCGGTGAGCGCGTGCGTCTCCGCGTGGCTCAGGCCCTCGAAGTAGACGGCCATGCAGAACGCGGCCATCTGGTAGTCGGGTACCTCGTCCCGTGCGTAAGCGAGCACGAGCCTGGCGAGCTCCTCCCCTCCGAGCTCCTCACCGTCGCGTTTGCGCTGGATCAGGTCGGCCGCGCGGATCGCGCCCGCGGCCGGGGAAGGCGCGCTCACTGCTCGACGATCGGCGTGCCCGGGATGCCGCGCGACGGGGCCTTGCCGCCGAGCCACGCGTTCACGGTCGCGCCGACGTCGGCGAACTCGCCCTCGTGGATGGCGCCATCCGCATTCCGCCCCTCGACGTAGGCGAGCAGCAGGGCGTGCTCGCGGGAATGGTCCGTCGAAGGCGTCGTCGGGTCGCAGCCGTGATCGGAGGTGAGGATGAAGAGGTCCTGTGGCCTGAGCGCGTCGAGCAGGTCCGGGATGCGCCGGTCGAAATCCTGCAGGCAGCGGTGGAAATTCACCGGGTCGTTGCGGTGCCCCCAGAGCATGTCCGTCTCGACGAGGTTGACGAAGATCAGGCCGTCGTCCAACTGGCGCAGCAGCGCCTCCGTCTTCGTGATGCCATCGATATTCGACTTCGTGGACTCCGAGTGGTCGATGTCGAAGCCGGCGAAGATGTCGTGGATCTTCCCGACGCCGTACACCTCCTTGCCCGCCTCGCGGACGAGCGTGAGGTAGTTCGGTTGGCGCGGCTTGAGCGACCAGTCGTGGCGGTTGGGTGTCCGAGTGTAGTTCCCGGGCTCGCCGACGAAGGGCCTGGCGATGACGCGGCCGACAGCGTTCTTGCCGGTGAGGATCTCCCGCGCGATGCCGCAGGCAGCGTAGAGCTCCTCGAGCGGGATCGTCTCCTCGTGGGCAGCCACCTGGAAAACGGAGTCGGCCGACGTGTAGACGATCCACTTGCCCGTGCGCTGGTGCTCCTCGCCGAGCTCCTCGATGATCTCGGTTCCCGAGGCGGCCTTGTTGCCGATGACGCCGCGGCCGGTGCGGTGCGCGAATTCCTCGATGACGTCGAATGGGAAGCCGTGCGGGTACGTGGGCATCGGTTCCGGGGTCACGATCCCCATGAGCTCCCAGTGCCCGGTCGTCGTGTCCTTGCCTTTCGAACGCTCGAAGAGCCGCCCGGCGACCGCGGGCGCACGCGGCTGCGGCGGGCAGCCCGCGAGGTCCTCGACGTTCCCGAGGCCAAGCTGCTCGAGGTTGGGGAGGTCGAGGCCGCCGACCGCTTCTGCGACGTTGGCGAGCGTGTTGGAGCCCTCGTCGCCGTAGTCCGCCGCGTCCGGCAGCTCGCCCGCACCAACCGCGTCCAGCACGATCACGCAGGCGCGCGGCATCGGGCTATTCTACTTTGCGTATGACCACTGTCCTCGGGCTTTTCGGCATGGCTATCTGGATCCTTTCCGTGATCGCGCTCGCCGCGGGCATCACCTATGCCGTCGTCAAGCTGACGCCCGAGAAGGCTGAGAAGCCCGAAGAGCCTGCCGAGGCGTAGCGCTCCGGCGCGGTGCCGCGCTAGGAAGGCTTGACGAAATCCCTCTGAGCCGCTCCGCCATCCCGCCAAACCCGTGCTACTAGACCGCTTCGAGCGGAAGCACCTCGTCGAGCGGCGAGTAGTCGAGGCCGTGCGCTTCGGCCACCGCCTCGTACGTGAGCTTCCCCTCGAAGACGTTCACACCCCGCCCGAGCGCGCGGTTGCGGGCCACGGCCTCGCGGACGCCGAGATCGGCGATCTGCTCCACGTACGGGAGCGTGACGTTCGTCAGGCCCGCTGTCGAGGTGACCGGCACCGCTCCGGGCATGTTCGAGACGCAGTAGTGGACGATTCCGTCGACGGCGAAGACCGGGTCGGAATGCGTCGTCGGATGCGAGGTCTCGAAGCAGCCGCCCTGGTCGATGGCGACGTCGACGAGCGCTGCGCCGGGCTTCAGGCCCTGGAGCATGTCGCGCGTGATCAGCTTCGGCGCGCGGGCGCCGGGGATGAGCACGGCACCGATGACGAGATCGGCATTCTCGACCGCTTCGTCGATCGCGAGCTGGTTCGACATGGCAAGCGTGATGCGGCCGTCGAGCATCATCTCCAGGTCGCGCATCCGCTGCACCGACTTGTCGAGCACCCACACGTCGGCCTGCATCCCGACGGCGATGAGCGCGGCGTTGTAGCCGACGATCCCGCCGCCGAGGACGACGACCTTCGCGGGCGGGACACCCGGCACGCCGCCGAGAAGGATCCCACGCCCTCCTTGTGCTTTCTCGAGTGCCCAGGCTCCCATCTGGGTGGCGAGGCGGCCTGCGACCTCGCTCATCGGCGCGAGGAGCGGCAGCTGGCGATCGTCGGTCTCGACCGTTTCGTACGCGATGCAGATCGCGCCGCTGTCGACCAGAGCGCGGGTGAGAGCCTCGTCGGCAGCGAGATGCAGGTACGTGAAGAGGATGAGTCCCTCGCGCAGCCGGCCGAACTCGGCCTCGAGCGGCTCCTTGACCTTGAGCACCATGTCGGACGCCCCCCAGACGTCGTCGACGGAAGCGATCGTCGCTCCCACCGCCTCATAGGCCGGGTCGGGGAGGGCGCTCCCTTCACCCGCGCCCTGCTCGACGACGACGCCGTGGCCCTTCTGCACGAGTTCGCGGGCGCCCGCGGGCGTGAGCGCGACGCGGTGCTCATCCGGCTTGATCTCCCTGGCGACGCCGATCCTCATGGGTTGCGAAGGCTATCTCACCGCACGTAGCGCGAGGCCAGCCGGCCGGCCGCGAAGGCCACCGCGAAGAACCAGGGATCGTCTTCGGGCCCACGGCCCATGTGCACGAGGGGCAGCCCGTCGCACGCCTCGCCCCATCCGTCCACGTCGAGCTCAACGACTTCCGTGAGCTCTGGAGGCAGATCGAGCCCTTCGGGCCACCCGATCGCCGCGTTGCCTGCGAGCGCGAGAACCGACCTCGTGTGGTGCGAGAGACCGCGGTGCCGCTCGCGCGGGTCCCCTTCCGAATAGCGGACGGCCAG
>DATAOL010000059.1:0-7565 GCA_036265755.1 Gaiellaceae bacterium | reverse complement strand
GTTCCAGAAGAGCTGCTCCGTGGCGAACCCCCGGTCGTTTGAGGGAGTCTCGAGAAGCGCGACGCTCCCGAGGCCGGCGTGGTCGACGTAGGCCGGATCCGGCCAGAGCGTCGTGCTGTAGACGTTCGAGGCGGCCTGGTGGCCGAGGCTGACAGCGCCGAAAGAGGCGACACAGCCTCCGGCGATCGCGATCGCCACGAGCACGGGAGCGGCGGCCTTTCGGTAGAAGCCCATCGCGGCCGCGACGAGCGAGAGGCCTGCGACGAAGAGCGCCACGAGGAGCGACGCGTTCGCGACGTTGCCGACCTGCTGCTCGAGCATCCCGACGGCGAGAAGAAGCGGCGAGTTGCTCTTCCCGTCCGCAGCCGTGAAGCCGGACAGCGGGACACGGGCGGCAAGGGCGAGAGCGGCGCCCGCGACGAGCGCGTGTGGCACGCGGTACGGGAAGCCACGGCGGGCGTAGAGCGAGAAGAGGATCGCCAGGAGCGGAAGGACGGAGAAGAAGTAGCGCTCCTGGATCCGGTCGGCGCCGTTGGCCGCGTAGAGCGCCGCCTCGAAGACGACCGCGAGGGCGACGAGGGAGGCGAAGAGCGCGAAACCGAACTCCGCCCGCGACTGCGGGCGCCAGAAAGCAAGGGCGAGCCCGATGAGGGCGCCGGGCACGAGCACCCAGCCGGACGAGTAGAGGAGGAGCATGCCGTCCGAGCCCATCCAGCGGAGGATCGGAAGCGGCGAGAGATCGAGGCCGACGACGCTGTCGTAGTAGCCGAGGACGCTGCGCGGGCCGGCGATGAAGACGGGGATGACGCCGAGCGCGAGCAACCCGAGTGCCAGGCGCTGCTCGCGGATCGACGCACGCAGGCGCCGCTCGCGGAGGCCCATCACGACGAGGGCGAGGATGAAGCAGGCCGGCAGGACGACGAACTGCACGCGGGCAAAGGTCGCGAGCCCGGCGAAGGCGACGAAGGCGACCTGCGTTCGGCGCGTCGGGCGGTCGAGCGACGCAGTGGCGGCCGCCACGGACGCGAGCACGAGCGGGTATGCGAACGGGTCGGCGAGGATCCACGCCGAATAGAACATGTCGGGAATGGCGACGGTGAACGCGGCCATGGCCACTGCGAGCCACGGCGTGATCCCGAGCCGCTTCGCGAGCCAGTAGACGACCAGCGCCGAAAGCGACATGACGACCGCGTTCAGCAGCTGGATCGTGCGGAACGAGGTGGCGACGTCCTCGAAGAGCCAGGCCGGCGCCGTGAGGAGCGGCTGGAGGAGCGCAGGAAAGTGGGCGGAACCGCCGCGGACGAGCGGGCGCCCGTGGTCGGCGATCGAGCGGCCCACCTCCGAGTAGATGTACTCGTCCGGGAAATAGACGGGCGTCTGGCGCAGCCAGCCCGAGAGCGTGCGGCCGAGCACGCTCGCGACGAAGACGAAAGCGAGCGCGTGAACGGGCGCTACGCGGACCGAGGCGAAGACGTGCGCCCGGGGAGGGGCGAGACCGGTTCGCGCGTCCGCAGCCACACTCCCTCTATCGGGTCATGGCGGTGCGGGCTTGAACCTAGGCTGACTCGGTCTCGCCGTTCTCGGGGCTGACGCGCTCGTACGCGACGAACAGCCGGCAGTGCGGGCACTTGAAGCCCGCATTCCGCTCCGAACCGCCCGTCATCAGCTCGGCCTGGAACGGCTTGCGGCAATGGGGGCACACGATCTCGTAGCTGCCCTCGGCAGGTGGGGCGTCGGCCATGCTCCAAGAATAGCCACGAGCGCCGTTAGCCTTCGCCGCATGTCCCCGCAGCGTCGCACGGCGCTAGTCTCGGTGTTCGCCGCGCTCCTGCTCATCGGGCTGAAGCTCGCGGCGGGGATCCACTCGGGGAGCCTCGGGCTGCTGTCGGAGGCGGCCCATTCCGGCACCGACCTCGTCGCGGCCCTCCTCACCTTCTTCGCCGTCGGCGTGGCGGGACGGCCGCCCGACGTGGGACACCCCTATGGGCACGGGAAGGCCGAGCATCTCGCGGCGCTTGCCGAGGCGGCCATCCTCGTCATCGCCGCGCTCGTGATCGCGGTGAGCGCCGTCGTCCGCCTCGTCGAGGGAACTCACGCGGTGGACGCCGACTGGATAGCGCTCACCGTGATCGGAGTCGTGATCGCGGTGGACGCGAGCCGGGCCCTCGTTTCGTTGCGTGCGGCGAAGCAGTTCCAGAGTGCTGCCTTCGCCATGAACGTCCTCCACTTCAGCAGCGACCTGGCCGGCTCGGTGGCGGTGCTGGTCGGACTCGTCCTCGCTCGCAACGGTTATCCCGAGGGGGACGCGATCGCGGCCCTCTTCGTCAGCGCGCTCGTCCTGGGAGCGGCGGGCCGGCTCATCCTCGGCAACGTGGACGTCCTCATGGACCGAGCGCCGTCCTCGGCGCGCGAGGCCGCCGAGGCGGCGATCGAGGAGCTCGGGCCCGGCGTCCAGCTGCGCCGGCTCCGCATGCGCCGCGCCGCCGGGCGCCATTTCGCCGACGTCGTCATCGGCGTCCCGCAGGCCGCCGGCGTGGAGCAGGGCCACGCTGCCGCCGACGCCGTCGAGGAAGCGGTCGAGCGAGCCGTGCCGGGTGCGGACGTGATCGTCCACGTCGAGCCACAGGAGGCCGAGGCGATCCGCGAGCGCGCGTATGCGGCGGCGCTGCGCGATTCGCGCGTCAGCGAGGTGCACAACATCGTCGTCCTCGAGGTGGGCGGGCGCACCGAGGTGTCGCTCCACTTGAAGCTCCCGGGCGGCTACGCGCTTGCCGAGGCGCACGAGATCGCCTCCGCCGTCGAGCACGAGATTCTCGACGCGCTCCCCGAGGTGGACGCCGTGCAGACCCACCTCGAGCCTCTTGCCGAGCCTGCAAGCGCGATCGCGGTGGCCGAAGGAGAGCGCCAAGCGGAGGCCGAGGCGCTCCGCCGAATCGTCGTGGAGGCGACGGGAACGGAACCGCGGGAGCTGCGGCTGCTGAACAGCGAGGTCGGCCTCGTCGCGTTCCTGACGCTCGAGATGGACCCGGACCGCCCGCTCGCCGAGGCGCACGCCCTCGCCAGCGACGTCGAGGAGCGCATCCGTCGCAGGCACCCGGAGATCGCCGACGTGGTCGTCCACACGGAGCCGTAGCGCATCGTTTCGGGTGCGCGAAGCCGGGTATCGCGTGCTCATGCCCACCAACAAGGCAAACGTCAAGAACGAAAAGCAGTACGAGGCGCTCAAGGACAAGGGCATGTCGAAAGAACGTGCGGCGCGCATCGCTAATTCTCCGGGGTCCTCTTCGCGCGGCGGCAAGAAATCCGGCTCCGGAAGCTCGCGCTCCAGCTCGAGCCAGGGCGGGACGACCGCGCAGAAGAAAGCCGCAGGCCGCAAGGGCGGCAAGGCGGCAGCCCGCAAGTCCTAGTCGTTCGAAGCGTCGCCCGACGAGAGAGGCCCCGCTCACCTGCGGGGCTTCTCCCTGGTTGGAAGGTCATGACTTGTCTGGTCAGGCGGGCGGCGGTCGGCATTGCCGACCGTAAAGCCCGACCACGCGTGTCATGGGGGAGAGAGGATTCGAACCTCTGAAGGCTGAGCCAACGGGTTTACAGCCCGTCCCCTTTGGCCACTCGGGAACTCCCCCGCGGCGGGCCGCATTGTAGCGGCTGAGCGGCATCACCCCCTTTGGCTAAAGAGCGCCGAGAGCCCGGCCGATAGGGGCTGGGCGACCATGGACTTGGACGGCCTTCTCGCACGCCTCATCGAGCTCGGCGGCAGCGATATGCACCTCAAGATCGCCTCGCCGGCGATGGCCCGCATCGACGGGGTGCTTACGCCCATGGAGGAACGGCTTCTGACGGAGTCCGACCTCGAGACCGTCCTGAACCTCGTCACGGAGCGCACGCCGGCGAAGCGCGAGCATTTCTACAACGCGGGCGACCTCGACACCGCCTACATGGCGGAGGGGCTCGGCCGCTTCCGCGTCAACGGCTATCGCCAGCGCGGCGCGATCTCGTTCGCCTTCCGCTTCATTCCCAAGGAGATTCCCAGCTTCTCGAGGCTCGGTCTGCCCGAGGGCGTCAGCATCCTCGCCGAGGAGCATCGCGGCCTCGTCCTCGTCACCGGGGCGACCGGCTCGGGAAAGTCGACGACGCTCGCGGCGATGGTCAACTCGATCAACCGCAGCCGGCAGCAGCACATCGTCACGATCGAGGACCCGATCGAGTTCGTCCACGACGACTGGGGCTGCATCGTCAACCAGCGCGAGGTCGGGCTCGATACCGAGTCGTACATGGAGGCCCTGCGCCGCGTTCTGCGCCAGGACCCCGACGTGATCCTGATCGGAGAGCTCCGCGACCAGGAGTCCGCGCAGGCCGCCCTCCAGGCCGCCGAATCAGGCCACTTCGTCCTCTCGACGCTGCACACGATCGACGCGGCGGAGACCATCGGCCGTCTCGTCGAGTTCTTCCCGCCCGGCAAGCAGCAGATGGTGCGGCAGATCCTCGCGGGCGTCCTCCGCGGGGTGATCAGCCAACGCCTGCTGCCGAAGACGGACGGCGGCCGGGTCGCGGCCGTCGAGGTGATGGTGAACACCGCCCGCATCGCCGACCTCATCCGCGACGGTGAGACCGACAAGCTCACCGAGGCGATCGAGGACGGCGAGTTCCACAAGATGCAGAGCTTCTCGCAGCACCTGGTCGAGCTCGTCCTCGAGGGGCTCGTCGAGGACGAAGTCGCCGCCAATGCCGCCACCAACCGCCACGATTTCGAGATCTCGGTGCAGCAGGCCCTGAAGCGTCGCCGCGTCGAGGAGAAAGCCGCGGCGGAGGCCGAGGCGCAGCAGCAGGCGGAGGAGGCTCCGCCGGAGGACGAGCCGGATTCCGTCGCGAACGGGAACGGCGCAGGTCTCCGGCTCGCCTCGAGTGAGAAATGAAAGCGGCGGCTCTCGGCGCGGCGTTCGCCGCCCTGCTCGCATTCTCCGGCGTCGCCTCGGCGCGGAGCTTCACCATCGTTCCCGCCTCTACGGCGTCGAGCCTGCCGAGCGCCGAGACGCCGAACGCGCCAGGCTCCATCAACTCTCCCTTCCCGCTCTCGATGCCCCCGCAGCAACCGGCCGTTCTCTCCTACGACGAGCTTCTCGGCCTCTGGCAGCGCGCCGGGGACACGTACGCCATTCCCTGGCAGGTGCTGGCGGCGATCAACAAGGTGGAATCGAACTTCGGCCGCAACATGGGGCCGAGCTCGGCAGGTGCGGTCGGCTGGATGCAGTTCATGCCGGACACGTGGCTGCGCTGGGGGCTGGACGCCAACAACGACGGTCTCGCGGACCCCTGGAATCCCGAGGACGCCGTCTTCGCCGCGGCGCGCTACCTCGCTGCAGCAGGCGGGACGAGCGACATCTCGCGCGCGGTCTTCGCCTACAACCACGCACAGTGGTACGTGGACGAGGTGCTTGCCCTCGCCTCCGACTTCGGCTCCGGCGCGGGTTTCACGCTTTCCACGGGCTCCGGAGGGCCGAGCGCCGTCTTCCTCCTCGACGACCTGCAGGAGAAGATCGCAGCCGCCCGCCGCGCCGTCGCGCGTGCCCGAGACGCCATGCCGCGCATCGAGAAGCGCATCGACCGTGCGACCGACCGGCAGCTCGAGCTCGAGCTGCGCGCCGGTAATCCGAAGATCCCCACGAGCAAGTTCCGCTCGCTGGAGCGGCGTATCGCGAGTCTCGAGCGGGGACAGGCGCACGACCGCCGTCGCATCGAGACGAGCCGGAACGACCTGGCCGCCGCGGTCGCGAAGCTCCAGTCGCTGAAGGGCGACCTGGAAGCGGCCTCGGTGGCGGCCCCTGCCGCCGCCTCCTTCGGCGGCGCCGTCTCGAGCGGCGACTACGTCTTCCCGGTGGGCGGCGGACCGGATGTCGTCTCCGTCGGACACACCCATCACGACTATCCCGCCGCCGACATCGCGGCGCCGGAGGGCTCGCCCGTCTACGCGCTGACCGACGCGGTGGTGGTCGAGACGTACACCGACGGAAGCGGGCGCTGCGGCATCGGGTTGAAGCTGCGCCTCGATACCGGCGCGCTCTACGTTTACTGCCACCTCAGCTATCTCGAGCCTGTCGTCACGCCGGGCGCCGCCCTCGCCGCGGGCGCCCCCGTCGGCCTCGTCGGCTCGACCGGTCACGCCACGGGCCCGCACCTGCATCTCCAGCTCTCACCGGCGGTCGCCTACCCGCAGGAAGAGCCGTGGTTCCAGTCCTTCGCCGGCGTCGCCTTCAGCTGGCAGGACGCGCCCACGCCGAAGCGGATCCAGGCGCCGAAAGCCCGCCGTTTCACGGTCGTCGGAATCACTCCGGCCCCCTCCGGGTCGCGCATCGTGGGCTTTACCCGATAGGGGCTTGACTTTTCCCCGGCCCCTGCCGATTGGGGAGCCATGGCGGCCCGACTGACGGCACTTCTGCCGCGTCTCCTCGCGCTCACCGTGATCTGGCTTCTCGGTGCGGCGACGTACACCCTTGCCGCGGACACGGTGCCGACGGCCAAGCACGAGGCGAAGGAGGCGCCCGCAAAGCCGCACGTGCTCACCGTTCCCGACGTCCGCCGCAAGGCCTACGTCTTCGCGAAGGGCATCCTGCAGGACGCCGGATTCGCGTGGCGCGTGGAGGGCTCGGTGAAGGGCTTCGCCGCCAACTCGGTGGCCGTGCAGAGCCCGTCGCCGGGCACGAAGGTGATCGACAACGGCGCTCCCGTCGTCGTCCTCAGCCTGACGAAGAACTCGGCCTACGGTGAGAGCGGCTTGCCCGAGAACTCCGCGCCCTACAAGGGCACGCGCGTCGTCCTCGTGAGCGACTGGACCCGCGACCAGGTCGACACGTCGACGGACGCGACGACCACTGCCGAGACCACGAATGCGGCGACAACCACCGAGGAGACCACCACCGCGGCCACGACGACCGAGCCCGCCGCCACGACGACCGAGCCCGATGGCACGACCACGGAGCCGGAACCGGGCGAGAAGACGCGCAAGCCCGACTTCGAAGTCCCGGGCGCCCCCAGCGAGCCGGCCGACGAGATCTCGCTTCCTGCGCGCGCCAAGGCGCTGCAGGAGCGGCTGGGCGGCCGGAAGGAGCCCTCCCGGCACCTCATCGACTTCTGGCTCTACCAGCACTCCTGGATCGTCACGGGAGCCCGCTTCGGCTGGCACAACGGAGCCGATGCACTCCGAATCCTCATCAAGGTCGACCAGACTCTCGAGCGCCGCTTCGGCTTCGGCGCGAAGAGCGAGGTCGTCGCCCGCCGCGCCCTCGCCTACGTCGAGGCGCAGGCGAAGTGATCCGGAGGCTGCTGCGCCAGGAGCGGGGCTACACGCTCATCGAGCTCGTCGTCGTCCTCGCGATCTTCATGACCGTGGTGACGGCTCTCGTCTCGCTCTTCACCTCGGGCGCGAAGGCCGAGCTCGACATGAACCGGCGCTTCGAATCGCAGCAGAACGCGCGCCTCGCCCTCGACCGCATGCGCCGCGAGCTGCACTGCTCGAGCGGGATCACGGCCGGAGCCGGCGCGGTCAGCTCTGTCACCGTGGCGCTGCCCTC
>DATAOL010000058.1:0-3549 GCA_036265755.1 Gaiellaceae bacterium | reverse complement strand
AGTGCTGGAAGGCCCACCACCGCCCCGTGCGCCCGGTGCCCGCGATCACCTCGTCGTCGATCCAGAGGATGCCGAGGCGGTCGCACATCTCCCGCACCATCGGGGGATACGACTCCGGGACGAGGTACCCGCCCGCCCCGTTGTACAGCTCCGTCATGAAGCCGGCCACGTTCTCGACACCGACCGCCCGGATCACGCGCTCCGTCCGCTCGACGACGTCGCGGACTTCCGCCTCGGTCTCGCAGTCGATCGGCGCCGGCGCCGCGTGGAACTCTGCGTGCGGGGTCGGGACGGTCCGGAACTCGTCCGACTCCAGATCGTGGAAGACGTTGCGGAGGTACGGCAAGGTGGTGGCAGCAGCAGCGCCCGTCGTCCAGCCGTGGTAGGCCGCCTCCATCGTGACGACCACGGGTCTTTTCTTCACGAGCCGCGCGATGAGGAGCGCCAGCTCCACCGACTCCGAGCCGGTGCTGACGAATTTCGCCGCGCCCGCCCAGTCCGAGCCCTCCATCGTGTCCTCGCAGAGGAGCTTCGCGGCCAGCCCTTTGCCCTCGTGCGTCAGGATCTCGCAGACGTAGTCCAACCCGTCAATTGCCTCGTGCAGTGCCTCGCGGAGGCGCGGATGCCCGTGGCCCATGCCCACGCACATGTACTGGCCGTGGAGATCGAGCAGCCTCGTGCCGTCGGCGAATTCGAGCCAGGAGCCCTCCGCGCCCACGACGAACCGGGGCCGATGCTCGGCTGCGGACTCCTCGAAGGCGATCGTGTATCGCTGCTCGCGGGCGGCGGCTTCGGACTCGACGGTTCGAGAAGGGGACGACGTCATTGGCAGCAACTTGGCCGCTGAGCGATCCTAGAGCGAGCGGCGCCGAACATCCAGGTCCACTGCGCGCAGAGCCGATCCTTCGGCTTCACGCTCACCACCCCGCTCCCTCGTCGATCGCGATCGGATGGCCAGCCGGAACGAGGACGTCCGTCTGCATGCCGCCGAAGCGGCCCCGGTAGAAGATCAGCGGCTCGCCGCCCGGGTGCTCGATCGAGGCGACGTTGCCGAGGACGACGTCGTGATCGCCGGCCGGGACGATCTGCGCGACGCCGCAGCGAAGGACAGCGACCGCCCCGCGCACCGTGACGTAGCCCTCACGATCCTGCTCGACGTGCTCCGTGGGAAACGGCGCCCCCCGCTCGGAGAAGTCGAGGGCGACCTGGGCCTGCTCTCGGCGAAGCACACTGACGCCGAAGCGGCCGCTCTCGGTCGTCGCCCAGAGCGTCCGCGAGCCGTGTCCGAGCGACACGAGCACGAGCAACGGGTCGAGTGAGACCGACGCGAATGCGTTCAGTGTCATTCCTGTTCGCGTGCCCTCGTACTCGGCAGTGACGACGGCGACGCCGGTCGGAAACTCGCCGACGCAGTCTCGAAAGGCCCGGGCGAGCGCCTCAGAGGTGGTGTGCGTACTCGGCAAAGTCCCAGTCGGTGACGTAGCGTCGGTAGCGGTCGACCTCATACCGCTTGATCTCGAGAAACGTCGAGACGAGCTCCTCGCCCATCGCGGCCCGGATCGCCTCGTCGACCTCGAGCGCGTCGAGCGCGGCCGGGAACGAGGTCGGAAGCAGCGCTCCTTGTTCCTCGTCGGGGAGCTCGTAGATGTTGCCCGCGACCGGGGCAGGCGGTTCGAGGCCGCGTCGAACGCCATCGATCCCGGCGTCCAGGGCAGCGGCGTAGGCGAGGTAGGGGTTGGCGGCCCCGTCGCCGATGCGAACCTCGACGCGGGTGTGGGCGCCTCGCTCCGGCGGAACGCGGACGAGCGTGAACCGGTTGTCGTGGCCCCAGTTCACCCGGGTCGGCACGAGGGCTTCGGGATGGATGCGCCTGTAGGAGTTCACGGTCGGGTTGAAGAACGCCATCAGCGCGGGAGCGTGCACCAGCACACCGGCGATGAACTGGAGTGCGAGCGGAGAGAGCTCCCCTTCCTGGTCATCCGGGGCGGCCAGGACGTTCTCGCCGGCCTCGTCCACGATCGAGAGGTGGAGATGAAAGCCGGAGCCCTCGTCGTCGTTCCACGGCTTGCCCATGAACGTCGCCATCAGGCCTGCGCGAGCGGCGAGCTCCTTCACGAGCGCCTTGAACCGAAACGCCCGGTCGGCAGAGTCGAGGCCCTCCCCGTGCTTGATGTTGATCTCGAACTGCGCGCGCCCGTATTCGTGATTCGCGGCGCAGGCACCGATGCCGAAGTCGAGGGACGCGGAAAAAAGCTCGGAGAGAAGGCCCTGCGGGTCGGCGACGCACCCGGCCGTGTACACGTGGCTGTCGTTTTCCTCGTATGGCCTGAAGCCGCACCGGGCCGACGCGTCCTCGCGGCAGAGATAGAACTCGAGCTCCGGGGCGATGATCGGCGTGCATCCGAGCTCTGCCCACGAAGCCATTGCCCGGCGCAGCGCGCCACGTGGATCCGCGCCGTACGGCTCGCCTGTCACGCGCTCCAGGTCGGCGAGACACCAGGCGACTGCGGGTTGCCAGGGTGTCTGCACGAGCGTCCCAAGGTCCGCCCGTGCGACGATGTCCTGGAAGCCGTGCTCGAAGCCGGCCACGACGTTGTGACGCAGGTCGACGGTCATGATCGCCTCGACGAAATAGACGCCGTTCTCGACGGCCTCGGCGAGCTCGCCGACCGGGATCTCTTTCCCGCGCGGGATCCCGTGCAGGTCGGCATAGAGCACGCGCACGAAGCGAACGCCTGCGTCGGTAAGCGCAGCGACGCGAGCCTCGAGGGTCGCCTGCCCCGCTTCGGCAGTCTCGGTCATCTCAGGAGCTCCCTTCGTCGGTCGGAATGGTGCGTGGGGCCAACTATGCGCCCTAAGACAAGCGGACGCTCATCCGGTCGTCCCGTCCAGGATCTGAAGCGTCTTCAGGTCGGAGTAGAAGTCGAGCGCGTAGTCTCCGCCCTCGCGCCCGATCCCCGAGATGCCGATGCCGCCGAACGGCGCCGTGAGGTCGCGGACGAGAAAGCTGTTGACCCAGACCGTTCCCGCTCGCAGTGCGCGCCCGATGCGATTCGCCCGCTCTGCGGAGGAGGTGTAGAGGATCGCCGCCAATCCGTACTCCGTCGAGTTGGCGAGCGCCAAGGCCTCGTCCTCGGTCTGGAAGGTCTGGAACGTAAGAACCGGCCCGAAGACCTCGCGCTGAACGATCTCGGAATCGTTCGTCCGCGGCTCGACGAGCGTCTGCTCGTACCAGAGGCCCCCGATCTCGGCGACCCGTCCGCCGCGCACGACGCGATCGCCGTTCGCCCGGGCCCGCTCCACGAAGCCTTCGACTCGCGCGAGATGCTCGCGATGAATGAGCGGCGAGATGGTCGTCGTCTCCTCGCGTGGGTCGCCGAGCACCTGTTGGTCGACTGCGCGGTGAAAGCGCTCCAAGAACTCCCCGGAGACGGATTCGTCCACGATCAGCCGAGTGCCGGCCATGCAGTTCTGGCCCGAATCGTCGTACTGAAGGGCTGCCTTCGCCGCGGCGGCGTCGAGGTCCGCATCGGCGAATACGACGAGCGC
>DATAOL010000057.1:0-2846 GCA_036265755.1 Gaiellaceae bacterium | reverse complement strand
GGCGGCGGTTCGGGTGCGGCGCCCGACAAGGAAGTCAGCGCAACTCGCGCAACGCCCGGCGGACGGGCGACACGATGATCGCCGCGAGCGCCAGGAAGCACAACCAGATGACGACGTTCAGCAAGACCATGATCCAGGATGGCCAGCTGTCGACGGGAGGCGGCAGGGCTCCGAGGATGCCGTGGCCAGATTTGTTCGCGTCACGCTGGGCTTCCGCCCCGGCGACGCCGGCCCGGGGCGTTGGATTCTGTGGCGAGCTCGCCGCGGATTCGACCCCTGCGAGCGTGCCGGGGCTGAGACTCCCGGAAGCCTGCACCGTGGATCCTGAACCCAGCACTGACGATGAACCGCTCGCCCAGTGTGCCAACGCTCGCTGAACGTGAACGAGCCGGCGCACCTGGCGGCGCTCTGCGCGCGTGAGGCCGCCTTTTCGCAGGCGAACGAGTTCGGAGCGCAGCGCCCGAGCGAGCTCGGCACGAAGCGCCGGTGACCGGCGAAGCAGGGCTTCGAGGCGGCGAAGATTTGCCCGCATGTTGCGTCCGAGCTCGATGCGCTCGATCAGGATCTCGGCGCGCCGCGGCAACCGGTCGAAGCGGGTGTGGTAGGAGCGTCCTGGCACCCTTCGCTGTCCGTGCGTACCGGCAGCGCGGCGGTTCGGAGAGGACGTTTCACTGGAGCCGCCCGAGCTCGACTGAGCCGAGGACGCGGCCGTCCCCTGCGTTTGTGAAGCGGTGTTCGCGCCGCCGACGACCGAGCCAGCGGTACCCGACACGGTCGATGTCACGGTTCCGACCGCGCCGCCCGCGGTCGTCGTGGCAGTCCCGACGACGTCGTTTGCCGTCGACGTGACCGTTCCTACGGGATCGTCGGCGACCGACGTCGCGGTTCCGACGGGATTGTTGACGACAGACGTGGCGGTTCCGACGGGATTATTGACGACCGACGTCGCCGTTCCGACGGGATCGCTCCCGCCCAGAAGGCCGTCTGCCTGCGCCGGAACGGGCCCAGCCAGAAGGACGCCGAAGCCAATAAGGACGATTAGACGTCGACACCGCATACGTACACCCCTCTCCCTTGCCGCACGTGTTGATTACCCGCGGCGGGGGATCGAAAACGCGAAAAACCGAATCAGAAGCGGCGGTCTGGCGCGTCGATGCCGGAGGTCACCGGTTCGATCAAAGTACGCTTCATCGCTTCGTTGACCGGCGGGAGCGCGCTCCAGGGGAAGGTGATCCACCTATCCGTTGTGCGCCAGACGTAGTCGGAGTGGACGATCGTCGTCGGCTTCTCGTAGAGGACAGCGACGCGCACCTCGGCCACCTTGCCGTCGCAGAACTCCTTGACGAGCGCGAGCGTGCGCCCCGTGTCCGCGACGTCGTCCGCGATCAGGAGCCTCGCTTCCGTCAGGTCGACGAGCTCGGGCACCGGAGGGAGAATCATCGGCGCGGGCAGCCGTTCGTCCAGCCCGGTGTAGAACTCGACGTTCATCGTGTACGTGTTCTTGACGCCGAGCGCGTAGCCGAGAGCGCCGGCAACGAGCAGTCCGCCGCGCGCGATGGCGAGGATCACGTCAGGTTCGAAGCCATCTGCATGGATCCGCTCTGCGAGCTCGCGCGCCCCGTGGCCGAGGTCGTCCCAGCTCATCACCTCGGTCTCGGCGCTCATCCCTGCGACCGTACCAACTTCTCGAACTCCGGCTCGTCGCGGATCGGGATGAAGTCTGAGTCGGATGCGGCGTACGAAACGAAGCCCTCCCACCGCTCGATCCCGAGCCGCAGGTGCTCGAGCGCGTCGGCCTTCCGGCCGGCGAGGCTTTCGCAGCACGCGAGGTTGTAGAGGAGCAGGGGATAGTCGGGATGGGCCTCGAACACTTCGCGCGCCCTGTCGGCGGCCTCCTCGTATTCGCCGGCTTCGTAGAGGGGGCGGACCGGGGCCCAGAGCTCCCATCCAAACGAGATGTACGGCTTCCCCGGCGTTCCGCCAACTGAGACGATCGTCGTGCCCGCTTCCTCGGCGAATGCGGCGCGGACGACCTCTGGCTGAACGTGAACGAATGTGCCGGCGGGCGCGCTGACGCGCTCGCCGTCGAGCTCGAACGTCGCGCTGCCGCGCTGCACGAAGTAGAGCTCCTCCTGGGCGTTCTCCACGTCCGCCTCGTCGTGCTCGTTGATGAGCCGGTCGCCTGCCTGGCTCGCTGTCCAGGCATTGATCCCGAACGACTGGATCCCGAAGTGGTGGCGGATCGGCCGCCAGGGGATTCTCCCGTCGTCCAGCTCCTCGATCTCGTCCAGGTGGGCAACCGCGAACTCGCTCATCGGTCCCTCCGAATGTCGTTTTCTGACAGGCGCTACCGTTTCAGATATGCGCTCCCCGCGCCTTCTTGCCGGTCTCGTCGTGTGCGCCTCGCTACTCGGCCTCGCGCCGAGTCCGGCCGACGCTGCGACGTCGCTCCGCCACCTGGTCGGGCAGAAGCTCGTGGTGAGCATGAACGGAACGACCCCGTCGGCATCACTGCTCGACCGCGTGCGGAGAGGGCGCGTCGGCGGCGTCATCATTCACGGTTTCAACTTCTCGTCGGCGGCCGGCCTGCGCAACATCACGACGAGGCTCCGGCAGGCCGCAGCAAACGGAGGGCAGCCGAGGCTCCTGATCGCCGTCGACCAGGAAGGCGGCTCGGTCAAGACCGTGTCGTGGATCCCGCCGACCCTCTCGCCGCCGCAGATGGGACAGATCGGCTCCAACGAGACCGCGCGCCGGCAGGGGAGAAGGACCGGCTCCGCTCTCCTCGACCTCGGCCTCAACACGGACTTCGCACCAGTGGCGGACGTGCCTGCCTCGACTTCGTC
>DATAOL010000056.1:0-1928 GCA_036265755.1 Gaiellaceae bacterium | reverse complement strand
CCGTGGTGCAAGGCGGCGTTCGAGGCGATCCTCGACGAAGACGCGCGCGATCTGGAGCACATCGAGAAGACCGTCGAGGTGATCCAGAAGCAAATCGCTGACCTCTGAGGCTCGGCCGACGCGACGCGGGACTCGATGACGCCGTCAGACGCTCTGGCGGTGTTGTGGTCTCGGTTTTCTACGTTTCGCAGTGATGACGCCACAACGTCGGGCATGAACTGCTCGAAAGTCAGTTGGGCAGCCAGACGCGGGTTGGCACGCTGGCCGCTCGTCGCTCTTGCAGTTGTCGCGGCCCTCGGGTGGCTCTTCGTCGCCGCCCAGGCTTCGCGCGGAAAGAAATGCCATCTCAACGTGCGCTTCGCGAAAGACGATGGCCTGCACGAAGCCGGACCACCCCGGTTATCCGCAGCGTTGATGAGCCCGGGTTCCCAAGACGGGCTCCACCGTCTCGAGCCCCGTGGAGCAATCGCCGCAGAGTCGGACCGCTGCCTTTGCACGGTGGATGAGGCTCGAATACACGTTCAGCGGCAGATGGGCGGAGCCGAGGTCGAGGATGACCTTCCCGGTCAGCTGCTCCTGACCCGGCGCCCCGCGCACGGAGAACGTCTGCATCCGCGCCTCGATGCGCTGCAGACTCCGGATGTCCGCGCGCGCCCGCGCGACGCCGCGACGCTGGGCGCTGTCGAGCTTGCAGGCGGCTGAGCTTCTTTGCGTGCTTGGGGTGGGCGTCGCGGCGCGATGCCCGCCGCCGCAGCCGGCGGCGACGAACGCGGGTAGGGCGACGGCGAGTGCGAGAGCCCCCGCCACCGGCAGCCGGTAACGGAACCGCGACATCTTGATCGAGGTTAGCGGGAGCCCACTGCCAACCGTTGCGGAAGAACCGCCATCTTCGAGCCGTCAGGTTTTCAACAGTCAACGAGTACAGCGGCGGTACGGCCGGATCGGACCGCCGCCTCGGGGGAGGATCGCCAAATGGCCCAGATCGAATCCATTCAGATCAGCATCAACACCGGAGAGGAGTCCGGCGGAGGCACCGACGGCGACATCTACCTCGGCGTCGCGGGGCGGGAGTTCCACCTCGATACGAGCGCCGACGACTTCGAGCGCGGCTCGAGCCACGAGTACGTGCTCGGCGCGCGTAGCGACGTCGTCAACCCGGGCGTGAACGACCCGCGCAAGCAGTCCCTTCAGCTCGAAGACGTCGACTCGTTTCCCGTGTACGTGCGCTTCGAGGGGAACGACGACGGGGACAACTGGAACCTGGCGCGTGCGGAGATGAGCTTCAACGAGAACTTCTTCCCGCGCTGGGAGACTCAGAGCTTCATCCCGGAGACGGACGGCATCTGGCTCGGTCAGCGGTCTGGCAACGTCGTCCATCTGCGCAAGCATCTGGACCCGACGCCGGCGTAACCGAATCCACAGGGCCGGGCCGCTGAGCCAAACGCTCCGCGGCCCGGCCTAGAATCCCCGCCGTGACCGGTGCCATCTAGGCACACATTCACCGGCCGTCCCGAGGGCGCGCGCTTCTCCTACCCGCCTCGCGCGACCAGGGTCGGCAGCGGACAGTATTGTCCTCGCGTGGCCGAGCTCGAGGCGATCGGGATCACGACCTCGAACCTTGCCGCGTCGCTCCGCTTCTACGGCCTGATCGGGGTCGACGTCCCGGATCCCGACGAGGACCACGTGGAGGCCCCCGTGCGAGGCGAGGTGACCCTGATGTGGGACACGGAGGAGCTGATCAGGCAGATCGAACCGGACCTGCCGAGCCCGGTTCGTCAGCGGGTCGTGCTGGCCTTCCGGTGTGCGGACCCCGCCGAGGTCGACGCGATCTACGCGCGTGTCGTCGAAGCCGGGTTCGAAGGGAAGACCGAGCCCTGGGATGCCTTCTGGGGGCAGCGCTTCGCCTACCTGCTCGACCCCGAGGGGAA
>DATAOL010000055.1:0-39668 GCA_036265755.1 Gaiellaceae bacterium | reverse complement strand
GCTGTGAGGAGCGGCTTCGTCGCGGTCGCAGGCCGTCCGAACGTCGGCAAGTCGACGCTCGCCAACGCGCTCGCAGGCGAGAAGGTGGCCATCGTCTCCGACAAGCCGCAGACGACGCGCAGGCGGATCTCCGCCGTCGTGAACGGCGACGGCTACCAGCTCGTGCTCACGGATCTCCCAGGCTTCCAGCGGCCCCGTGACGCGCTGACGGAACGGATGCAACGGACCGTCGACGCCTCGCTCGCGGACGTCGACGCGCACCTCCTCGTGCTCGCCGCCGACGAGCGGATCGGGGCGGGCGACCGGTTCGTGGCCGAGCGGCTCTTCGGCTCCGGCCGGCCAGTCGTCATCGTCCTGAACAAGGTCGACAAGCTGAAGCCGGCTCGGATCGCGGAGCAGATCAACCTGGCCGCGGATCTCGGCGACTTCCAGTCCCTCCATCCCGTGAGCGCGTCGCGCGGCGAGGGCCTTGGGCCCCTCCTCGAGGATCTCGTCGGCCTTCTGCCGGAGGGCCCACTCTACTTCGAGCAAGGGGAGGCGACCGACCTGCCGCTGGAGGCGAGGATCGCGGAGCTCGTTCGCGAGCAGGCACTCGCCCTCACCCGCGAGGAGGTACCCCACGCGGTCGGCGTCGAGGTCGACGAGCTCGAGGACTCCCGTGTGCATGCGACGATCTTCGTCGAGACGGAGTCGCAGAAGGGCATTCTGATCGGCAAGGGCGGAGCCATGATCCGCTCCATCGGCTCCGGCGCGAGGCCGGAGATCGAGCGCCTCCTCGGCGGCCAGGTGTTCCTGGAGCTACAGGTGAAGGTGCGGCCACATTGGCGTCGTGACGAGAATGCGCTGGAACGATTGGGAATCTAGGAAAGGACGAACTTGGCAGCTTTGACCGCGGTGCAGTTCGAGGAACGTCTCAACCGGTATCTCTTCGAGCGCTCGGAGGAAGTGCGCGCCGTCCGGGTGGGGGAGAAGGAGACGAGCGAGCAGGCGGAGATCGTTGCGCGGTACGCCGACCTCTTCACGCGCGAGCACCACGACTCGCTGCGCACCGAGGAGGAAACGGCCGAGGGGGACGATCATGAGCGCCTCTACCGGCTGCGCGAAGCGTGCCTCGGCGGGATCGTGGTCGCGGACCTGGCCGAGCGCATGGACCGCTTCGAGAACGAGTTTCTTGCGGCACGGGTCGAGTTTCGCGGCGAGTCGCTTCCGCTGCGTTCCGCGCAGGCGCTGCTCGCCGTTCTCGACGAGTACGGAGCCCGGAACGATCTCGGCGACCTCGCAGCCGACGCTTCGGCGCGCTTCAACGACGATCGCTACGAGCTGATCGCCGCCGGTGAGGCGCTCGACGCGGAGCTCTCGGGCGAGCCGGATCCGATCGCCCGCACCGCCGCGCGCAAGCGCATCGACCTGCGTTCCCTGTCCATCGCCCTCGGCCGGGCCGCGCGCGAGCAGGACGGGACGTTCGGCCCGCTACGCGAGCGGTGGCTCGACCGCATACTCGGCGAGCAGCACGAGACCGAGCCGGCCTCGTACCACGTTTCGTATCTCCGGCGGCTCTCGCCGCTCGCAGAGACGTACACGAAGGAGCGCGCGGTCCCGGTTTGCCTCGAAACCCTTTCGCGGCTCGGGTTCGACCTCGCGGCGGAGGAGCACATCCGGCTCGATCTGGACGACCGCCCGCAGAAGAACCCGCGCGCGTGCGTGATCGCGTCGGACCCGCCCAACGTCGTCCACCTCATCACGCGGGCGCAGGGGGGGCTCCACGACTACCAGGGGCTCCTGCACGAGGCCGGCCACGCGCTGCACTACGCGGGCGTCGACCCGGCGCTCCCGTACACGTACCGCCGGCTTTCGCGCGACCACGCGCTGACCGAGATCTACTCGTTCCTGCTCGAGTCGGTCAGCCGCGAGCCAGGCTGGCACGGCGAGTATTTCGACCTGTCGCCCGGCGAGGCGGAGGAGAATGCGGAAGCGACGCGCTTTCTCGACGTCCTCCTCTTCCGGCGCTACGCGGCGAAGCTCGACTACGAGCTCGAGCTCTGGGCTGATCTCGGCAACGCGCCCGACTACGCGCCGCGCTACGCCGAGCGACTGCGAGCCGCGACGGGCTTTCGCTACCGGCCGGACGGCTACCTCGCTGACATGGACGACGGTTTCTACTCGGCCGACTATCTCCGCGCCTGGATCCGGGCCGCCCAGCTCCGCGCCTATCTGCGCGAGTCCGTTGGCGGCGACTGGTGGGAGCGTCGCGAGACCGGGGAGTTCCTGCGAGGGCTCTTCGCCGAGGGGACGCGGCCGTCCAGCGAGGATGTAGCCGCTCGCATCGGCTTCGACCCGCTCGACACCCGCCCCCTCGTCCAGGAGCAACTGGCGACGCCCTAGCCTGACAGCGTTGACGAAAGCGCACGCCCTCAAACGAGGGATGCGCCCGATTTCGTGCCGATTATTGTCCGTAAGCGGCATGGCAGAGGACTTCAAACACCACTCGACGCGGGTCAGGCGGCGGCGGCGTCACAAGACGACTGTGACGAACATCAACGTCTTCGCGCTCGGCGCAGGCGTGGATCCGGGCGAGCCCGAGCCAAGCCTCGTCGCGCGGCCCGCGGAGGTCGAAGACGAGGACCTCTTTGGCGAGCGCATGGTTTCGTCCCAGTGGCTCGAGCGGCGCGCGAAACGGCTCGAGAATCAGGAGCAGGAGCTGAAGCAGCGGACGCTCGACATCGAGCGGCGCGAGGCGGAACTCGATGAGCGCGAGGCGCGCTTCGAGGCCGACATGTACCTCCGCGAAGACGAGATCGAGGCGCGCGAGGAGCACCTGCGCGACCTCGAGGCTCGGCTCGGCCAGAAGGAGTCCGACCTCGGAACGTTCGTCGCCCGCGTGCAGGGTGGCCTGCTGGCCGACGCCGGCTAAGGCGCTCGCTCAGTCCGGGCTACACTGACTTCATGGCGCAGGCGCCTGCTCTGCCGGGCGGGTTCGAGCTACCCCTCGAGCCCCGGCTGCCCCGAATCGGCTCCGTCGACCAGGTTGCGGTCGAGGAGCGCGCCGCCGCGCTCTCCCGCCGGTCGATCAAGCGGGAGTCGAAGCTCTTCGCGCTCGATCTGGCGGTGCGGATGATGGACCTCACGACGCTCGAGGGCGCCGACACGCCGGGGAAGATCGCAGCGCTCTGCTCGAAGGCGATGCGCCCCGATCCGTCCGACCTGACCGTTCCGCCCGTCGCGGCGGTCTGCATCTATCCGAACCTCGTGCCGATCGCACTCGAGCGTGTCGAGGGGAGCGGCGTCCGGGTGGCCTCAGTCGCGACGGCGTTCCCGTCCGGTCAGTCGCCGCTCGAGATCAAGGTCGAGGAAGCCGCCCGCGTGGCGGAGATGGGCGCGGACGAGATCGACATGGTCATCGACCGGGGCGCGTTCCTCGCCGGCGACTACGCCAAGGTCTACGACGAGGTGCGCAGAGTGAAGGAGGCGTGCGGCGACACGCACCTGAAGGTCATCCTCGAGACCGGTGAGCTCGGCACGTACGACAACGTCCGTCGCGCCAGCCTGCTCGCGATCGCCGGCGGCGCCGACTTCATCAAGACGTCCACGGGAAAGATCCAGCCGGCCGCGACGCTGCCGGTCACGCTCGTGATGCTCGAGGCGATCCGCGACGTGTACGAGGAGACCGGCCGCAAGATCGGCATGAAGCCGGCGGGCGGCATCCGCCACTCCAAGCAGGCCGTGCAGTATCTCGTCCTTCTGCACGAGACGCTCGGGGTCGAATGGATGACCCCCGAGCTTTTCCGCTTCGGCGCTTCGTCCCTCCTGAACGACGTTCTGCTGCAGATCCGCAAGGAGAAGACGGGGCGCTACCAGAGCCCCGACTACTTCACCATTGACTGAGATCGAAAAGCGCCAAGACCGCTCCCCGGTCCCATCCGCATTCGACTATGCCCCTGCGCCCGAGTCCCGCGACATCGTCTCGCTCGAGGATCGGTACGGGCTCTTCATCGGCGGGGAGTGGGTCGAGCCGAAGTCCGGCGAGTTCCAGCCGAGCGTCAGCCCCGCGACCGAAGAGGAGCTTGCGTCGGTTGCCTACGCGGGCGAGGAGGATGTCGCCCTCGCGGTCGGGTCGGCGCGCGAGGCCTTCGAGAACGGCTGGTCGGGGATCGCTCCGAGCGAGCGGGCGAAGTATCTCTTCCGGATCGCCCGGATTCTCCAGGAGCGCTCTCGCGAGTTCGCCGTCCTCGAGTCGCTCGACGGTGGGAAGCCGATCCGGGAGTCTCGTGACGTCGACCTCCCGCTGGCCGCCGCGCATTTCTTCTACTACGCGGGCTGGGCGGACAAGCTCGAGTACGCGTTCCCCAACCGGAAGCCGGAGCCTCTCGGCGTCGCCGGGCAGGTGATCCCTTGGAACTTCCCGCTCCTCATGCTCTCCTGGAAGATCGCGCCCGCGCTGGCCGCGGGCAACACGGTCGTTCTGAAGCCGGCGGAGACGACGCCGTTGACGGCCCTTCTTTTCTGCGACGTCGTCCGCCAGGCGGAACTGCCGCCGGGCGTCGTCAACATCGTTACCGGCGACGGGCGAGCCGGGGCGGCGCTCGTCAAGCATCCCGACGTCGACAAGGTCGCCTTCACGGGCTCGACCGACGTCGGCAAGGAGATCCAACGATCCGTTGCCGGCACCGGTAAGCGGCTGACGCTCGAGCTCGGCGGCAAGGCAGCCAACATCATCTTCGACGACGCGCCGCTCGACCAGGCCGTCGAGGGGATCATCAACGGCATCTACTTCAACCAGGGCCACGTCTGCTGCGCAGGCTCGCGGCTGCTTGTCCAGGAGTCCATCTACGAGCAGGTGATCGCCAAGCTGAAGCGGCGGATGGGGACGTTGCGGGTGGGGGATCCGCTCGACAAGAACACCGACGTCGGTGCGATCAACTCGAAGCAGCAGCTCGAGAAGATCCAGGAGCTCGTCGCCGCCGGTGAGGAGGAAGGGGCCGAGATCTACCAGCCGCCATGCCGCCTGCCGGAGAAGGGGTGGTGGTTCGCGCCGACCGTCTTCACCAACGTCGCTCAGAGCTACCGGATCGCGCAGGAGGAGATCTTCGGGCCGGTGCTATCGGTGCTCACGTTCCGGACGCCCGACGAGGCGGTGGAGAAGGCGAACAACACGCCGTACGGTCTGTCGGCCGGAGTTTGGACTGAGAAGGGCTCCCGGATCCTGTCGATGGCGCAGCGCCTGCGCGCCGGGGTCATCTGGGCGAACACGTACAACCGCTTCGACCCGGCCTCGCCCTTCGGCGGCTACAAGGAGTCCGGCTTCGGCCGGGAAGGCGGGCGGCATGGGCTCGACCCGTATCTGAGGTTCGAATGAAGGCGCGAGAGACACCGGGGCCACCCCGAACCACCACCCACCTTCAGGCTAACGCCGCCCGACGCATCGGTGGCGCACGGAATGGGGCGAAAGCGTGAGGCTTCCGGTCAAAAAGACGTACAAGCTCTACGTCGGCGGTGCCTTCCCGCGCTCCGAGTCCGGCCGCTCGTACGAGGCGGAGGGCGCGAACGTCGCCCGGGCGTCTCGCAAGGACGTCCGCGACGCGGTGCGGGCGGCCCGCGAGGCATTCCCCAAGTGGGCCGCGCTGACCGCCTACAACCGCGGGCAGATCCTCTACCGGGTCGCGGAGATCATGGAGGGCCGGCGCGCGCAGTTCGCCGAGCTCGCCGACGACGACGCCGAGGTGGACGCGGCGATCGACTCCTGGGTCTGGTATGCCGGGTGGGCGGACAAGCTCGCGCAGGTGCTGGGCGCTTCGAACCCGGTGGCGGGCCCGTACTTCAACTTCACCGTGCCGGAGCCGACCGGCGTGGTGGGCGTCGTCGCGCCGGAGGAACCTGCGCTGGCGGGGTTCGTCTCACGGCTCGCGCCGGCGATCGTCGGAGGGAACGCGGTGGTGATCGTCGCGTCCGAGAAGCGCCCGCTCGCGGCCGTGACGCTGGCCGAGGTGCTCGCGACCTCCGACGTCCCGGGCGGGGTGGTGAACGTCCTGACCGGCCGAAAGTCCGAGCTCGCTCCCGTGCTCGCGAGCCACATGGACGTGAACGCCATCGACCTCGCCGGGGTCGAAGGCGAGCGCGTGGAGCTCGAGCGCCTCGCCGCCGACAACGTCAAGCGCGTGGTCTCGAACGGCGACGGCCAGTCGCCATGGCACGTCGCCGCTTTCCTCGAGCTCAAGACCGTTTGGCACCCGATCGGCGTGTAGTCGCCTAGACTCAGCAAGTCGCCCATGGCCCTTCGGCTCGAAGAGCTCGCCAAGACAATCGACTGCACTCTCCTCGATGCCCGGGTGGGCGTGGGGCAGATCGAGGACGCCTGCCGACGCAGCCGCGACCTCCACCTCGCGTCCGTCTGCGTCCTGCCTCAGCACGTGGGCCCCGCCGCGGAGGTGTTGCGCGGCTCGGACGTGAAGGTCTGCGCGGTGGTCGGCTACCCGGAGGGCGCGGCTGCGGCCAAGGCGAAGATCGCCGAGGCGGAGCGCTGCCTCGACGAGGGAGCCGGGGAGCTGGAGTTCGCACTCAACGTCAGGGCGATGCTCGCCTGCGACTTCGCGCTCGTCCGCGACGAGCTCGCTGCGTTGGCCCGCACGGTTCGCATGCGAACGGCCAACGGCGGCCGCGGAGCGGTCGTCCTCAAGGCCGTGATCGGAACGGGCCGCCTGGACGACAAGCGCAAGAAGCTCGCCTGCAAGATCATCGAGCTCGCCGGTGTCGACTTCGCCCAGACCTCGGCGAACGGTGCTCCGGTGAGCGTTCACGACGTCGAGCTCCTGCGCGACTACCTTCCCGAAGGAGTCGGCGTGAAGGCATCCGGCGGCATCGAGACCCTCGACGACGTCCTCGCGATGATCAACGCGGGCGCAGGGAGGACCGGCTCGCCTGTCGCCCTCGAGATCATGAAGCGCGCCGCCAAGCGCGACCGCGTCGCAACGTGAGCCGGTTCCGCCAGGCGATCTCGGAAGGCGACGGCATCTCGGTCGTGCCGTTGCTCCAGGGCGACGTCGAGGGCCTCGCGAGACTTGCCGAGGAAGCTGGCGCAGAAGCCGTCGCCGTCCAGCCCGCCGACCTCGACACAGTGCGCGGCAGCACCTCGCTTGCGGTTCTCGTCCGCGGTGGAGACCCGACGCAGGTGTCCGCTGCCGGCGGAGACGCCTGGATCGTGCGCTTCGACGACGAGGTCGAGGCAGCGGTCGCCCGTGCGCGGGAGCTCGAGCTGGACTGCGCGGTCGAGGTACGGGACGAGAGCGCCCTGGAAGAGGCGCTCGAGCGAATCGACCCTGACATCATCCTCATCTCCGAGCGGGGGCTCGACGAGGACGAGGAGGACCTGGAGCGGACGCTCGACCTTCTCGCGGACGTACCTGCCGGCAAGCTCGTCATCTCGGAAGCCCGCGTGATCGCAAGGGAGCAGGTTGTCGCCCTCGAGCGCGCCGGCGTCGACGCGATCCTCGTCGGCGGGGAGTTCCTCAAGAGCTCGCCGCCCGACTTCGCGACCGCCCTCGCCGAGCTGACCGGGCACTAGCCTGTCGTCGCCAGCTGATCCGCTCTCGGCTCGAGACCGAGCGCGGTCGCAATTGCGCGGTCCGCGCGACGGACAGCGAGCTCGCCCCTGACCGCAAGATTCGTCGACTGGCGGGCCAGCTTCCTCACCTCGTCCGCGCGCGTGGCCAGGAACGGGTCCTTCAGGGCGATGTCGAGCTCCTTGGCCTCGAGATCGAGGCCGTGGCGAGTGAGCTCGATGCCCTTCGCGAGGCGTTTCCCCTCGGCGGCGACGGTCTCGATCCGGCTGAGCCCATTGGCCGCCTCGAGCTCGGCCGAGAACAGCCGGTCGATCTCCGCAGCGGCGTCTCTTCCCCGGTTCGCCGCGGCGAGCACGCCGGCGCGATCCTCTTGCGACGCGGCAAGGGAGATGTCGCTGAAGGCCTGACGGAGGCGAGACTCCGCTTCGGTGCGCTGGTCTTCAGCGGTTCGATACGCGTTGTACAGATGCTCGGCGTGAGGATCGCCTCCGCCGTCGCCGCAGGCCGACACGAGAGCGACGATCGCGACCACGAGCGCGAAAGCTCGAACGGGCACCGCGGCGAGCCTCAGCCGAAGAAGGCTCGGGCGACGTCGAACCACTTCGGCGGGACCGTCTTCAGCTCGGCGACGGCAGCCGCGAGTGGCACCTCGACGATGTTGTCGCCCTCCAGCGCAGCCATCGTCCCGAACCGGCCCTCCTCGACGAGATCTGCGGCTTTCAACCCGTAGCGCGTTGCAAGGACCCGGTCGCGCGGGGTCGGTGATCCGCCGCGCTGGACATGGCCGAGGACTGTCACTCGGCTCTCGAATCCGGTGCGGTCCTCGATCTCGCGTGCGAGCTGCTCGCCCACGCCTCCCAGGCGGACATGACCGAATTGATCGGTTGCGGGCGCCTCCTGGGCGACCTGGCGCTTCTCTCCGGAGGCGTAGGTGAGCTCGTAGCCCTCGCTGACGACGACGATGGAGAAGTCCTTGCCGCGCTCGTGGCGGCGTTGCAGGTCCTCGCAGGCGTTCTCGACCGTGACCGGCTGCTCCGGGATGAGGATGACGTCGGCGCCGCCGGCGATGCCGCTCATGACGGCGATCCAACCGGTATGGCGGCCCATCACCTCCACGACCATGACGCGGTTGTGCGACTCGGCCGTCGTGTGCAGGCGGTCGATTGCCTCGGTCGCGATCCAGACGGCCGTGTCGAAGCCGAACGTGTAGTCGGTCGCCGAGAGGTCGTTGTCGATCGTCTTCGGCACGCCGACGACCGGAAAGTCGTGCTCCTCGTGGAGGCGGGACGCAACGCCGAGCGTGTCCTCGCCGCCGATGGCGACAAGCGCGTCGAGCCGCTCGGACGCGAAGTGCTCGAGGACGCGGTCGACGCCCCCGTCGGTCTTGTACGGGTTCGTCCTCGTCGTGCCGAGGATCGTCCCGCCGCGCGGCAGGATGCCGGAGATCTCGCGGGACCCGAGCGACATGAACCGGCCCTCGACGAGCCCGCGCCAGCCTTCGCGAATGCCGACCGCCTCTCCGCCGCGTGCCAGCGTCCTCCGGGTCACGGCTCGGATGACCGCGTTGAGGCCCGGACAATCTCCTCCTCCGGTGAGGATGCCGATTCGTTTGGACAAGGCGTCTAACTTCGAGGGCGGCGGGTCGTCTTTTCCGTCAAACGTCTCGGGAGCTGCATGGAGGGGAGACTGATGCCGAAGGCGGGAGTCGAACCCGCACGGGGCGCTGCCCCACTGGATTTTGAGTCCAGCGCGTCTTCCAGTTCCGCCACTTCGGCGCGAACCATCGTGAACATCGTATCGGGACGCCGGGCTTGATGGACTTCCCCGGCGGCGTCATAATGGCGCACCCATACGGAGCGGGTCTGCTTAGCGTGAGCGCGGCGCCGCTCGAAAAACCCCTTCACGGCGATGCGCCGGCGGGTGCAGCGTCGAGAGTCAATAGTCGGGCGAACGAGGAGGCGCAGTGAGAAGAACCACACTTTTGTCGGTGCTCGCGCTGGTGATCGGGGCACTCGCTCTGCTCGCCGCCGGTTGCGGCGGGAGCAGCAGCGGGTCGACCGGCGCCGCGGGCACGGGCGGTGGGGGCGGAAAGACGTTGAAGATCGTCTCCGACCTTCCGCTCCAGGGATCGTCGTCGGCCCAGACGGAGACGATGGTCAACGCCATCAAGCTCTACCTGCAGGAGCAGGGCAACAAGGCGGGGAACTACAACATCACGTACCAGTCCTTCGACGACGCGACGGCGGCCAAGGGCGAATGGGACGAGGCCACGTGCGCGGCCAATGCCCGCAAGTACGTCGAGGATTCCTCCATCGTCGGCGTGGTCGGGACGTTTAACTCCGGTTGCGCGAAGATCGAGGTCCCGATCGCGAACGAGGCCTCGCTCGCGTATTGCAGCCCGGCGAACACAGGCGTCGGCCTGACGCACGAGGGCCCAGGCTCCGAGCCGGGCGAGCCGGACAAGTACTACCCGAGCGGCGCGCGCAACTACACCCGTGTCGTCGCCTCGGACGACTTCCAGGGCCAGATCGACGCCAGCTACATGAAGGACAAGATGGGCGTCACGAAGGTCTACATCCTGGACGACAAGGAGACCTACGGGAAGGGCGTCGCAGACGCCTTCGAGCAAGCGGCCAAGGACATCGGCCTCACGGTCACCGGCCACACCGGGTGGGACTCGAATGCGCAGAGCTACAAGGCGCTCATGACCCAGATCAAGGCCAGCGGCGCCGACGGCGTCTACGTCGGCGGCATCGCGGACCTCAACGGCGGTCAACTCGTTAAGGACAAGGTCGCCGTGCTGGGCGACAACGACACGGTGAAGCTGTTGGCATCGGACGGGTTCGTGCTCGACTCCCTCTTCGACGAGGCGGGCGCGGACAACATCAACGGCATGTACGGAAGTGCGCCGGTGCTCAACCCCGAGGACCTCACGGGCGCGGGCAAGACGTTCCTCGACGCGTACACGGCGAAGTACGGCGCGCCGGAGGTCTACACGGCCTACTCGGCGGCCTGCGCGCAGGTGCTGCTCGGCGCTATCGCCGCCTCTGACGGCTCGCGTGAGGACATCACGAAGAAGCTGTTCGAGACGAACATCACCGACGGCATCGTCGGCCCGATGGCGTTCAACGCGAACGGCGATCCGAAGCAGGGCCTCATCTCGATCTTCAAGGCGGGCACGGCGCCGCCCTGGAAGTTTGTCGAGGCCAAGCAATTGAGCAACCAATAAATCGCTCGAAGCGCGAGGGGGCCGGTCTTGACCGGCCCCCTCGCTTTCGTCGTATTCTTACCCGTTGGCGACGGCAGAGACCGCATCCCGCGAAGTCGTTCCGAGGCGCATCGCCGTCTCGCAGATCCTCCTCTGGGTCTTCGGGACGGTCCTGCTCGTCGGCGTGGGGATCTGGTTGCTGCGGAACGCGATCGAATCGCCGGATCGCTTCCTCGAAGTCACGCTGATCGGGGGCACGAACGGCACCATCTACGCGCTGATCGCGCTGGGCTACACCCTCGTCTACGGCATCATCGAGCTGATCAACTTCGCCCACGGCGACAACTTCATGCTCGGCACCTTCCAGACGAACTCGATCGTCAACGAAGGCTCCTTCCAGATCCCGCTCTATCCGACGTCGTTCGTGCTCGGCATTCCTCTCGGCGCCGCGGCGACGGCGTCGAGCTCGAGCGGCCAGAAGATCTGGACGATCGCCATGTGCATCTTCTGGTCGATGCTCTTCTGCATGGTCATCAACGTGGCCATCGAGCGCATGGCCTACAAGCCGCTCCGCAACCAGCCTCGCCTTATCCCCTTGATCACCGCGCTCGGCTTCTCCTACATCCTCCAAGACGTCGGCCTCGTTTGGAAGGGCGCCGGCCCACAGCCGCTCCCGAACATCCTCCCGACGGGTGACATCTTCACCTGGCGCTCGGCGGACTACGGCTGGAACGACTTTATCGTCGTTGCGGTCACCATCCCGGTCCTCGTCGTGCTCTCGTACCTCGTGCGCCGCACACGCTCGGGCAAGGCGATGCGCGCCACCGCCCAGGACATGGATGCCTCCGCCATGATGGGCATCAACGTCGACCGCACGATCTCGTTCACGTTCGCCCTCGGCGGCGCGCTCGCCGGCGCGGCGGGAGCGATCTACGCACTCTATGTCGGCACGTCGAAGTTCGATCTCGGGTTCCGGCTTGGGCTCTTCGCCTTCACAGCAGCAGTCCTCGGCGGGATCGGCAACCTCACAGGGGCAGTCCTCGGCGGAGTCCTGCTCGGCCTCATTCAGGCCTACAGCGACGGCTTCGGGGACGCGCGCTGGACGACGACGGTCATCTTCACCGTGCTGATCCTCATCCTCGTCTTCAGGCCGTCGGGTCTCCTCGGCGAGCAGGTGCCGGAGGGACAGTGAGCACCGAGGCCAAGCCGAAGCTGGACGGCGGTCTCCCGATTGCCGAGTGGCGGGCGTCCTGGCGTCGCTTCAAGCGGAAGCACCGCTGGGCCCGCTGGATCATCCCGGCGCTCCTCGTCTTCCTCGCCTTCTCTTACCCCTGGTGGGGGCTCGAAGGGCCGCTGTCGTCGATCTTCAACGACGGTCTCGGAATCGACAGCGACACGCTCTTCAACGTCTCGGTCTACGTGATGCTCGCGCTCGGGCTCAATGTCGTCGTCGGCTACGCGGGCCTCCTC
This sequence comes from Gaiellaceae bacterium, assembly GCA_036265755.1. Classification (GTDB taxonomy): domain Bacteria; phylum Actinomycetota; class Thermoleophilia; order Gaiellales; family Gaiellaceae; genus DATEOR01. The sequence continues at coordinate 27,437 of DATAOL010000055.1, read as the reverse complement.
GACCTCGGCTACGTCGCCTTTTTCGCGCTGGGCGCCTACACGCTCGGCTGGTTCGGCTCCGGGCTCTTCTCCGATCGGGACATCCACTTCCTGGACACGAACGCCGCTCGACTCCCGGGCATCCACCTCTCGTTCTGGGTCGTCGTCATCCTCGCGGGCGTGATCTGCGCAATCGCCGGCACCATCATCGGCTGGCCGACCCTGCGCCTGCGGGGCGACTACCTCGCCATCGTCACCCTGGGCTTCGGCGAGATCATCCCCGACGTCTTCCGGAACGGAGACGACATCCGCGGCTTCAACCTCACGAACGGCGTGCGCGGCGTTACCCAGATGGACCGCCCAGGCTTCGGGGAGAAACTGCACAACGCGACGGGCGGGATCCTGCCCGACCGCTACACGTCGCTCGAGCTTCGGCCGTGGTACTGGACGATCCTCGTGATGATGCTGATCACGATCTTCGTGAACCTGCGCCTACGCGACTCGAAGATGGGCCGCGCCTGGATCGCGGTGCGCGAGGACGAGGTCGCCGCTTCCGCCATGGGCGTGCCGCTCATGCGCACGAAGCTCTGGGCCTATGCCATCGGGGCGATCTTCGGAGGCTTCGCGGGCGCGGTGTACGGCTCGTTCATCAACGGGATCTTCCCGACCAGCTTCTCCTTCCAGATCTCCGTGATCGTGCTCGTGATGGTGATCGTCGGCGGCATGGGCAACATCTGGGGCGTGATCGCCGGCGCCGTGCTGATCGCCTGGCTCAACTTCACCGGCCTGACGAAGATCGGCGACTGGATCAACAGCGCGATCCCGGGCACGTCGAACGACTTCGACATAGCGAAGTACAAGATCGGCATCTTCGGCGCGCTCCTCGTCCTCATGATGCTCTTCCGGCCCGAGGGCCTCATTCCGAGCGCGCGCCGCAAAGCTGAGTTCACCGAGGCCGACCAGGAGTCCCTCTACGACGTCGAGATGGACGAGGCCCGAGCCTGATGGCGCAGAACGGCACTATCCTCGAGGCGGTGAAAATCCGGAAGGAGTTCGGAGGGCTGATTGCGGTCAACGACGTCGACTTCGTCATTCCGCGCGGCTCGATCGTGAGCCTCATCGGCCCGAACGGCGCCGGCAAGACGACCTTTTTCAACATCCTCACCGGCGTCTACAAGCCGACCTCGGGCGGTGTCCTCTTCGAGGGGACGCCGATCAGCGGGCTTCCGCCGCACAAGGTGACGGCACTTGGGATGGCGCGCACCTTCCAGAACATCCGCCTCTTCCACAACATGACCGCGCGCGAGAACGTGATGGTCGCCATGCACAGCCGGATCAAAGGGGGAATCTGGCGCTCAATCCTCCGCACTCGCGGCCTCAAGCGCGAGGAGGAGGGGGCGGCGCAACGGGCCAGCGGGCTGCTCGAGTTCTCCGGCCTCAAAGGGCAGGACCATGAGCTTGCGAAGAACCTCTCCTACGGTGATCAGCGGCGGCTCGAGGTCGCCCGCGCGCTCGCGACGGAACCGCACCTGCTCCTGCTCGATGAGCCGACCGCGGGCATGAACCCGGAGGAGACGGCCAACTTCACGAGCTTCGTCGCGAAGCTGCGCACGGAGCAGAAGATCACGGTGCTGCTCATCGAGCACGACATGCGCGTCGTCATGGGTATCTCCGACCGTGTCACCGTCCTCGACTACGGCGAGAAGATCGCGGAGGGCGAGCCGAAGGACATCCAGCACGACGAGCGCGTGATCGAGGCCTACCTCGGAACGGCGGCCACCTCATGAGGCTTCCCGGACGGTCGAACGGAGATGCGAAACCGGCGCCGACCGCTGTGTCCGGCGACACGATCCTCAAGGTCGAAGGCATCCACACCTACTACGGGACGATCGAGGCGCTGAAGGGGATCTCCCTCGAGGTGCGAAAGGGCGAGATCGTCACGCTGATCGGCGCAAACGGGGCCGGGAAGTCGACCACCCTGCGGTCGATCAACGGGCTCAACAATCCGCGCGAGGGCACGATCACTTTCCAGGGCACGGACATCACGCACACGGCGCCGCACGTGATCGTCCAGATGGGCATCTCGCAATCGCCGGAGGGACGCCGCATCTTCCCCCGGATGAGCGTGCTCGAGAACCTCGAGATGGGCGCCTACCAACGCCCCAGGGGCCCTGAGGTCCAGGAGGACCTGGACCGCGTCTACTCGCTCTTCCCGCGGCTTAAGGAACGGGCTCAGCAGAAGGCGGGGACGATGTCCGGCGGCGAGCAGCAGATGCTGGCAATGGGGCGCGCACTCATGGCCCGCCCGAAGCTCCTCCTCCTCGACGAGCCCTCGATGGGCCTCGCGCCGATCTTCGTCGAGAAGATCTTCGAGATCATCCGCGAGATCAACGAGCAGGGAACGCCGATCCTTCTGGTCGAGCAGAACGCGCTCATGGCGCTCGACACGGCCGACCGCGGCTATGTCCTCGAGACCGGCCACGTCGCGCTCGCGGACGATGCGAAGAAGCTGCGCGACAACGAGCAGGTTCGCAAGACCTATCTCGGCGAAACCTAGGCTCCGCAGAGGGCCCGAGCCGTAGACTCGGGGTGTGTCACCGAAAACCCTGACGGGCGCCGAGCTGCAGCTGGACGACGGCCCCGCGCGCGACTCCGAGCTCTTCCTCGTCGACGGCAACAACCTCGCCTACCGCGCGTACTTCGCCCTGCCCGAGGAGCTCGCCACGAGCGAAGGCTTCCCGACGAACGCTCTGCTCGGCTTCACGAACATGCTCTTCAAGCTCCTGGCCGACTACCGGCCGAAGGGCGTCGCGGTCGCCTGGGACACGCGTGCTACCCATCGCAAGGAGCTCGACCCGGAGTACAAGGTCGACCGCCGGCCGATGCCCGACCTCCTGGCCGAGCAGTTCCCGCACTTCAGGCCGATCGTGGAGGCCTTCGGCTACTCGAACCTCGAGTTCGAAGGCTGGGAGGCCGACGACGTCATCGCCACGCTCGTCGCGCGCGCGGACGAGGCCGGGATCAAGACGACGGTCGTTTCCACCGACCGCGACGCGTTCCAACTCGTCACCGACAACGTTGCGCTGATGATGACTCCGCGCGGAGTCGCCGACGTGCACGTGTACACGCCTGACCGGGTCTTCGCGCGCTACGGCGTGACGCCCGATCAGGTGCCCGACTTCATCGGGCTGAAGGGGGACAGCTCCGACAACATCCCCGGCGTCCCGGGGATCGGGGACAAGACCGCCGGTCAGCTCGTCGCTCAGTACGGGTCTCTCGAGGGCGTCCTCGAGCACGTCGACGAGCTGTCGCCCGCCCGCGGCCGCGCTCTCCGCGAGCACGCGGACCAGGCTCGCGCCTCGAAGGTGCTCGCCACGATGCGCCGCGACCTCCCGCTGGAGTGCGATCCGGCCGAGCTCGTCCTCTCGCCGCCCGACCGCTCCCGCCTGAAGGAGATGTTCCGGCAGTACGAGTTTCGGAACCTGCTCCAGCGGGTGGACGTGATCGACGAGGCGCTTCCGGCCGCGCCGATGAAGCTCGAGGGCGTCGAGATCCCGTGGCGCGAGGGCGAGCTGCCGAAGCCCGAGGGCGAGGCCGCGCTCGCGATCGAAGGGGGAAGGTTCGCGCTGGCGCAGGAGGAAGTCGTCGTCGGCGACTGGACCGACGACTCCGCCGCCCGCCTATGGGACGCGGCACTCGTCGCACACGACGCCAAGCCGATCCGCCTCCACGTCGTGGACGACACGCTGCTCATGGCGTATTTGATCGAGCCGGGCCGAGCGACCTACGCTCTCGACGACCTGGCGGCCGAGTACGGCATCGAGCTGCAGCCGGAGCCCACCGCAGAGGAGGACACGGCCGCGCTCGTCCGCCACGCCGCCGCGTCGCTCCGGCTCGCAGGCCCGATGCGGCAGCGCGTGTCCGAGCGCGGGCTCGATCCGCTCTACCGCGAGATCGAGCTGCCGCTCATCGAGGTGCTCGGCGCCATGGAGGACGCGGGCGTGAAGATCGACACGTACCGGATGGGAGAGATCACCGCGCGGCTCGCGGACCGGATCGAGGAGCTGGAGACCCGCGCGCACGAGCTCGCAGGCGAGGAGTTCATGCTCGGCTCGACGCAGCAGGTCGCGCGGATCCTCTTCGAGGTCCTGGGCCTCACCGCCGGGCGCAAGGGGAAGACGGGCTACTCGACGGACTCACGGGTCCTGCGCTCCATCCGCGGCGACCACGAGATCGTCGCCGTCATCGAGGAGTGGCGCGAGTACTCGAAGCTGCTGAACACCTATCTCGGGCCGCTCCCGGAGCTCATTTCCTCGGAGGACGGGCGCCTGCACACGACCTTCAACCAGGCGGTCGCCTCGACCGGCCGCCTCTCGACGACCAACCCCAACCTGCAGGCGATACCGATCCGGACCGAGCTGGGCCGCGAGATCCGCAGCGCCTTCGTCACGGAGCCGGGACACCGCCTCGTCTCGGCCGATTACTCCCAGGTCGAGCTGCGGATCCTCGCCCACGTCTCCGGGGAGCCGAAGCTCCGGGAAGCCTTTGCCCAAGGCGAGGACATCCACGCAGCGACCGCCGCCGAGGTGCTCGGCAAGGAGCGCGCAGAGCTGACCAAGGACGAGCGCAACGTCGCGAAGATGGTCAACTTCGGGATCATCTACGGCATCTCGGCGTTCGGCCTCTCCGAGAACCTCGAGATCCCCCGCGAGCAGGCCCAGGAGTACATCGACACGTATCTGGCGCGCTTCCCGCTCGTGCAGGACTTCATCCAGCGGACGATCGAGCGCTGCACCGAGGAGGGCTACGCGACGAGCCTGTTCGGCCGCCGCCGGCCCGTGCCCGAGCTCAAGGCCTCGAACCGCCAGACGAGGTCCCTGGGCGAGCGGCTCGCCGTCAACTTCGTCATGCAGGGAACGGCGGCCGACATCATCAAGAAGGCGATGGTCGCGATCCACGAGCGCCTGCGCGAAGAGGGCCGCTCTGCGCGGCTCGTCCTCCAGGTGCACGACGAGCTCCTCGTCGAGGCTCCCGACGTCGAGATCTCGGCCGTGAAGGACATCCTGCGCGATGAGATGTGCCGCGCGTATCCGCTCGATCCGCCGCTCGCCGTCGACGTGGGTGTCGGCGACGACTGGAACGAAGCCAAGTCCTAACCACTCCCATACACGGGGCCTTTTCACGGCGCTTGCAGGGGCTTAGGATCGCCTCATATCCGACTGAGGGGAGAGGTACGGATGAAACGCACTCTGCTCGCGCTCTGCGCGGCCTTGTGCTTCGTGCTCGCTCTCGTGCCGACGGCGTTCGGCGCAGCGGGCGGCGAGGACAAGGACACACTCGTCCAGTTGCTTGCGATCAACGACTTCCACGGCAATCTCGTGCCGCCGTCGGGGTCGTCCGGGAGGATCGCCGTAGCGCCGGGACAGACCGTCAATGCCGGCGGCGTGGAGTACCTCGCCACGTGGATCAAGTCGCTGCGCACGACCAATCCGAACACGCTCACCGTCGGTGCGGGCGACCTGATCGGCGCGAGCCCGCTGATCTCCGGGCTCTTTCACGACGAGCCCACGATCGAGGCGATGAACTCGCTCGGGCTCGACGTCACGGGCGTCGGAAACCACGAGTTCGACGAAGGGATCGTGGAGCTGCTGCGCATGCAGTTCGGGAACCAGCTCGGCGGCGACGGCTGTCATCCCGTGGACGGCTGCCAGGACGGGACGCCCTTCGGCGGCGCGCTGTTCAAGTACCTCGCCGCGAACGTGTTCTACGAAGGCACGCAGAGCACGATCTTCCCGCCGTACCAGGTCCGCAAGATCGGCAACGCGAAGATCGCCTTCATCGGCCTCACGCTCGAGGGCACGCCGCTGATCGTGACCCCGGCGGGTGTTGCGGGGCTCGAATTCCGTCCGGAGATCGGTGTCATCAACGACCTCGTGGCGAAGCTCCGTGCGGAGCAGGGAGTTCGCGCCTTCGTGATCCTCATCCACCAGGGCGGCCAGCAGAACGCTCCGTTCCCGCTCGGGTATCAGGACTCCGACCGGTGCGACAACTTCACGGGCGACATCGTCCGGATCGTCAACGGGCTGAGCCCCGATGTCGACGTGGTCGTGTCCGCGCACACGCACCAGCCGTACATCTGCCACATCAACGACAAGCTCGTCACGAGCGCGTCCTCGTTCGGACGCCTCATCACGGATATCGACCTCCGGATCGACCACCAGACGAAGGACATCGAGAGCGCGACGGCGCACAACGTCATCGTCACACGCGACGTGGCCAAGGATCCGGCGGAGTCGGCGATCATCAACAAGTACGACGCCCTCTCCGGTCCGATCGCCAACCGCGTTGTCGGGTCGCAGTCCGCCGACATGACGAAGACGAACAACGCAGCCGGCGAGTCGGCGCTCGGAGACGTCATCGCCGATGCGCAGCTGGCCTCGACCTCGCCGACCGACTTCGGCGGCGCGGTCGTCGCATTCATGAACCCGGGCGGGATCCGGGCCGACCTCGTCTGCAGCCAGCCCTGCAGCGCCGCCAGTCCGGCTCCGGTCACCTACAACCAGCTCTTCAACGTCCAACCGTTCAACAACGTGATGACGGTGAAGAGCATGACTGGCGACATGATCTACCGGCTGCTCGAGCAGCAGTTCACGGGCGCCAACGGAATTCTGCAGGTGTCCAACGGGTTCGCATACTCGTGGTCGCCGAACGCGACGCCTCACGTCGTGCCGGACTCCGTCGAGATCAACGGCGTCCCCGTCGACAAGAGCGCGAGCTACCGCGTCGCCATGAACAACTTCCTGGCGAGCGGCGGCGACGGGTTCACCGTCTTCAACGAGGGCACCGACCCGCTCGGCGGGGAGATCGACCTCGACGCACTCGTGAACTACTTCATGCACAACTCGCCCGTCGGACCAGGGCCGCAGAACCGCATCACGCAAGTCCCGTAGACGAGCAAGAAGCAGAGCTGAACCTGCGAGGCCGGGTGGAAGCCCGGCCTCGTGCCTCTCAGGAGCTCAGGAGCTCAGGAGCTCAGGAGCGCGTCGACGTCGTGGACGACGTCCTTCGCCTTCACCTGGGAGTCGTAGATGACCCGGCCCTTGCCGGATTCGTCCACGAGCATCGTGTAGGCGGTGTGGTCGACGAGCTCCGGATCGCTGGCGACCGCGGCGACGTCGTACTTCTTCCAGACCTCGGTGAGCTCCGGTCGTGTCCCGATGAGGTAGTGGAACTCGGGAAGCAGGTGGTGCGCCTTCGCGTAGGCGTCGACGCTCTTGGGCGTGTCGCCCTTCGGGTCGACGCTGACCGCGAGCACGCGGACGTCGTCACGCTTCCGGCCGAGCGTCCGAAGAGCCTGGTTCAGGTTCTCCGTGATCAGCGGGCAGACGTCCGGGCAGTGCGTGTAGAGGAAGGTGACGAGGACGAGCTTTCCGCGCTGCTCCGCCATGCTCACCCGTCTGCCGGACTGGTCTACGAGCGTGAAGTCCGGCACCGGCTTCGGCGGCGTGAGCTCGCCCCCGGCGAACCGCCCGCTGCCGCCGACGGTCAGGCTGGGAAGGGTTCCGTGGTCGTGCTGGTGGCTTTGGCTCCCGGTGCCGCCGCACGCCGACGCGGCGAGCGCGGCGACCAGGGCGGCGACCAGCGGCGCGCGTCTCATCGCTCCGAAGATACCGCGCAGGGCGCCTACGGTTCGCGGGACCGTTAGTCGGGCCGCCACGCGAGCTGGGCGGCGTGGGCCGGCCAGCGCACTTCGAGACGCGATCCGACCACGCGCTCGAACGCGATTGCGTCGCTTTGGGAGAGCGCCACCCAGGCGCCGTCCGGGGACCAGGCCGCATCCGAGCCGGGGAAGAAACGATTCGGGAGGCCGGGCGTGCATCCGAGGTCGAGGAGCTGAATGGAGCCTTCCTTGCCCCGAAAGAGGACGCCGCAGTTGTCCGCCCGCAGGATCGGCGTCTGCCCCTCCAGATCCGCGGGCAGGGGGGAGGAGAAGACCTTCTTCCCGTCGGAGTCGATCCGTTCGATGCGGTTCCCATTCACCACGACGACGAGGGAGCGGTCCTGGCCGAAATGCGCATAGGTCACGCCTCCGGAAGCGCGGTAGTACACGTCGCTTTCGACGAGAACCTTGTTGCCCACGGCGTAGGCGATCTCGTCGTCGCGCGTGTACGCAACGGGACAGCGCGGGAGCCGGCGAGCGGGTCCGAAGATCTCGAGGTCGGAGCCCGTACGGTCGCGGCCGCACCAGGCGACCCGCTGGCCGTCCGCCGACCAGATGACGACGCCGAAGAGCGCGCGGTAGCCGCCCAGGTCGGCATTCGGCAAGCCGAGGTCGGCGAGTCGGAACGGATGCAGGCCGTCCGGCGAGCTCGCCCCGAGGCCGTAGGCGAGCCTCGTGCCGACGAGGGGCGTCCACAGCGAGCAGTCCCCGGCGAAATGGGCCACGGGCCGCTCGCGCCCTCCGGCGAGGCCGATGACGCGGACCGCGCACGTGTCGGCGTCCGTGAAGGTCAGCGTGCCGCGCAGCACCCCCTGCGGCCAGCCTTTCGGCGCCTCGGGCTGCGGCTGGGGGCCCGGAAGCCGGGAAGGAGTGGTCTGGACGGCCGAGCTCGGCGTCGCCGGACGGTCGGCGCGTGGCTTGCCGCGGATCGCATCGGCCGTCGCGAAGCCGCCGATGACGACGACCGCCCCGATGACGAGGAGAGTCAGGAGGTCCCTGGGGTTCAAGGCGTCACGGCTATAATGCGCGCTTTCAATGGCTCAGAACGAGACGGTTACCGAAGCAGATCTCCCTACGTCTGAAGACGACGTCTGGACTCGTGGTCCCGACGGAGAGCTGATTCCCGACTACGACTCGACCTTCCCCATCATCAACGAGGGGGAGGTCGTGCGCGGGAAAGTCGTGCGCGTGGACAAGGACGAGGTCTTGATCGACATCGGCTACAAGTCCGAGGGGGTCATCCCTGTCTCGGAGCTCTCGATCCGCCGCTCGGTGAACCCTGCCGACGAGGTGCAGATCGGGGACGAGATCGACGCGCTCGTCATGACGAAGGAGGATGCCGAGGGTCGGCTGATCCTCTCGAAGAAGCGCGCCCGCTTCGAGATGGCGTGGAAGCGCATCGAGGAGGCGGCCGAGAGCGGCGAGCCTGTCGAAGGCACCGTCATCGAGGTCGTCAAGGGCGGGCTCATCCTCGACCTCGGAGTGCGCGGATTCCTGCCGGCGTCCCTCGTCGACATCCGCCGCGTGCAGGACCTCGACGAGTTCATGGGCCAGACGCTTCGCTGCAAGGTGATCGAGCTCAACCGCAGCCGCAACAACGTCGTCCTCTCGCGCCGCGCGGTGTTGGAGGAGGAGCGCAAGGAGATGCGACAGGCGATCCTCGACCGGCTCTCGCCGGGCGACGTCGTCACCGGCACGATCTCCAACATCGTCGACTTCGGCGCGTTCGTCGACCTCGAGGGGATCGACGGCCTCATTCACATCTCGGAGCTCTCGTGGAGCCACGTCAACCACCCGTCCGAGCTCCTCGAGATCGGGCAGGAGGTGGAGGTCAAGGTGCTCGACATCGATCGCGAGCGCCAGCGCATCTCCCTGGGCCTCAAGCAGACGCAGTCCGATCCGTGGCAGCAGGTGATCGACACCTACGACCAGGGCGACGTCGTCGAGGGGCGCGTCACCAAGGTGGTCACCTTCGGTGCGTTCATCGAGGTCGTGCCCGGCGTGGAGGGGCTCGTCCACATCTCGGAGCTCGCCGACCACCACGTCGAGAACCCGCGCGAGGTCGTCACTCAGGGCGAAGCCGTCAAGGCCCGGATCATCGAGATGGACGCGGAGCGCCGTCGGCTCTCGCTTTCACTGAAGCGCGTCGACGGCGACCAGGGCGAGGCGCCCGCTCTCGGCCTTTCCGAGGAGGTCTTCTTGGAGGACGCCGAGGAGGCGCCAGCGCTCGACGCCGGCGTGGAGCCCGAAGCGGGTCTGGAGCCCGAGGCCGGCGCTGAGCGGGAGGCAAGCGCCGAGGCCGAGGCGCCGGAGGCCGAAGCCGCTCCTGAGCTCGAGCCCGAAGAGCAGGCCGGCGACGAGTCCTGATCGGAAGCCCGTGGCGGTTGCCGTCACGGGAGGGATCGGAGCAGGGAAGTCCGAGGCGCTGAAGGCGTTCGCGCGCCACGGCGCGGCAACGATCTCGAGCGACGAAATCGTCCACGAGCTCCTGCGCTCGAATCCTGACGTCCACGCCGCTGTCCGCGAGCGTTGGGGCCAGGCGCTCTTCGACGACGACGGAGGAGTCGACCGCGCACGGGTCGCCGAGGTCGTCTTCGGCGATCGGAAGGAGCTCACATGGCTCGAGAGCCTGCTCCATCCGCGCGTGATCGCGACCTATCTCGCGTGGCGGGAGCGGCTCGGGGAGCTGCCCCAACCTCCAACCGTCTGCGTGACGGAGGTTCCGCTCCTCTACGAGGTCGGGGGCGAAACGCGGTTCGACAAGGTGGTTGTGATCACCGCGTCGCCCGACGTGCGGATCTCCCGCCAGATCGGGCCGATGCAGGAGCGCCAGGAGCGGCTCATCCCGGACGAGGAGAAGGTGGCGCGAGCCGACTTCGCCTACGTCAACGACGGCTCGCTCGCGGACCTGGACGGCTTCGTGGCCGACGTGCTCGCCAGACTGACCGGAAGCGAATGACGCGCGTCCTGCTGTCGCTCTTCGTCCTCCTGGCCGTGGCGGGAGGCGCATACGCGTACATCCAGTCGGACCCGGACTGGTACGTGCGCCTGCGCTATCCGCTCGACTACGAGCACATCGTCTCGGGTCACGCGAAGAACTACGATCTCGACCCCGCGCTCCTTGCAGCGGTCATCTACCGCGAGAGCAAGTTCGACGCGCAGGCGAAGTCGGACTCGGGAGCGATCGGGCTCATGCAGCTCCTCCCGGACACGGCAGAGGGAATCGCGCTGCACACCGGCGGGAGCCAGTTCGAGCTCTCCGACCTCTGGGACCCGGAGATCAACGTGCGCTACGGGGCCTTCTACCTGCGCCGCCTCCTGAACAAGTACGGCAACGTGCGCCTGGCCCTCGCGGCCTACAACGCGGGGCAGGCGAACGTGGACGAATGGGTCGCGGAGGGGAAGGGGATCGTCTTTCCCGAGACGCGCCAGTACGTCGACGAGGTCCTGCGCGCGCGCGACGTCTACGCCAAGACGTACGCGGACGAGCTCGGGATCCAGTAGTCCTTCACCGCCCGGCTACGATGGGCTCGATGGCGCAGTTCAAGGTTTCCGAGGCGTACAGGCCGACGGGCGACCAGCCGCACGCGATCCAGTCGCTCTCACGCAGTGTGCTCGCGGGCGACCGGTATCAGACGCTTCTCGGCGCGACCGGCACCGGGAAGACGGCGACGATGGCCTGGATCATCGAGCAGGTGCAGAAGCCGACGCTCGTGATCGCCCACAACAAGACGCTGGCGGCCCAGCTCTGCAACGAGTTCCGGGAGTTCCTGCCCGGAAACGCGGTCGAGTACTTCGTCTCCTACTACGACTACTACCAGCCCGAGGCCTACGTGCCCCAGGCCGACCTCTACATCGAGAAGGACGCGTCCATCAACGACGACATCGACCGTCTGCGCCACGCGGCCACCGCGGCGCTGCTCGCGCGCAAGGACGTTGTCATCGTCGCCTCCGTGTCCTGCATCTACGGCATCGGGTCGCCGATCGAGTACGAGGACAAGACGGTCGTCCTCGGCGTCGGGATGGAGACCGACCGCGACGTCATGCTTCGCAAGCTCGTCGACATCCAATACTCCCGCAACGACTCGTTTCTCGGCCGCGGCCGCTTTCGCGTGCGCGGCGACGTCGTCGAGGTGCAGCCGGCCCACATGGAGTCGGCATATCGCATCTCCCTCTTCGGCGACGAGGTGGAGCAGATCACGCACTTCGACCCGCTCTCGGGAGAGATCTACGCGCGCCTCGAGCACCTGGCGATCTTCCCGGCCACGCAGTACGTGACCTCGAAGGACACGATCGAGCGCTCGGTCGGTGAGATCCGTCACGAGCTCGAAGAGCAGGTGAAGCTCTTCGAGTCGCAGAACAAGCTGCTCGAAGCGCACCGCATCCGGCAGCGGACCGAGTACGACCTCGAGATGCTGCAGGAGCTCGGCTACTGCAACGGCATCGAGAACTATTCGCGGATCCTCGACGGCCGCGCGCCGGGAACCGCCCCGAACACCCTCCTCGATTACTTCCGCGGCGACTTCGTCGTCATGGTCGACGAGTCGCACCAGACCGTCCCGCAGATCGGCGGCATGTACGAAGGCGACCGCTCGCGCAAAGAGACGCTGGTCGACTTCGGTTTCCGGCTTCCGTCGGCGCTCGACAACAGGCCGCTCCGCTTCGACGAGTTCCTCGAAAACGTGCCGCAGCTCGTGTTCGTGTCGGCGACCCCGGGACCCTTCGAGCTGCGCAACTCGACCAACATCGCCGAGCAGATCATCCGTCCGACCGGCATCGTCGACCCCGAGGTCGAGCTGCGGACGACGAAGAACCAGATCGACGACCTCCTGAACGAGATCCGGCGCCGAGAGGAGGTCGGCGAGCGCGTCCTCGTTACCACGCTGACGAAGAAGATGGCCGAGGACCTGACGGACTACCTGCTCGAGTCGGCGGTGAAAGCCCGCTATCTCCATTCCGAGGTCGACACGCTCGAGCGGATCCAGATCATCCGCGAGCTGCGGCTCGGCGAGTACGACGTGCTCGTGGGCGTGAACCTCCTGCGCGAGGGTCTCGACCTCCCGGAGGTGTCCCTGGTCGCAATTCTCGACGCGGACAAGGAGGGCTTTCTCCGCGGCCAGACCGCGCTCATCCAGACGATCGGGCGCGCGGCGCGCAACGTGAACGGGAAGGTCGTCATGTACGCGGACAAGATGACCGAGGCGATCAAGGGCGCGCTCGAGGAGACGAACCGCCGCCGCGACATCCAGCTCCGCTACAACGAAGAGCACGGGATCACGCCGGAGTCGATCGTCAAGGGCGTCTCCGATATCGCCGAGTTCCTCTCGCTCGAGTCGCCCACGGTTCCGGGGCGGCGGCGCCGCGGCCGCAAGGTCGAGGGCATGCAGCCGGACGAGATCGAGAAGCTCGTCGTGACGCTCGAGGAGGAGATGTTCGCCGCGGCCGAGGAGCTGCGCTTCGAGTATGCGGCCAAGCTCCGCGACGAGATCAAGGAGCTCCGCCGCGAGCTCCAGGCTGCGACGCCAGAGCCGGCGGCTTAGCAGCCGACTCGACGGGCAGGCTGCGGGGGTCATGGCCGAGCGCGAGAACGTCCTCGGGATCGACGCCAAGAGGGCGCTCATCACGATTGCCATCGCGGTCATCCTGCTCGTCGGCGCCTTCGGCCTCATCGGAAAGGTGGCGGACTTCGACGAGATCCTCAACGCCCTCGAGGAGGCGGACCGCAAGTGGTTCCCGATCTGCCTCGCCGGGCTCGTCTGCGCCTATGCCGGCTACATCGCCGGCTATCGCGAGGTCGCGAGGATGCACGGCGGACCGAGCTTGCCTCTGTGGACCGTCGCCCGCATCGTCGGCATCGGCTTCGGGGCCAATGTGCTCGGCTCGGCGGCGGGTGGTCTCGCCGTCGACTTCTGGGCGCTTCGCCGCGCCGGCGCGAGCACGCACGACTCCGCGCGGCGCGTGCTCGGCTTCAACACGCTGGAGTGGGGGCTGCTCGGCGCGTTTGCGTGCGTCGCGGCCATGCTCGAGCTCGCCGGGCGCGGCTCGGGCGCTCCGCTTTCCATGACGCTCGCATGGCTGATCGTCGTGCCGGTCTGCGTGGTCCTCGCAGCGCTGGTCAGCTCGCCGAAGCGGGCAAAGCGGCTGAGCCGCGCGGACGTCGAGGAGGGGGAGGGGCTGACGTCGACGGCCTGGGCGAAACTCCGCAAGGGGCTCGCCGATGCGATCGGGGGCGTCGTGGTCGTCCGGCACCTCGTCCTCAACCCGCGGGCGCATCCATCGGCCGTGCTCGGCTTTGCCGTCTACTGGTTCGGGCATCTCCTGACGCTCTACGCCGCCCTCAGGGCCTTCACGCAGTCCTCGGTCGTCCTTGCGGCGCTCGTGCTCGCCTTCGCGACCGGGTACGTCGCGACGGCGCTTCCTCTACCCGGCGGAGGATCCGGTGGGATCGAGGCGGCGCTCGCGTTCAGCCTGCATGCGGTCGGCGTGCCGCTCGCCCCGGCGCTCCTCGCCGCGCTCGTCTATCGGTTCTTCACGTTCTGGCTGCCGCTGTTGCCGGCGCTCGCGCTTCTCCCCACCGTGAAGCAGCTCAACAGCGAGCTACCACGGTTCGCCCGCCAGGGCTCGCCCGCATAGGAGGAGCTGGCGGAATCTCGCTCGACACAGCCGAGCGTTCCGTCAAACACGCCTTAGCTTAGGTGCAGGCCTGGGCGGCGTTCTGAATCGCGGTCGCCACGTCGCCCGAGAGCTGTTCCCCGTTTCGAAGCGCGTCGTCTGCCTGCTTGAACTCTTCGAACGGGACGTTCGCCTGGAGCTCGTCGTACATGCAGCCGCAGATTCGCTGCGCCTGGCTCTCGCTCTGGATCGCGCCGCCCGAGGTCGAGCTCGTCGCCGAGTCGACGCACGACGTCACGAAGTTGTCCTGGACCTCGGGGCTGTAGCTGTCCGGCTCGGAGCTGCCGCAGCCTGCCGCGAGCGCCGCGCACGAGAGCGCCGCGACCGCGAGGGTCGTCCGCAGGGTGCCTGCCATCGGGAGTCGATGTACCCGCCCCGTGCGCGGTCGAAGCGTTCAGCTGAGCGCACCCGTTCCACGGGGGAACCGCCGCTCCGCGATCCGGCACCAGTCGTCTCCGATCCAGGCGTAGGTGACGACCGTCAGGCAGTCGTCCTCGACCTCGAAGAAGTGCAGGCCACGGGCTTCACCGCGGCGTTTCGGCCGTGGTTGGCCGAGGCCCGGCGCGGTGACGACGGTCGTCCCGTGGACGCCGCCCTCGGCCACCTCGAACTCGCGCCGCTCCGACACCGCGCTCTGATGAACGTGGCCGGAGACGATGAGCTCGGCGCCCGCGTCCACGAGCGCGCCCAGGACGCTCGCGCGGTTGGCGATCGTGCGCTTCACCGTGCGCCAGGGCGCTCCGAGCAGATGATGGTGGAGGGCGACCATCTTGAACGCGCCGGCCGGAGCGCCGGCGAAGGTCTCCGCGACGCGGTCGAGCTGGGCCGACCGCAGGGCACCGCCCTGCTGCTTCCAGGGTCTGACCGAGTTGAGCCCGCAGACGATCAGGCGCTCCGAGCGGTACGTCGGCTCCGTCTCGGGCCAGGCGCGCAGGAACTCATCGAACGTGCGCGTCATGCGCCAGGGCGGCCACCGGGGGATGTCGTGGTTGCCCGGAATGACGAGCAGGGGGCGGTCCAGCGAACGGAGCAGCGAGGCGGCCCGTTCGTGCTGGGCGGACTCGTTCCGGTGTGTGAGATCGCCGCTCGCGACGACAAGCTCAGGGTCGAGTCGGCCGACCAGTGCCCGCAGATCGTTCTCCACTTCGGGCTCCTCTCGCGTGCCCGCATGGAGATCGGACACCTGCAGGACGCGTAAAGGCGCCATCGGGCGGGGACACTATAGTTTGGTCATGGCCGACGAATCCGCCGAGATCTTCGACGACATCTACCTCGGGCTCCGCGCGGGCGCAGCGGGACGGAAGAAGCGCCGCGGAGAGCCGCTCTCCGCCGAGGAGCAGGAGGCGATCGGGCGCTGGCAGCGTCTCTCGCCGTGGCGCAAGTCGCTGGCCGTCGGCGGTTTCGCCGTCGGCACGTTCGGGCTCGGCTTCACGCTCGGCGGCCTCGTCTTCGGGCGCTGGCGCAAAGCGTGACGCGTACGCCTGAGGCGAGGCTCGCGGCGGCAAGCCGCGCTCGCCGTCGTGCCACCCTGTGCCTTAGGGCTCGCCTTCCTTTGCGGCGAACAGAACCGCCGGCGTTTCCTCCTCGGCAGGGTTGCGATGCCGAACCACAACATCCACGAGCGTGGCGAGCACGGCCGCGAACGGGATGGCGAGCAGGACCGCGAAGCCTCCGAAGAGGATCCCCATCGCGGTCACCGAGATGAGCACCGTGAGCGGCGTCAGGCCGACTGCGTGCCCGAGCACTCGCGGAATGACGAAGTAGTCCTCGAACAGGCGCACGCCGAGGACGGCGAGCCCGGCGCCGAGCGCGACCTGCCACGACTGCGTCAGGCCCACGCCGACGGCGACGGCCCCTGCGGCAATCGGGCCGATCACGGGGACGATCTCCACGAAGCCCGCAAAGATCCCGATGAGGAGCCAAAACGGCACGCCGATCAGATAGAAGAGGAACGAGAGCGCCGAGGCGACGAACGTGACGAGGATGAGGAGACCCCGTACGTAGGCGCCGAGCTTCGCGTCGATCAGGTTCCACGTGTCGCGCACGACCCGGCGCTTCGATCTCGGCAAGACCGACATGACCAGAAGCTCCGCGCGGTCGCGCTCGAAGATCCAGTAGGCGCCGCAGGCGAGAGTGAAGAACACCCCGACCAGTACCTCGAAGGCCGTGAACGTGAGCGAGAGGGAGGAGTCGAGCAGGTCGGCACCCGACGGGAGCTCGTCGAGGGCGTCCTGGACACGCAGGAGGATCTCGTGCCGGAAGCCCGTCGACTGGTTGGTCTGCCGCTCGAGCTCCGAGCTCGAGGTCGGGATGCCCCCGAGCGCGTTGTCGACCTGGTCGATGGCGCGGGGGACGATCGCCCAGAGGAGCACCGCGAACACTCCGGCGAGCACGGCGTAGTGGGCGAGGATCCCGACTCCGCGGGGAATCCGCCGCTGGGCGAGCCACTCGACGCTCGGGCGCATCGCGGCCGAGATGATGAATGCGAGGAAGAGAAGCGCCAGTACGAGGCGGAGCTTCCAGAGCGCCAGCGCGCACGCGACGACGGCGACCACGATGAGGGATCCGACGAGGGCCTTGCGGGCGGTGTCCTGCATGAGCTTCTGCTCCCCAGAATAGTGCGCGAACGAACCAGGACTTCCACGCCTGCGCGGAGAACTCCTGCGCGTGCGGGGATACCTGGATCCCGGTGAAGAGGTGCGCTTCGAAGCCCGGCCCCACACGGCCGCGCTCGTGCGCCCGCTGACGCGCGCCGTGGTGCTCGCTCTCGGCGGCGGCGTGCTGGTGGGCCTCTCGCCGGCCTGGCTGGGAGCCCTGGGCGCCCTGATGCTCGGGTCGGGGGCCGTGCTCGCGCTCGGCGCGGTGTGGCGCTGGGACCGCACGTCGCTGGTCGTCACGACCGAAAAGCTCCTCGTGGTCTATGGGATCGCACAGCGCCATGCCGCCGCCGTGCGCTTCGCCCGGGTGGGCCCGGTCGAGGTCGAGCAGAGCCTCGCCGGTCGTCTCCTCGGCTACGGCACGCTGATCGCGGGCGACCTCGAGGTTCCGTACGTGCCCGACCCGCGTCGGGTCTGCCGGCTCGCGGGCTAGCGCTACGCTCAGGGCGGGATGCGCCCGCTCCTGACCTGGCTTCTGATCGGCACCTTGTTCCTCATCGGGCTCTTCGCTGCGCGCGACGCGTTCCAGTTCGAGGGGACTTCGGCCGCCCCGGCCGCCTCGACCAAGAGCATCGAGAGTGGATCCCGGGCGCCCGCAGGCCCGCCCGCCATCCCGGGCCGCCTGGCGCTCGTGACGGAGCTGAAGAAGCTGGGCGCACGCGGGGCGCTGTACGTCACCGACGTGTCGTGCCGCCGCTTCATCCTCAGCCTCCCGACGCTCGCCTGGACGACCGACAGCGAGCCGCCAGGGTCCGACTGCGGGTTCTGGACGCGCCAGCCCAGCGACGCGGATACCGGCATCGCGGCCCGGCAGGTGAACGCCGACACGGTCGAGGTCACCTCGGGAGGCTGGAGCTTCGGGTTCGAGGGCACATCGCCCGCCTTCAGGCCGAACGGCATCCTCACCTTTGTCAGACACGGCAGGCTCCGCGAGTGGGCCGGGCGGTGCCCCGAGACGGCGCAGAGGGTCGTCTTCCGGGGGCTGCACGACGTCGCGCGCTGTGACCGGCCGATCGCGGGGTCGCCACGGGATGTGCGCGAGGTCGCCTGGCTCACCGTCCGCGACTACGCGGTCGTTGCCGGGCCGGACGGCGCCACGTCGCTCGAGATCGTGAGAGGCAGGAGCTCCGATCCCCTCTTCAACTCCGTCGGTGCGCGGATGGGTGCGCTCGACGCGAGCCCGGGCGGCCGCTACGTGGTCGTCCGGATCGACGGGACGCTGACGCCTTTTCAGACGGAGTCGAAACCCGGGGTGCGACCGCTCCCGGGGAGCAACGAGCTCGCCCGCTCGATCGCGTGGTCGAGGGACGAGCGCCTGGCCGCGCTCGCCACCCAGGACGCGATTACGGTCTTCCCCGCGGAGACCGGCCGTCCCGCGGTGCGGATCCCGGTCTCGGTCGCGCGCCTGCAGTGGCGCTAGCCGCCTTCCGGCCGCCCGAAAGCGAACATGTGTTCGTCCGAGGGCCAGGGCTACACTGAGATCGATGGCCGCGAAAGATCAGCTCGTCGTCCACGGCGCCCGTGAGCACAATCTCAAGGACGTCACGGTCAGCCTGCCTCGAAACGCGCTGATCTGCGTCACGGGGCTCTCCGGCTCCGGGAAGTCCTCGCTCGCGTTCGACACGATCTACGCCGAAGGCCAGAGGCGCTACGTCGAGTCCCTCTCGGCCTACGCGCGCCAGTTCCTGCAGATGATGGAGAAGCCCGATGTCGACTCCATCGACGGGCTGTCGCCGGCCATCTCCATCGACCAGAAGACGACCTCGCGGAACCCGCGCTCGACGGTGGGGACCGTGACGGAGATCTACGACTACCTGCGTCTCCTCTACGCGCGCGTCGGGCGACCGCACTGCCCGATCTGCGGCCGGCCGATCGCAGGGCAGAGCATCGAGTCCATCGTCGACCAGGTGCTGCGCCTTCCCGAGGGCACGAAGTTCACGGTGAACGCGCCCGTTGTCCGCGACCGCAAGGGCGAGTACAAGGATCTTCTCGAGCACCTGCGCGGCGAAGGCTTCACGCGTGTGAAGGTGGACGGCGAGGAGCGCCTGCTCGAGGAGGAGATTGAGCTCGACAAGAAGTTCAAGCACTCGATCGAGGTGGTCGTCGACCGCCTCTCGATGAAGGCCGATCTCCGTCACCGGCTGACCGACTCGATCGAGACCGCGCTCGCGCTCGCGGAAGGCCTCGTGAGCGTGGACGTCGTCGACGGGGAGGAGCTCACGTTCTCCGAGCGCTTCGCCTGCCCGGAACACGGCGTCGGACTCCCCGAGCTGCAGCCCCGCATCTTCAGCTTCAACTCGCCGCACGGAGCGTGCCCGCGCTGCACGGGCCTCGGTGCGCAGCAGGAGATCGACCCGGACCTGCTCGTCCCCGACCCGGAGCTCTCGATCGCCGAAGGCGCGCTCGTCCCGTGGTCCGTGGGGAACTCGACCTACTACGAGTCCGTCGTGCAGGCGATCGCCGACCGCTACGAGATCGACGTCGACGGGCCCTGGCGCGAGCTCACCGAGGAGCAGCAGGACCTCTTCCTCTACGGGACGAACGGCGACAAGGTCTACGTCACGTACCGGAACCGGATGGGGCGCCGGCGCGCATACATGCTGGCCTTCGAAGGGATCGTGACCAGCCTCGAGCGGCGCTACAAGGAGACGGATTCGGCCGGCCAGCGCGAGCGGATCGAGGAGTACATGAGCTTCCGGCCCTGCCCGGTCTGCAAAGGCGCGCGCCTGAAGCCCGAGGTGCTCGCCGTCACGGTCGGCGGCAACAACATCCACGAGTTCACGCAGATGTCCGTCACGCGCGCGATCGAGTTCCTGGACGACCTCGAACTCTCGGAGACGGAGCAGCTGATCGGGAACCGCATCATCAAGGAGATCCGCGAGCGGCTCACGTTTCTTTCGGACGTCGGCGTCGGCTACCTGCAGCTCGACCGGGCCGCGGCGACGCTCTCAGGCGGCGAGGCGCAGCGCCTCAGGCTCGCGACGCAGATCGGCTCGCAGCTCGTCGGCGTGTTGTACATCCTCGACGAGCCGTCGATCGGCCTCCACCAGCGCGACAACGCCAAGCTGATCGGGACACTCGAGCGGCTGCAGAGCCTCGGCAACACCGTCCTCGTCGTCGAGCACGACGAGCAGATGATGCGATCGGCCGACTGGCTGGTCGACATGGGGCCGGGAGCGGGTGAGCACGGCGGTCACGTCGTCGCCGAGGGCCCGGCGGACGAGGTCGAGAAGCACAAGGGCTCGGTCACGGGGCAGTTCCTCTCGGGACAGCGCTCGATCGACGTGCCAGACCGGCGTACGGAGGATCTCGGCTCCTTCTGGGTGCGGGGGGCCAGCCAACACAACCTCAAGAACATCGACGTCGAGTTCCCGGTCGGGAAGTTCGTCTGCGTCACCGGCGTGTCCGGGTCGGGGAAGTCCACCCTCGTGAACGAGATCGTCTACAAGGCGCTCGCCAACCGGCTCCACCGGATGCGCGTGAAGCCCGGCGAGCACCTCGGATGCGAGGGGATCGAGTGCTTCGACAAGGTCATCGACATCGACCAGTCGCCGATCGGGCGCACGCCGAGGTCGAACCCCGCGACGTACACCGACCTCTTCACTCCGATCCGCGAGCTCTATGCTCAGACTCCAGACGCCAAGGTGCGCGGCTACAAGCAGGGGCGCTTTTCGTTCAACGTCCGCGGCGGCCGCTGCGAGACCTGCAAGGGTGACGGGACGATCAAGATCGAGATGCACTTCCTCCCGGACGTCTACGTCCCGTGCGAGACGTGCGGCGGCAAGCGCTACAACCGCGAGACGCTCGAGGTGCGCTTCAAAGGGAAGTCGATCGCCGAGGTGCTGGAGATGTCCGTCGAGGAGGCGCTGAAGTTCTTCGCCAAGATCCCGAAGATCCGGCGGCGCTTGCAGACGCTCCACGACGTGGGCCTCGACTACATCAAGCTGGGGCAACCGGCGACGACGCTCTCCGGAGGCGAGGCGCAGCGGGTCAAGCTGGCGAAGGAGCTCTCGAAGGTCGCGACGGGGCGCACGCTGTACATCCTCGACGAGCCCACGACGGGCCTCCATTTCGCCGACATCGAGAAGCTCCTCGACGTCCTCCAGAGGCTCGTCGACGCCGGAAACACCGTCCTCGTCATCGAGCACAACCTGGATGTGATCAAGCAGGCCGACTGGATCGTCGACCTGGGCCCCGAGGGCGGCGAGGCGGGGGGCGAGGTGATCGCGACGGGGACTCCGGAGCACGTGGCCGACGTGGAGGAGAGCTACACGGGCCGCTTCCTGCGCGAGCTCCTGCCGAGCGCGGCCGCCGCCGCGTAGTGGAGGCCGGGGAGCAGTCGCCCTCGCAGGCGGCGCTCGACCGCGAGTGGTGGCTTCGTACCCTCGCGATCTTCCAGGCGCCACGCTCGGTGTTCGCGGCTCTGCGAAGCGAGACCCCGCAGGACATCGAAGCGCGCGCGGAACCGATCCTCGCGCTCGTCCTCCTCGCCGGGATGGCCGGCGTGCTCGTCGCACCGTCGACAGGCCGGCTTCTGGACGAGTCGCTCGTGGACGACAGCATGGCCGTCGTGGCCGTCCTCGTCTTCGTGACGGGTGCGCTCTACGGCGTGGCGACCTACTGGATCGGCGGGGCGGCCCTCTATGTGGGCCTACGCGGCGCCGGGAGCAAGGGGAGCTACCTGCGCGCGCGGCACATTCTCGCGTTCGCCGCTGCCCCGCTCGTCATCGGGCTCGTCTTCGTCTGGCCGGTGCGGATCGCCGTGTACGGGTCCGCTCTCTTTCGTACGGGCGGAAACGATCATGGGCCGGGCAATGTCGTCTTCGATGCGATTCTCGGCGCGCTCGCGCTCTGGGCCGTCGGACTGCTCGTCTACGGGATCTCGGTCGTGGAGCGCTGGACGGTCGTGCGAGCGCTCGTCGCCGTCGGGCTGGTGGCGCTGAGCCTGCTCGTGATCACGTTTCCGTTCCTGATTCCGCTCGCGAGCCGCTGAGCGCCGCCTCGAAGGCGGCCAGCTCGTCCTCCGGGATCGAGTACGTGTGCTCGTCACCGGGGAACGCGCCCGAACGAACTTCGGCCGCATAGCGCTCCAGGGCGGCTCTCGTCTCGGCGGCGAGGTCGGCGTACCGCTTCACGAACCGCGGCGGCTTACCCTCGTAGAGACCGAGAAGGTCGTGGAACACGAGCACCTGTCCGTCGCAGCCGCGCCCGGAGCCGATCCCGATCGTGGGGACCGCGAGCGCCTCGCTGATGCGGGTCGCCACTTCGGCCGGCACGGCCTCGAGGACGATCGCAAAGCAGCCGGCGGCTTCGAGCGCCCGGGCGTCCTGCAGGAGCTGATGCGCCTTCTCGGCGGTGCGGCCCTGCGCCTTGAAGCCCCCGAGCATCGTCGCCGACTGCGGTGTCAGGCCGATGTGGCCCATGACCGGGATGCCAGCTCCGACGAGCGCGAGGACGCGTGAGAGCGAGGGGCCGGCGCCCTCGATCTTGACGGCGTCCGCCTCCGCTTCCTTCAGGAACCGGATCGCGTTCCTGACCGCCTCCTCGTCGGAGACCTGAAAGGAGCCGAACGGCATGTCTGCGATTACGAGCGGTCGCCGCGCGCCGCGGGCCGCCGCCCGCGTGAGCATGACCATCTCTTCCATAGTGGCCGGAACCGTGGAGTCGTTGCCGAGCACGGTCATCGCAGCCGAGTCGCCGACGAGCACGACGTCGATCCCGGCCGCGTCGGCGATGCGCCCGCCGGGGTAGTCGTAGGCGGTCACCATCGCGATCGGCTCGCGGCGGCGCTTCATGTCGGAGAGCTCGGTGAGGGGGAGCTTCCCGTCGGTGCGTGGACGGCTCGTCATGACAGATCTCCTTCGAGAACGACGTTGTCGATGAGGCGGGTGCGGCCCGCATGCGCCGCGGCGAGCAGGTAGACGCGTCCGTCGAGCCGGGCGACCTCGACGTACTCGGGCTCCAGGCCAGGCTCCTCGGCGAGGACCGTGCGGGCGGTCGCGACGGCATCGTCGCCACGGCGAAACGCTTCTGCCCCCGCCACGAGCGCGCGCGGGAGCGCGAGGGCCGCCTCCCGTTCCTCCGAGGAGAGGTAGGCGTTGCGAGAGCTGACTGCGAGCCCGTCGGCGTCGCGAACCGTCGGGACGACGCGAATCTCGAGCTCCAGGTTCAGATCGGAGACCAGGCGTTCCAGGACCGCAGCCTGCTGCGCGTCCTTCTGGCCGAAGTAGGCCCGGTCCGGCCGGACGATGTTGAAGAGCTTGAGGCAGACCGTCGCCACTCCGCGGAAGTGCCCGGGACGGGCGCTCCCTTCCAGCTCGTCCGAGAGGCCTTCGATCTCCACCCAGGTCCCGAAGTCCTCCGGGTACATCTCCTCGACGGACGGGACGAACAGATAGTCGACCCCCGCGGCCTCCGCGAGCGCGGCGTCGACCTCCTCGCCGCGCGGGTAGCGCTCGAAGTCCTCCTCTTCCCCGAACTGGGCGGGGTTGACGAAGATCGAGGCGACGACGACGTCGCTTTCCCGCCGGGCGGTCTCGAAGAGCGCCACGTGGCCCGCGTGCAGCGCGCCCATCGTGGGGACGAGGCCCACGCCCTCGGGGGAAAGTGCGCTGCGGGCCTCCGGGACGGTGCGCAGGATCTTCACCGCGGACTCGCCCCCAGTAGCGCCGCCTCGGTCTCTGCAAGCGCGCGGTAGAGGGGCAGGAGCTGAGGCCGGCGCGCGCCGATCGTCTCGGCATGGCGCTCGACGGTCTCCCAGTCCTCGCGGACGAACGGGCCCGTGTGCTGGAAGCCGTTTTCGATCGTGCGGAGCATCAGGGGCACGAGCGCCTCGGGAGGCGCGCCGGCGGCCTGCATCAGCTCGGCGGCGACGTCGTGCACCGTGACGAGGAACGGGGAGGCGAACGTGGCCGCAGCGTGGTAGAGGGGCCGTGCCGCGTCGTCGAGCACGAAGCTCTGCAGGCCCAGGAGGCCGGCGAGCTTCTCCGCCGCCGCGATCGCCTCCGGGCCCTCGCCGGAGATCGCCGCCCAGGCGCCGTCGAGCTGCTGGGGCCCGCGGTCGAGCGTGAACGTCTGGAGCGGATGAAGGCTGAAGCGGCGCTGGTGCGGCGCGAGCGCGCCAAGCCGTTGCACGCCGCTCGTGTGCGCTATCCAGGGCCCCGGAGGCACGGCCGCGGCGACGTCCGCGATGGTTCGGTCCGGCACGCAGAGGAGCACGAGTTCCGCGTCGCCGCACTCCACGTCGCGGCCCGCGACGCGGGTCGGGATCCGCTCGCCGAGGCGCGCGGCCACCGCCTTGCCGACGCGTCCAGCGCCGACGACACATGCTGTCTCGAACACGGCTCCAGTTCCGTTGGGGATACCGGGCACCCGGAGCATACCCGTGCAGGTAACGTGAAAGACGTGGCGAAGAAGGTCGAGAAGACCGAGCAGGAGTGGAAGGCGGAGCTGACGCCCGAGCAGTACAGCGTTCTGCGCGAGAAGGCGACGGAGCGAGCCTTCACCGGCAAGTACTACGCGGCCAAGGAGCCGGGCACGTATCGGTGCGCGGGCTGCGGGACCGAGCTCTTCTCGTCCGAGACGAAGTACGAGTCGGGCACCGGGTGGCCGAGTTTCTGGGAGCCGACGAGCGCCGAGGCCGTCGAGACGGAGCGCGACTGGGGGCTCCTGATGCCGCGCACCGAGGTGCACTGTGCCGCGTGTGGGGGCCATCTCGGCCACGTCTTCCCGGACGGGCCCCACCCGACCGGGCTGCGCTACTGCATCAACTCTTGCGCGCTCGAGCTCGACCCGGCCGAAGACTCCTAGGCCGAAACCTCCTCCGAATCACCCTTCTGACGGATGTCGCGGGCCGTGGGCGCTCCTACGGTCCTTCGGCGATGTCGCAGTTCCAGCCCTACAGCGCGCAGCAGCACGATCCCCCGCCCGTCGAGGAGCAGCGGCTCCAACCGCTGCTCGTCCAGGACGAGGCCGTCTCGGCGCCGGGGTTCTCGAGCGCGTCGCTCTGGCCCGCGATCGGCGGCGCGCTCGCCGCTGCGATCGTCGGCGGAATCGTCTGGGGGCTCGTCATCGTCAAGACCGACTACGAGGTCGGCTTCCTCGCGTGGGGTCTCGGCTTCGTCTCGGGCTACGCGGTCCTGACCTTCACCCGAGGCGCGCGGGGAACCGAGCTGCAGATGATCGCGGCGGTCGGAGGCGTGCTCGGGATCGTGATCGGAAAGTACGTCGCCTACGTCCACTTCTTCCAGGACTTCGTCCGCACCCAATTCGGGGACGAGGTGGCCGCGCGCGTGTCCTACTTCGACGCGCAGATGGTCCGCTTCTTCTTCGACGACTTCACCTCGCTTTTGAGCGGATTCGACATCGTCTGGGCCGTGCTCGCCGTTGCGACCGCCTGGCGGATCCCGCGACTCGTCCGGGGGTCGAACGGCAAGATCGCGCTCTGACCGGGCGCTTCGGCACCCGTTTGCGGTGCGTCCGAAAACCTGCCTAGACTGCCTCGGCGATGCCGATCTACGAGTTCGTGTGCATGTCGTGTGAGAGCCATTTCGAAGAGCTCTTGCGGCTGGACGACGGCGATCCCGACTGCCCGGAGTGCGGCTCCGGGAAGACGCGCCGCCAGCTCTCCGTGTTCGCGGCTCATGGCACCGCCGGGCAACCGAGCTTCGGCGGATCTTCCGGAGGCGGATGCTGCGGCGGGGGCTGTGGCTGCGGATCCTGACGCACTGAACCGCAGGGCAGAGCTCGCGGCGTACGCGACCGAGGCGTCTGCCTGCACGCGCTGCAGTCTCGCGTCCGGACGAACGCAGGTGGTATTCGGCGTCGGCGACCCGTCTGCCGATCTCATGTTCGTGGGCGAAGCCCCGGGCTTCCACGAGGACAAGCAGGGCTATCCCTTCGTCGGTCAGGCCGGCAAGCTGCTCGACAAGCTCCTCGGCGGGATCGGGCTCACGCGCGACAACGTCTACATCGCCAACGTGATCAAGTGCCGGCCGCCCGGCAACCGCGACCCGCAGCCGGACGAGATCGAGGCCTGCGAGAGCCATCTCTTCAAGCAGATCGAGCTGATCGAGCCGAAGCTGATCGCGACACTCGGAAATTTCGCCACGAAGCTCCTCTCGGGAAAGCCGCACGGCATCACACGCGTGCACGGGCATCCGCAGGAAGCGACACTCGGCGGGCGGGCTGTGACGCTCTATCCGATCTACCACCCGGCAGCCGCGCTCTACACGCCCGCGATGCTGCGGACGCTCGAGGACGACTTCCGCCGCATCCCGGGTCTCCTCGCCGAACAGACCGGTGCGTCCGCGCAGGTGATCCAGTTCCCGGTGGCTTCGCCGCCCGCCGCCGAACGGCCGGCAGAGCAGCTCGGCCTCTTCTAACGCGTTCGGCCTAGTCTGAGCGCGTGACCGAATTCGAGTCGACCTCGCCGGAGGAGACCGAGGCGATCGCCGCCCGGCTCGCCGTCGGGCTCGAGCCGGGAGACGTCGTCGCAGTTGAGGGTGAGCTCGGCACGGGCAAGACGACCTTCGTGCGAGGCGCGGCGCGCGCGCTCGGCGTCGAAGGCCCCGTCACGAGCCCGACCTACACGATCGGACAACGCTACCGCGGAAGGGTTGACGTCTCCCATCTCGACCTCTATCGGTTCGAAGGGATGACGAACGCCGAGTGGGGGGACCTCGAGGAATACTTCGACGACGCTGTCGTCTTCGTGGAATGGCCGCAGGCCGGAGCCGCCTTTCTGCCGAAGGCGAAAGCCACGGTTGGTTTGCAGCACCTCGGGGAGACGCGTAGACTGATCGTGCTCGCGAGCTCGGAAAAATCCCTGGAAACGAGCCTTTTTACAGGTGCTGATCCTCGCCTTTGACACCGCCACCCAGGTGGCGACGAGTGCGCTCGTGCGGGACGGGGAGGTCCTCGGCGAGCGCTCCTCGAAAGCGGTGCGGGTGCTGGAGGACGCCCAGTCGCTCATCGCCGACGCCGGTCTCGAGCCCGAGGCCGTCGAGGCGATCGCCGTGGGGACGGGGCCGGGCAGCTATACCGGCCTGCGCATCGGCCTCGTAACGGCCCGCGCGCTCGCCCTGTCCCTCGGCGCTCCGGTGGCCGGAGTTTCGACCCTGGACGCGCTGGCCGCCGGCACAGCCGGCGCCGTTCCCGTCGTCGATGGGCGCCGCGGCGAGATCTTCACCCTCGAGGGCGGAGTGCCAGTGGTCGTCGAGCCGGCCGGCCTGAAGGTTCAGGCGGGAACGACCTATGTCGGCGACGGCGCCGTCCTCTACCGGCAGGAGCTCGAGAGCCGCGGCGCGGCGATTCCACCGGACGGTGATCCTCGCCATGTCCCGTGGGCCCGTCACACCGCCGCGCTCGCGAAGGACTTCGGCCCCGCCGACGCCGCGGAGCCCATCTAT
>DATAOL010000054.1:0-7000 GCA_036265755.1 Gaiellaceae bacterium | reverse complement strand
TGAGGCGGTCGCGGAAGGCGCGCACCTCGTCCGGCTCGGCGGCGGCGCGAAACCCAAAGTGGAAAAACGCCGGGAGGTTGATCGGCTCCTCGGTCTCGCCGAGCGCGAGGGAAGTGCTGTCGGGGCCTTCGATGAGGAGGACGCCGTCCTCGGCGACCCAAGCCGTCTCTCCATCGAACCCGAAGTACGTCTCATAGAACTGGCGCGAGCGCGCCTGGTCGGACACGGCGAGCGCGATGTGCGGCATCAGGCCAGAGCCAGGGATTCGTAGACGAGCTCGGAGAGCTCGCGGAGCTCGATCTCGCCCTGGTGCCCCGACGTCTTGATGGCGTCCTCGTACATGGTCACGTCCTTCGGGCAGGCGACGACGAAGTAGTCGATGCCGCCGAGCCCGACCGCCTCGTCGATGCGGAGCTCGCTCGGGCGCGGAGAGTCCTCGGCCTTCAGCTCCTTCATCCAGATGCGGCCGCCGCCGGCGCCGCAGCAGAGGGCGTTGTCCCGGTTCCGGGGCATCTCGACGAGCTCTGCGCCGAGCGCGGCGAGCACGTCTCGCGGCGGGTCGTAGACGCCGTTGTAGCGGCCGAGGGTGCACGGGTCGTGGTAGGTGACGCGGTATCCGAGGCCCTTCTGCACCTTCAGGCGGCCGCTCTCGATCAGCTCGAGGAGCAGCTGGGAGTGGTGCATGACGTCCCACTCTCCGCCGAACTGCGGGTACTCGTTCTTGAGCGTGTTGAAGCTGTGCGGGTCCGAAGTGAGGATGCGGTCGAAGCTGCAGCCCGAGATCGCTGCGACGTTCTCCTCGGCGAGGTCCGCGTAGAGGCCTTCCTCGCCGACGCGGCGGACGTCGTTCCCCGCGGTGCGCTCGCCGTCGTAGAGGATCCCGAAGTCGACGCCCGCGCGACGGAGGATCATCGCGAGCGACTGGCTCACCTTCTGGTTCCGCGGGTCGAAGGAGGCGTAGTCGCCGACGAACCAGAGCACCTCCGCGGGGCTCTTGCGGATGTCCTTGACCTCGAAGTCGAGGTCCTTCGCCCAGCGCCCGCGCTTCCGCTTCGCCTCGCCGAACGAGTTCCCCGAGGTGTAGATGGTCTCGAGGGTCTGCTGCAGCTGGCCGTCCATATCGCCCTTCTCGACGAGGGCGCGGCGCATCTGGTTGATGATCGGCACGTGCTCGATGCCGACGGGGCAGATCTCTACGCACGCCATGCACTGCATGCAGGACCAGAGCGTCTCCGGCTTGATCGTCCCGAGGATCTGAGCGTGCTCGGGAAACTGCGGTGAGATGTGAAGCGCCGCGCGGTTGCCCATGGAGCCCTCCGCGACCTCCCGCAGGTCCAGCACGAGGTCCCGAGGGGAGAGGGGATAGCCGGTCGCGGTCGCCGGGCAGGCGGCGTGGCACTTGCCGCACTTCGTGCAGGCGTCCAGGTCGAGCAGGTGCTTGGGGAGGAGCGAGTCGATGAAGGCATAGCCGACGTCGGCGGCCTTGGCCCCGGCGGGCAGCGGCGCAAGGCGGTTGCCCGCGCGGTCGTCCTTGACGCCGACCCCCGCCGGCCCGGCGAGCATGTGCACCGCCTTCGTGAACGGGATCGACGAGACCCAGAAGAGCGCGAAGACGCCGTGTACCCACCAGTCGACCGCTCGCGCGTCGGCAGCGGCGCCGTCCTCGAAGCCGATTGCCCGGAAGCCCTGGCCGATCCCGTTTCCGACGGGGGACCAGACCTCGAAGCCCGGGTTGTCGGCTGCGATGCGGAAGGACTCGAGCAGAAAGCCGGTCAGCGCGAGGAAAAAGAGGCTCCCGAGGAAGAACCAGTCCCCGACCTCGTACCGGCGGGGCTGATTCTTGAGGAGATCCGCCGGCTCGACGGGCCTCCAGTAGCGAAGCCGAAACGGTCGCAGAACCCCACGTTTGAACGCGAAGTACGCGAGGCCCACGACGAGGCCGGCTCCGAAGAGGTCGAGGAAGAGAGAGTAGAGCTTGTAGAACCAGCCGTGCCAGAAGTCGAAGCTGAACACGGGGTTCGCGAAGTCGTCCTGGAACGCGAGGATCGCAGTGCCCGCGAAGAGCACCATGAAGCCGTAGAAGACGAGGAGGTGGCCGAGCCCGGCCATCGGGTCGCGCCGACGGATCCAGGCGTGTGTGAAGACCACCTTCGCGACGCGCACGGCGCGCTCGCGGCGGTTGCCAAGGCGCTCCTGCCCGCGCCCGCGGCGGTACTTGAGCAGGAGGCGCGCGACGCCGTAGACGAAGATCGCGACGGAGAGCGCGATCAGCGAGTACCAGAGGACGATCTGCCAGGTCTCGAGGCCCGCGAAGGTATCGCGAGTGGCGGTCACGCTAGTAGAGCTTGTCGAGCTCGTCGGCGACTTCGAAGAGGTCCGCCACGGCCCCGTAGTGGGCGACGTTGAAGATTGCCGCCTCCGGGTCGCTGTTGACCGCGATGATCGTCCCGCTCGTCTTCATGCCGGCGAGGTGCTGGACGGCGCCCGAGATGCCGAGCGCGAGGTAGACCTTCGGCTTCACCGTCTTCCCTGACTGCCCCACCTGGCGTGAGCTCGGCATCCAGCCCTGGTCGACGAGGGGCCGCGACACGGAGAGCGTCGCGCCCATCTTCTCGGCCAACTCCTCGAACTGGTTGAGGTTCTCCTTCTCGCCGACTCCGCGCCCGACGGAGAGAAGGAAGTCCGCGGAGGTGATGTCGACGTCGCCCGCGGCGGCCACCTCCTCGAAGTCCAGGTGGCGGGCGCGGGAACCGGAGATGCTCACCTCGAGCTCCGCTTCGACGGCCGCGCCGTCGCCTTCCATTGGCGCCCACGAGGTCGGCCGGATCATGAGCAGGACGCGGTCGCGTCCGGGAAACTCGATCTCGGCGTTGACTTTCGAGCCGTAGAAGCTGCGCTCGGCGACGAGGTCGTCGCCGTCTCGGCGGAGCGCGAAGACGTCCGAGGCGAACCCCAGCCCGAGCTTGGCCGCGAGCGCGGGGGCGAAGCCCATGGAGTTGATCGTGAAGCCGACGAGCACGACGTCCGGGCTTCGCTCGCTGATGAGCTGCTCGGCCGCCTCCCGGTAGACGTCGTTTTCGAACTCCTCCTGGTCGACCTTGACGTAGACGATCTCGTTCACGCCTTCGACGTCGATCTGGTTGGCGATCGCGGCGGGATCCTTGGCGATGACCGCGACCGCGGTCTCGTCGCCCAGCTCCTTCGCCGCGGAAACGAGCTCCAGGGTGATGGGGCGAATCTGGCCGCGGAGGTGCTCGGCGATGATGAGGACGCTCATTTCCTCACCTTCCGAGCGCTTTCCTCACTTTCCGCGAGCCACGTGTGCACTTTCCCGAAGTAGGCTGAAAGCGGGTGGAGGCGCGGGGTGGCCCCAGTCATGCGAGCCTTTCCTGAACGATTTCCTGGATGCGGTGCGCCACCTCGGCCGCTCCCCCGTCGAGCATCTCCGCTCCCTCGCCCTTCGGTGGGACGAACATCTTCCGCACCCGGTACGCCGGCTCGCCCAGGTCGCCGGGCTGGCGAACGTCGATGTCCTTCTCCTCCGCCTGCTTGATCGCCCTGAGGGTCGCATAGCGCGGCTCGTTGATCCCGGTCTGGATCGTGAGAACTGCGGGAGTGTCCACGTCGACGATGTCGACGAGGCCGCCCTCGAGCTCCCGGTGAACCGTCGCCTTGCCGTCACCCAGCTCGATCTTCGTCACGACCGCGACCGACGGCAGCTCCAGGAGAGCCGCCAGCGCTCCGCCCGTCGCCGCCTGCACCGAGTCGCTCGACTGCACCCCGGCGAAGACGAGGTCGGGGCTCTCGCCCTGCGCCACCTCGGCGAGCGCCCTCGCCACCTGGACCGGGTCGAGCTTCCCATCGGTGTCGACACGGATGCCCCGGTCGGCGCCCATGGCGAGACACCGCCGCATCGCGTCCTCGACGTCCTCGTCGCCGACCGACGCGACCACGACCTCGCCGGATCCCGCCGCCTCCACGAGGCGAAGGGCCTCCTCGGTCGCGTACGTGTCCCACTCGTTCAGCGCGAAGTCGAGATAGTCGGGATCGACGTCCCGCTCGTCTTCGGTGAACTCGACTTCGTCGCCGAGGACGGCGACCTGCTTGACGCAGACGAGGACCTTCAACTAGGCGAGCACCGCTTCGCGCTCGATGACGTGGCGCTCGCGCTTGAAGGGCAGCGGCACCTCCGGGTTGTCCGAGTCGATCTCCCGCGCCATCCGGTGGCCGTCGAAGATGCAGTCGGCAACCAGGCGCGGAGCGACGCAGTCTCCGATCCGGTAGAAGCCCGTGATGCCCTCCGACTCGAGCGCGTCGATGCCGACCGAGTCCTTCAGCTCGCGGTAGAGCGCCTCGTTCGAGCGTCGCTGCGTCACGAGGACGACGGAGTCGACGCCCCACTCGGTGAGGTGCTCCTCGTCGTACACGTGCGCGGAGGTCACTTTGCCCTCGGCCATCTGGGTCGGGATCTGGTACGTGACGATCTCGACCTTCAGCTTGTGCAGCTTCCGGTGCATGTTCGGCGCCTCGAGTGTGAAGTGCATGTAGGGAGCGATGTGCCCGAGGTGAGTCATGAGCGTGACCTGCTTGCCTTCCTCGGCCAGCTTCTCCGCCAGCGAGACGCCGGTGAAGTAGCCGTCGTTGTCGACGATCAGCACCTTTTCGCCCACGGCCTTGCCGTCGACCATGATCTGCTCGGGCGTCGCGCACCAGCTCGCCGAAGCGTCTGCGCCCGGGATCGTGTCGTGCGTACAGCCGTTGAGGCCGTCGGTCGCCCAGTACCCACCCGTCGCGACGATGACGATCTCGGCGCCGTAGTTCTTGACGCCGTCGGCGTCGAGCCGGGTGTTCGGGATGAACTCCACGTTCTTCAGCTTGTCGATCTGGATCTTGCGGTAGTTGACGACGCGGGCCCATTCGCCGAGGCCGGGGAACTGGGGGACCCAGCGCATGATCCCGCCCATGTCGTCCTGCGCCTCGACGAGATGGACGCGCCGCATGCCGCGCTCACCGAGGACCCGCGCGCACTCCATGCCGGCCGGCCCGGCGCCGACGATCAGGACGTCGTTGTCGGCGTTCGCGGCTTGCTCGAACTTCTCCGGATGCCAGCCGCGCCGGTACTCCTCGCCCGCGGTCGCGTTCTGGGTGCAGATGACGGGTGGGCCGCCGATCTCCCAGCGGGAGATGCAGATGTTGCACCCGATGCACTCGCGGATGTCGTCGAGCCGGCCCTCGTCGATCTTCTTCGGCAGGAACGGATCGGAGATCGACGGCCGGCAGGTGGCGATGATGTCGAGCGCGCCGTCGTTGATCGCCTCGACCATGAGGTCGGGGCTCGTGAAGCGGCCGACGCCGAGGACGGGCTTCTTCGAAACGCCCTTGACGGCCTTCTGCCACGGGAGCATGCGGCCGGACTCGTAGAAGCGGGACGGGGTCGCGTCCTCGCCCCACTCGGAGATCCCGGACACGTTGATGTCCCAGACGTCCACGATCTCGTCGACGAGCTCCACGAAGGGCAGGCAGTCGCGCTCGAGCTGCGTGCCGGCCTCGCCCATGAACATGTCGGTCGACATGCGCACCGCGATCGCACAGTCGTCGCCGACGGCGTCGCGGACCTGCTCGATCGTCTCGCGCCAGAAGCGCGCGCGGTTCTCGAAGGAGCCGCCGTACTCGTCCGTGCGCCGGTTGTAGTACGGCGTCAGGAACTGCTGTGGGAGGTAGGAGTGCGAGCCGTAGACGTAGACGATGTCGAAGCCCGCCTCGCGGGCGCGCTTGGCGGCCTCGACGTAGAAGCCCTGCACCTCGCGGATGTCATCCTTGTCCATCTCCTTCGGATAGGTGAGGTGCTCGAAGTCGGACGGGATCTGCGATGGCGCCCGCGGAACGCAGCGCGTCTCCATGCAGGGCGCGTGGGGGCCGCCGTACCAGAGCTCCGCGGCGGCGAGAGCGCCGTGCTCGTGGAGCATGTCGCACATGAGCCCCAGGTTCTTGATGTCGTCGTCGTCCCAGAGGCGCGCGGAGACGCGGTGCGTGTCGTCGGACTCCGGATGGATGGAGCAGTACTCGGTACAGACCGCGGCATAGCCGCCCTCGGCCTTCATGGCCCGGAAATGGGCCTGGTTCAGCGGCTTCTCCGACCCGAACCCGTTGCAATGGGGGATCTGGTAGAAGCGGTTCTTCATGGTCTTCGGGCCGATCTGGATCGGCTCGAAGAGGATGTCGTACTTCGGGTCACGCGCCATTCGCGGAAGCCTCCTTTGGAGCGAACCGGAACCGGCATTCTCGTGTCGCTGCGTCAGGCTTGCAAGCGCCAGGAGTTGCGAGCGTTCAGTCCGCCGGGACCCAGACCAGGCAGGGCGGGTTCTCGCGGATCCGCTTGACGGCCTTCCGGAAGGTGCGTTTCCCGAGCTCCTTCCGGTTGGCGCCGAAGACAAGCAGGCCGATGCGCTCCGTCTGGGCGACCTCGAGGGCCGTCTTGACGGGCTTCGGGTTGTGGAACGCGAGCTGCGTCGTCGTCACGCCGTGGTCGCGTGCTCGCTTGGCGACGGCGTCGAGATGCTTGCGGTTCATCTGCTCGGCGTACTGACGGGCGACGTGCCCGACATAGTTTCGGTACTCGAGCGGGATCGCGTCGCAGATGTAGAGCTCGGCGCCCGCCTCCGCTGCCGAGTCGATCGCGAAGGCGATCGCGGGCTCCTCGAGCTCGACGTTCAGGGTGAGGAGCATGACAGGGCGCACGTTCCGCGCGGCGGGGCCCGCTGCGGGGGGCGCCGGGCGGTCGAGCGTCTCGCGGGTCACTCGCTCGACGCCTCCAGCTCGACCGTGGGGAGCTCCCCCGGGGAGATAACAAACCGCCGCATGAACCAGCGGCGGATGTACCAGAACCAGAGCATCGCGGCGAGGGGCACCGTGACCGCCGCGGCCCAGAAGTCCCAGATGAAGTAAGCGATCAGGCCTGCCGCAAGGATGAATACAGCGCCGATCCTGACGTACAGCCGCG
>DATAOL010000053.1:0-2357 GCA_036265755.1 Gaiellaceae bacterium | reverse complement strand
CCGCGGCTCGAGGCCATCACCGGCCCGACCTACGGCATCTGCATCTACCAGGAGCAGTACATGGAGATCGCGAAGCAGCTCGCCGGCTTCAGCCCGGCCGAGGCCGACGATCTCCGCAAGGCGATCGGCAAGAAGATCCACGCCCTGATGGCGTCCCTGAAGGACAAGTTCCTCGAGGGTTGCGCGAAGAACGACATCACGCCGGCCGTGGCGAACCAGCTCTGGAAGGACATGGAGCAGGCGCAGGACTACTCCTTCAACAAGTCGCATGCCGCCTGCTACGGACTGATCGCCTACCGCACGGCCTACCTGCGGGCGAACTGGCCTGCCGAGTACATGGCCGCACTCATCTCCTCCGTCATGAACACGAAGGACAAGGTGCCGTTCTACGTCGCCGCGTGCGACGAGCTCGGGATCGAGGTGCTCCCGCCGGACGTGAACTCCTCCGCGCACGACTTCGCCGTGGTCGAGAGCAAGATCCGGTTCGGGCTGAACGCGGTGAAGAACGTCGGCGAAGGCGCCGTGCGGTCGATCATCGCCGCGCGCGAGGAAGGCGGCCCGTTCGCGTCCATCTGGGACTTCTGCGAGCGCGTCGACCCGCAGCTCGTGAACAAGCGCGCGCTCGAGTCGCTCGTGAAATGCGGCGCGCTCGACTCGACCGGCGCGACACGGCGCGGGATGTGGGAGGCGCTCGAGTCGGCGCTCTCCTGGGGCGGTCAGCAGCAGGCCGACCGGCTCGCGGGCCAGGGCTCGATCTTCGACCTCGGCGACGAGCCGGCCGAGTCGCGTCCCCGCCACCACGCGCCCCTGGCCATCGAGGAGTGGGAGAAGAACGAGCGGCTGTCGTACGAGAAGGAATCGCTCGGCCTCTACGTCTCCGAGCATCCGCTCGACGGGGTCAAGGCGTCGCTCCGCAAGAAGACCGACTGCCCGATCGCAGAGCTCGAGCGACGCCGCGACGGCGAGGTCGTCACCGTCGGCGGGATCGTGGGCGCGCTCAAGAGCCTGACGACGAAGAAGGGCGAACCAATGGTCTTCATGCGCCTCGACGATCTCTCGGGATCCGTCGAGACCGTCGTCTTCAACTCCGTCTACGCCGCGGCGCGCGACATCCTCGAGGCGGACCGCGTCCTCGTCCTCAAGGGACGGGTCGACCACAAGGAGGGCGAGACGAAGCTGATCGCGATCGAGGTCGTGCCGTTCGAGGCGACACCCGACCGCTCCGAGGTGCGCCTGAAAGTCGACGCCCGCAAGGCCCCGGCGGGCCTCGTGCGGGACCTCGCCGAGCTCCTGCGCGAGTACCCCGGCGAGGCGAAGGTGCTCGCTGCGATCGAGACGTCCGGCGGAGCGGTCACGCTCGCATTCGGGCCGGAGTACCGCGTGCGCCCCGAGCCCGACTTCTTCGCCGAGGTCAAGTCGTTACTGGGCGAGTCCGCCATAGCCTGAACAACGCGACACGGCGTACGCGTACCCGCTTCGGCTTGGGCGCGGACTTCCGGCGTGCGGCAGACGGGCACTCTGCCAGCCGTCCGATGACGCTCAGCGGATGTAGGTAGAAAAGCTCGTTGAAACCGTCCATGGCTTCTGGACGGTCGGGGCGGTCATTTTTCTTTCCTACTAGCCGGGCAGGGCGTTCAGGGAACCGGCGACCCGGGAGTGTGGAGCAGGTTCTCGACGTCCTTGACGCCGCGCACCTTGCGGACCCTCGCCTCGAGCGTCTCGACGAGCTCGGGCCGCTCCACCTGCCCGCGCAGGTAGACGACGCCGTTTTCGGCGTTGATGTTGATCTGGCCCTTGGGCACGTCGTGCTTGCGGAAGACGATCGACTCCACCTTGTCGACGAGCGTCGCGTCGTCGACCTCGACGTCGGCCGGCGGGCGCAGCGCGTGCACCGTACGGAGGGCCGTTCCGCGCGCGTCCGAGGTCGCGTGGTGGACGAGCTTGCGAGCGCGCTTCGCTTCCTGGCGCGCGAGCGAGAGGATCCGGTCGCGCGATTGATGCCGTCGCCTCCGGCCGTTCTGCGGATCGAGGAAGTAAGCGAGCGCCGCGCCTCCCATCGCAGCCGAGACGTAGAACGGGACCTGGTTGCGCGTGCGCATGGGAATACCTCCGACGTGAGCGGCTCAACGGTGCGAGCCTAACGCCGCCCGACCGGCTCGCCAAGGCGACTCCGGCCTCAATGCTCCTCGACCGCGGTGAAGACGACGTCCTCGAACTGCACCCGCGGGAGCTTCTCGCCGACGGGAGCCCGGCCGACGAAGACGTTCAGTCCTTCGCGCTGCACGCGAATCCGGGCCGGTGCGGCCTGCTCCTCGGCGGAGAACCGTTCCGTCGCCGCCTGGGCGTCCTGCTCCGAC
>DATAOL010000052.1:0-41437 GCA_036265755.1 Gaiellaceae bacterium | reverse complement strand
GCCGAACGGCTTCTCGACAATCACGCGTGTCCATCCCTCCGCCGAGCGGCGTTTGCCCATCTCGACGACGATCGTCTCGATCGCCGAGGGCGGCACGGCCAGGTAGTAGATCCGGTTGGCGGCGGTGCCCAGATCCTCGTCGAGCCCGTTGAGGCACTTGACGACGTGCTCCTCACCCCCGGCGTCCGCGAAGTCCGTGGCCACGTAGCGGATACCTTCGGCGAGCCCGTCCCACACGTCCGGCCGGAACTCGTCGCGAGCGTGGTCGACGATCGCCTGCTTCATCTTCTCGCGGAACTCGTCGTCGCTCATCTCCGTGCGGGCGACCCCAACGACGCCGAACTTCGGCGGCAGGAGGTTGCGCACCGCGAGGGCATATAGGGCGGGGAAGAGCTTGCGCTGCGTCAGGTCGCCGGAAGCGCCGAAGATCGTGAGCGCGCAGGGCTCGGGCGTGCGCCGGCGGCGTAACCCTTCCTCGAGCGGGTTCGGAGCCGCGACCTCGACGGGGGCGCTCATTCGCTTCGCACCGCGTGGCCGCCGAACTGGTTACGGAGCGCCGCGTTGATCTTCGCGGCGAACGATTCGTCCTCCCGTGAGGCGAAGCGCGCATAGAGCGCCGCGGAGATCACCGGAGCCGGCACGCTCTCGTTGATCGCCTCGAAGACCGTCCACCGCCCCTCGCCGGAGTCCTCGACGTAGCCGGCGATGTGCTCGAGCTCGTTGCCCTCGTTCTCGAGGGCGGTGTGCAGCAGCTCGAGGAGCCAGCTGCGTACGACCGACCCGTACCGCCAGATGCCGGCGATCTCGTGTAGGTCGAGGTCGAACTCGGAGGCGTGCATGACGTCGAAGCCCTCGGCGTACGCCTGCATGAGCCCGTACTCGATGCCGTTGTGCACCATCTTCACGAAGTGCCCGGCCCCCGAAGGCCCGACGTGCGCGTAGCCGTCTTCCGGCGCGAGGCTCTTGAACGCGGGCTCGAGAAATGCGACCGGGTCGTCCTCGCCTCCGACCATGAGGCAGTACCCGTTGGCGAGCCCCCAGATGCCGCCCGAGACCCCCGCGTCGACGTAGCCGATCCCCTTCGCGGCCGCCTCTCGCGCGCGCCGTTGCGAGTCGCGGAAGTTCGAGTTGCCGCCGTCGACGATCACGTCGCCTTCTTCGAGCAGGCCGAGGAGCTCAAGTACCGCGCCTTCGGTGGGGTCGCCGGCGGGGATCATCAGCCACACGGCGCGCCGCGCCTCGAGCTGGCCGACGAGCTCCTGGAGCGAGGAGGCCGTCCCGCCGCCGCTCTGCGCGTAGGTCTGGACAGCGTGGCCGTCGTTCTCGAGCCGCTTCGTCATGTTGCCGCCCATCCGTCCCAGGCCGACCATTGCGAGCTTCATGCGACCTCCTCGAGATTGACGCGAACGATAGGCCTGCCGCGCTCCCGAAGCGAGGCGAGGTCGCCGTCCGCCTGGGCGCGAATCAGGCGCGCGAAGCCGAACGGGCGCTCCGGGATCGCGAGCTCCTCGCCCGGCTCGTCGACCACCTGGATGAACCGCCCTTCGGGCGGCCCGCCCTTGTGCAGCTGGCCGGTGGAGTGGAGATATCGAGGCCCAAGGCCGTGCGTCACGACGCAGCCGGTCTCTTTGGCCCGCGCGACCAGCGGTTCCAGCTCGCTTTCGCGCGCGGGATCGATGAATGCCTGGATGCACACGTAGTCGGGCGGAGCAGCCTCGGCGAGGAGCTCGTCGAGCCCCGGGCCGGCCTCCGCGTCGACCGCGGCCTCCTTGCCGGCCAGGACTTCATTCGTCCGGTCCTTCGCCTCCTGGACGTTCGGCTGGTCGAACGGGTTGATGCCGATGACCGCGCCGGCGACCGCCGTGGCGAACTCCCACCGGTAGAACTCCTGCCCGAGCTCGTAGGGATCCTCGATACGCGTCTCCTCGGTCTGCCGGTCGGAGCCGTCCACCGGCTCCTCGACCGGCACTGGCACGAGGCCCTTTCCCTGCTTGCCCGTCGACTCGGCGATCAGCTGCTCCACCCAGAGGCCGAAGCCACCCCGAACGGGGCTGATCTGAACCTTGTCGCGCCCCTCGTGCCACCCGTGCCCGAGCCGCTCGCCGAGATCGAGCCCCGGGTTTCCCTCGTCGAGCCGGCATGCGTCGACCATCTCCTCGACCCGCAGCAGGAACCGCTCGAGATCGACGTCCATGAGCGCGGCCGGGACGAGCCCGAAGACGGACAGGGCCGAGTAGCGCCCGCCGATCGTCGGCTCCCCGGCGAAGACGGCGCGGAAGCGTCGCGAGCCGGCGAGCGACTCGAGATCGGAGCCCGGATCGGTGATCGCCACGAAAGCATCGCCGCGGCCGCCCGTCCGCTCCCAGAAGAAGTCGAGATGACACCGCGTCTCGAGAGTCGTCCCCGACTTGGACGAGACGACGAACAGGGTGCGCTCGGGATCGATCGCCTCGGCGAGCCGGCGGACAGCCGCCGGATGTGTCGTGTCGAGGACCTCGAACGCATCGTTCGCGAACGTGCGCCGGATCACCTCAGGCGCGAGGCTCGAGCCGCCCATGCCGAGGAGGACGACGCGATCGAACCCGTCCGCGGCGCCTGCCGCGAAGGCCTCGAGCTCCCCGACCCGCTGGCGCATCCGCAGAGGCTCGTCGAGCCAGCCCAGCCACCGATTCTCGTCGCGGCCCGTCCAGAGGGTCGCGTCTCGGCCCCAGAGACGCTCGACCAGCTCGGCTGTGTCGAGCGAGGCCAAGGGGCTAGGCCGGGACGAGCTCGCCCGCCTTGGAGCGGATGCCTTCGAGGAGCTCCGAGAACGAGTCGGCGAACTTCTCCACTCCCTCTTGCTCGAGCGTGTCGGTCACGGCGTCGTAGTCGATGCCGGCCCGCTCGAAGTCGGTGAAGACCTTCTCCGCCTCCTCGACTCCCTGCTCCAGGGTCAAGGCCACCTTGCCGTGATCCTGGAACGCCTGGATCGTCTCCTCGGGCATCGTGTTCACGGTCATGGGGCCGATGAGCTCCTCGACGTAGAGCACGTCGCGATACTCGGGGTTCTTCGTCGAGGTCGAGGCCCACAGAGGCCGCTGCGGCGTGGCGCCCTTCGACTCGAGGAAATCCCAGGTGCCGCCCGAGAAGAGTTCCTTGTAGCGCTGGTACGCGAGCTTCGCGTTCGCGACGGCGAGCTTGCCCTTGAGCTTGTCGTGGCCGCCCACCTCGTCCAGGCGCCTGTCGGCCTCGGTGTCCACGCGCGAGACGAAGAAGCTCGCCACGGATGCCACAGCCGTCGGGTCTCCCCCCGCGGCGACCAGGCGCTCCAGCCCGCGGATGTAGGCCCGGGCCACCTCCTCGTAGCGCTGCAGCGAGAAGATGAGCGTGACGTTGATCGACTTCCCCTTCGCGATCATGTCCTCGATCGCGGGCAGGCCTGGCTTGGTCGCCGGAATCTTGACGAAGAGGTTGGGCTTGTCGACCAGCTCGTGCAGCCGCACCGCCTCGGCCACGGTCGCCTCGGTGTCGTAGGCGAGGTTCGGGTCGACCTCGAGGGAGACGTAGCCGTCCTTGCCCGAGCCCTCGTCCCAGACGGCGCGCAGGAGGTCCAGCGCTTCGGACACGTCCTGAACCGCAAGGCGGAGGAAGATCTCCTTCGGATCGCGCTCCTCCTCGAGCACGTCGCGGAGCTGCTCGTCATAGGCGTTTCCGGCCGCGATCGCCTTCTGGAAGATGGTCGGGTTCGACGTGACGCCGACAACGGCGTCCTTCTTCATCATCCTCGCGAGCTCGCCGGAATGGAGCAGGTCACGCGAGAGGTAGTCGATCCAGACGCTCTGTCCCAGGTCGGACAGCTTGTGCAGTCTGCTCTTTTCAGCCATGTCCTTCCTTTCCTCAGCCGACGCGCTGCCGCTTGCGCAGGAGCGCCTGGGCGCGCGCGACCACGTTTTCAGGTGTGAAGCCGAGCTTTTCGAGGACCGTGGTGCCCGGAGCTGACGCGCCGAAACGCTCGAGCGAGACGACGTCGCCCTCCTGGCCGACCCACTTCCACCAGCCGAGGCCCACTCCGGCCTCGACCGACAGCCGAGCGTCGACCTCGGGCGGCAGGACCGAATCCCGGTACTCGACTGGCTGCTCCTCGAAGAGCTCCCAGCACGGCATCGAGACGACGCGGGTGCTGACGCCGTCCTCCTGGAGTCGCTTGGCCGCCTCCAGCGCGATCCACACCTCGGAGCCGGTCGCCATGACGACGAGGTCGGGGGTCCCGTTGCCGTTTCCATCCCAAAGCACGTAGGCGCCGCGCTCGACGCCCGACGCGTCTCCGAGCTCGGTGCGGTCGAGCACCGGTAGGTCCTGCCGGCTCAGCGCCATTCCGACCGGGCCCTCCTTGCGCTCGAGTGCGACCTTCCAGGCGTAGGAGGTCTCGTTCGCGTCTGCGGGGCGCATAAACCAGAAGTTCGGGATCGCGCGGAGCGCCATGTAGTGCTCCACGGGCTGGTGTGTCGGCCCGTCCTCGCCGAGACCCACCGAGTCGTGGGTCCAGGCCCAGACCACCGGCAGGCTCATGAGCGCCGATAGACGCACGGCCGGCCGCATGTAGTCGCTGAAGATGAGGAACGTCGACCCGTACGGCTTGACGATGCCTCCGTGCACGCCGAGCCCGTTCACGATCGCCCCCATGGCGTGCTCGCGCACGCCGAAGGGGATGTTCCGGCCGGCGAAGTCCTTGGAGAAGACGCCTGCGCCGTCGAAGTTCGTCTTCGTCGACTCGACGAGGTCCGCGGCGCCGCCCAGCATCGTCGGCGCAAAGGTCTTGAAGGCCTCCATCACCTGAGCCCCGGCGGCGCGGGTCGCAAGCTTCTCCTTCACGGCGGGGTCGAACTCCGGGAGCGCCTCGACCCACCCGGGCGTGAGCTCGCCGCGGAACGCGCGGTCCCAGTCCTCGGCGGTGTCCGGATACGTGTTTCGCCAGCGCTCCCAACGCTGCTGCCACTCCTCCTCGAGAGCCTGGCCCTTCTCGCGCAGGTTCATGTGCTCGTACACCTCGTCGGGGACGACGAAGTGCGCGTCGGGATCCCAGCCCATGATCTCCTTCGTCGCGCGTACCTCGTCCTCGCCGAGCGGTGCGCCGTGCGCCTTGGCGGTGTCCTGGGCGTGCGGCGCCGGGTACGCGATGTGGCTGCGGACGATGACGAGCGACGGGCGCTCGTCGTCCTTCTGCGCGTTCGTAAGGGCGCGCCGAAGAGCCGCCAGGTCGTTCGCATCGGCCACGTGCTGCACCTGCCAGCCGTAGGCCTCGAAGCGCTTGCCCTTGTCCTCTGTGTCGAAGGAGAGCGCCGTCGTCCCGTCGATGGTGATGCGGTTGTCGTCGTAGACGAAGATGAGCTTGCCGAGCCCGAACGCGGCCGCGAGGGAGGCCGCCTCCTGGGAGACGCCCTCCATGAGGTCGCCGTCGGAGGCGATCCCGTAGATCCGGTGGTCGACGACGGTGTGGCCGGGTCGGTTGTAGCGCTGCGCGAGGAACTTCTCCGCCATCGCCATCCCGACCGCATTGGAGATGCCCTGCCCGAGCGGCCCCGTGGTCGTCTCGATCCCCGGCGTGAGGAAGTGCTCGGGGTGACCCGGCGTCAGCGACTCCCACTGACGGAAGCGCTTGAGTTCCTCGAGAGCGAGGTTGTAGCCGGTCAGATGGAGCGCGGCGTACTGGAGAATGCAGGCGTGCCCGGCCGAGAGAACGAACCGGTCCCGGTCGGGCCAGTCCGGATTGGACGGGTTCGCTCGCAGGAAGTCCCGGTAGATGACGTAGGCGACAGGTGCGAGCGCCATCGCCGTCCCCGGGTGTCCGGCGTTGGCCTGCTGGACGGCGTCCATCGCGAGTGTGCGAATCGTCTCGATCGAGAGCTGCTCGACCGTTTTCGTGTCCTTCGCCACGTCACTGCAACCATACCCACATGGCCGTTCTTATCGCTTCCCGCCTGAGAAAGGAGATCGCAGGCGACGCGCTGTTCGACGGGGTGAGCTTCAAGGTCGAGCGGCGCGACCGGCTGGCCCTCTCCGGCCCGAACGGCGCCGGCAAGACGACCCTGCTCCGCATGCTCACCGGCGAGACGGGCGTGGACGGTGGCGAGCTCACCTTCGAGAAGGGGACACGGGTGGCGCTGCACGACCAGCGACCCCCGCTCGAGCGAGTCCTCTCGCTCCGCGAGTACGTGCTCGACGGAGCCCGCGACCTCGTCGCCGCCGAGGTTGATCTCCGCACGCTCGAGGCCGCGATGGCCGGAGGGGATCACGGCGCCGAGACGCTCTCCGCCTATGCCGCCGCGCAGGCGCGCCTCGAACACGCGGGCGGCTACGGCTGGCGCGACCGCGCCACCTCGGTGGTCCGCGGCCTCGGCTTTGCCGACGACGACCTCGACCGCAGCCTGCGGACGTTCTCCGGCGGAGAGCTGACACGCGCGTCGCTCGCCCGCGCGCTCGCGGGCGACCCCGACCTCTTGCTGCTCGACGAGCCGACCAACCACCTCGACGTCACGAGCATCGAATGGCTGGAGCGCGAGCTCGCCTCGCTCGACGCGGGTGTCATTCTCGTCGCCCACGACCGCTGGTTCCTCGAGGCCGTGACGAACGCGACGCTCGAGCTCGAAGCCGGGCGGGCGACCTACTTCCCCGGGCCATGGCATGCCTGGCGGCGGGAGAAGGCCGAACGAGCCCAGCACGCCGCGAAGACGGCCGACCGCATCTCC
The DNA here is from genome assembly GCA_036265755.1 of Gaiellaceae bacterium. Classification (GTDB taxonomy): domain Bacteria; phylum Actinomycetota; class Thermoleophilia; order Gaiellales; family Gaiellaceae; genus DATEOR01. The sequence continues at coordinate 34,712 of DATAOL010000052.1, read as the reverse complement.
GACGACATCGAGCGGCTCGAGCGCTTCGTTTCCCGCTTCCGGTACAAGAAGTCGAAGGCCAAGCAGGCCCAGGCGAAGCTGAGCCAGATCAGCCGCCTGGAGAAGGAGCGCTCGGACGTCCGCGCCGAGCGCGACCTGCTCACCCGCCGCTCGAAACGGCTCGGCTTCGATTTCGGCGATCCGAAGCGCAGCGGGCGCGTGGTGCTCGAGATCGACGGCGCGGACGTGCGCGCGGGCAACCGCGAGCTCTTGCACGACGTCTCGCTTGCCCTCGAGCGCGGCGAGCACGTCGCGTTCGTGGGCCCGAACGGCAGCGGCAAGACGACGCTCCTCGAACGCATCGTGGCGGGAGACTTCAAGCTCGGCTACGGGGTCGAGCTCGGCTACTTCCCTCAGCAGGAGGTGCATCTGGACGAGCGGGGAAGCGTGCTCGACTGCATGCAGGCGATGACCGGCCTGACCCGCCCGCGGGCGCAATCGCTCCTCGGCCGCTTCCTGTTCTCAGGCTGGGAGGCGCACGAGAAGCCCGTGAGCGCGCTGTCGGGCGGCGAGCGGCGGCGCCTCGCGCTCGCCGTGCTGGTCGCGTCGGGCGCGAACTTCCTCGTCCTCGACGAGCCCACGAACCATCTCGACCTCGAGAGCCGCGAGGCGCTCGAGGCGGCGCTCGAAGCGTTTCCGGGAACCGTGCTGCTGGTCTCCCACGACCGGGCGCTCCTCGACGCCCTCGCGCACCGGACGGCCGCGATCGAGGACGGGACGGTTCGCGTGTACGACGGCGGCTGGGCCGATTACCTCCGGGCGCGCGAGGAACGCGCCGCGCCGGTCGTCGACGCCAAGCCGAGGAAGCAGCCAAAGACGCGGCCCGAGCGGCAGTCTTCCCGGCCGGCGCCGCTCGAGCTGATCGAGCGCGAGATTGAGGAGAAGGAGGCTCTCATTGCGCAGATCGAACGCCGGCTGGCAGAGGACTGGGCTGACGCCGATGCCGTCGCGGCACACCGAGCGGCGCGTGAGGAGCTGCAGGATCTCCTCGCTCGGTGGGAGCAGATGCTGGACGAGGTGGCGGCCGAAACCTAGAGGACGGTCATCCGGCTGGGAGGCGCAGCGACCACACCCGCGCACCTCCGTTGTGGTTCTCGAGCCAGAGCGCACTCCCGCCCGACGTGCCCGCACCCACGACCCGAAGGCGCGGTCGCCAGAGCGTCCACGACCGGCCGGAACCGACAGCGAGCGCCCGCAGCAAGTGCGGCGTGCGGTAGAGCAGCCAGCTGTGGCCGAGACTCAGCGTGCTGAGCGTGCTGCGAGGAACCACGGTGCTGCCGAAGCGCAAGCCGGTCGAGATCCGGAAGCGCTCGAGGCGGAGATGCCCGCCGCGCCCCTCGGAGAGCGAGCCGAGGACGTCCTCTCCCACGGCGAGCGCCCGCACCGCCCCCGCCGCCGAGAGCGTGCGAAGGACCGCGCAGGTCCCCGGGTCGACCACCCGGATCGTCCCGTGCGCCGCGACGGCCACGCGGCCCGCTCCCGCAGCGAGCCGGGCGCCGGGGACTGCGCAGTCCGACCCGCCGACCCGCGTCACCGAACCTCCGTGCAGGTACGCGACGACGCGGCCGCCGGCGGCGAGGCGGCCGAGCGGATCCGAGCCGCCGAACGTTCCGAGATTCGCGACTGCAGGGCTCCCGTAGCGAGCCGCCGCCAGCCGCGACGCACCTCCGTCCCGCCACGACCAGAGCGCACTCGGCCCCGCCGACGCGAGCCGGAAGCCCCCACAGGACGGAGCTCCGGTCGCGTACCGGTGGATCGAGCCGCCGAGCGGCTCGATCTTCAGCGTGGAGCAACCGCGGCCGACGGTGACGAGATAGCCGTCGTCCACCGTGGCGCGCCGGACGGCCGCCCGCCGCGGGCTCGGTCGCGGCACTCCGGCCAGTAGCCGGACGCCGAGGCCGCGAAGCGTTTCCTTGCCGTAGTCGTGATTCGGGTTGAAGCGTGTGAAGAGCGCGAGCGAGAACCGCTCTCCCCCCGCGGCGTACTGGGCGACCTGGTGGTCGACGAGACCGGTTCCCGACCCCCAGCCCCCCTTGAAGTAGAGGCGCCAGCCCGGGTGCGGAACCCGACCGACTCCCCAACGCTGCGAAGGGACGACCGTCGCCAGGAGGTGGCGTGCGTACACGCGATGCCGCTGCGGCAGCAGCGCGTCGATCCGGTCGAAGAAGTACGCCTGGCCTCGAGGCGTGATCTCCGACTCACCCCAGATCGGCCAGTGCAGCCGGAAGAGCTCCATGCCGGCGGCGCGCGCGAGCGCGTTCAAGCGCGCTTCCCCGACGAGCCCGACCATGCGCGTGGCGGCGTTGTTGTCCGAGCGGCGGATCATCGGTGCGAGCAGGTCGCGCTCCCACTGCTGCAGAGGTCGGTCGCGGACGTCCGCCCGGCGGAGATACGCCACGAGGAGCATCGCCTTGAGGACACTGGCCGAAGGCGCGACTGTCCGGGCGTGGTAGCCGTGTAGGCGGCCGGCCTCGTCCACGACGGCAAAGCTGACCGTGCCCGCGCGGGTTTCCGCGTAGCGCACCGCCGCGCCCACACGGGACTGCCACGTCTGCGGAGACGCGCCGGACGCGGGCTCAGGCGCGGAGGAGGCGGCAACGAGGGCGCCCACGGTCAGCGCGAACGCAGCGAGCGCTTTCACTCACCGTCGAACGTTGCGATGACCGCCTCGGCCACGACCCCGAGCGAGCGACCCGAGGCCTGGCTCGCCCGGCGCAGGCGGACGAACGCGTCGTTCTCCGATAGCCCTTCCTTCTCCATCAGGAGGCCCTTTGCCCGCTCGACGACCTTTCGAGTCGCAAGCGCCTCGGCGAGCGATTCGGCTTCCTCGCGCAGCGTCTCCAGCTCCGCGTGACGGGCGCGCGCGGTCTGGATCGCCGGAAGGAGGTCGGTCTCCCGGAAGGGTTTCACGAGATAGCCGAAGACGCCTGCCTCGACCGCGCGCGCGACGAGCTCTTGCTGACCGTAGGCGGTGAGCATGACGATCGGGATGGGCCGCTCCGCGAGGATGCGGCGGGCGGCCTCGATGCCGTCGAGCTTGGGCATCTTCACGTCGAGGATCGCGAGCTCGGGCTCGGCGGACAGTGCGAGAGCCACCGCCTCCTCGCCGTCGCGCGCCTCGGCGCAGACGTCATGTCCGGCGCGCTCGAGGACGTCGCGGAGGTCGAGACGGATGATGGTCTCGTCCTCGGCGATGAGGATGCGAAGAGGCGAAGGGCCTTCGCTCGATGCAGATTCGGCGCTCATGGCGGGAAGACGACCTCGGCCGTCAGGCCCGGGCCGCCGCTCAGCGAAAGCTCGCCCTTCAACTCGTCCTGGACGAGTGCGCGGACGATCGAAAGCCCTGTCCCCTCCTCGCCCGGTTGCCACTCGCCGTTGTCCGCGACGGTCAGCCGCACGGCGCCGTTTCGCCGCACGAGCTCGACGTGCACCTCCTCGCCCCCGTGCTCGAGCGCGTTCTGCAGCAGCTCGCTGAAGACGAGTGCGAGTGCCGTCGCCCGGTCGCCGTGCAGCTCGATCGACTCGACACTCGACGCAACCCGCTTCGCACCTGCGAGCCCTTGCACGATCATGGCCCGCAGGCGTTCGACGAGCTCGCCGAGATCGACGTCCTCGTCGCGGCGCTCGGTCAAGACCTCGTGGACGGCCGCGATCGCCAAGATGCGGTTGACGGAGTCTCCGAGCGCTTTCTCCGCATCCGTGCCCGGCGACCGAGCCTGCAGGCGCAGCAGGGACGCAACGGTCTGCAGGTTGTTCTTCACGCGATGATGGATCTCCTGGGCGACGACGCCGCGCATCACCGCCCGCCCATGCTCGAGCGCAACCGCGGCCTGGCGGGCGATCGACGCGAGGAGACGCTCCTCCTCGGCGGTGAACGGCCGGTCGCGGTCGCAGACGAGCTCTCCGACCTGGCGGCCGCGCCAGCGCAGCGGGAAACGGACTGCGTACGTGCCCGCCCGGCCCTCCGGCCACGCGATCGTCCCGTCCTCGAGCACGAGAGCGGCGCCGCTCGCATCGACGGCGGCGATCGTCGTCTTGACGATCGCTTCGAGCGACTCCTCCAGGTAGAGCGACTCCGAGACCGCCTCGGAGATCGAGGCCAGCGCCTCGAGCTCGGCGACACGGCTCTGCGCATGCTCGTAGAGCTTGGCGTTCTCGATCGCCTGGGCGACCTGCCCGGCGATCGCCATGAGAAGATCGACCTCGTCGGGCCCGAAGTCGCGCGGAGTTTCGGTGCGCACGTTGAGCGCACCCTCGAGCCGGTCCTTCGCCAGGATCGGGACGGCCAGGATCGACTCGTACTGCTCCTCGCGGAGGTTGGGGAAGCTCTTGAAGCGGGGGTCGAGGTGCGCGGCGCGCGGGATCATGATCGGCGCGCGCTCTGCCGCGGCCGTGCCGGTGATGCCCTCGCCGGGGCGCATCTTGGGGACGCGGGTCATCTCCTCGACCCTCGTGCCGAACGAGGCTCGAAGAACGAGCTCGTCGGCCGCCTCGTCGTAGAGGTACACGAAGCAGGCGTCCGTTTCGAGCGCCTCCGCCACTTTGCGCGCGATGGACTCGAACACCTCGTCCAGGTCGAGGGTCGAGTTGACGGCAGCGATCGTCTCGGTGAGAAGACGCAGATGACGGGCGGAGCGATCCATGAGCCAAGCTTAAGCGAGCGGATTGCGGCTCCGATAACGAGTTTGTGAGCACTCCCCCCGGCTCGACCAGGCCGCCACGCCTCATCCTGCGCTTCGCCATGTACAGCGCGCTCGCGCTGCTCCTCGCGGGCGCCGGCATCCTGTGGTTCGCACGGCATGCCGCCGAAAGCCGCTCGGAGCGGGAGGTGCTCGAGCGAACCCAGGCCACTTCGCTGCTCGTCAACGACCGTCTGCAGCCGTCCGATTTCGCCGGGCCCGTGTCGAGCGCTCGCCGCGCCGAGCTGGACAGCATGTTCAGGCCGCTCCTGGGCGGCGAGTTCGTGCGCGTCAAGTTGTGGAGCGTGGACGGCGTCGTCACGTATTCCACCGACCCAAGTCTGATCGGCTCGAGGCCTCCGGGTGACGAGGTAGCCGAAGTCGCTCGGGGCCGCTCCGCGACGGAAGTGGGCCACCTGAACGACGAGGGCGGCACCGGCGAGAACATCGAGGTTCTCTCCGCATACGTGCCCGTGCGCGTCGACGGCGAGCCACACCCGAGGGGTGCGCTCGAGCTCTACAAGAACTTCGACGAGGTCGCGGCGGACGCCAAGAGCTCGCTCAAGCCGGTCGCGACCGCGCTCGTGCTTGCGCTCCTGCTCCTCTTCGCGTCGCTCTTCCCGATTCTGCGCCAGGTCACGGGCGCGCTCGAGGCGCGCACGCGCCGGCTCCAGCAGCAGAGCGACCAGCTCGAGCGGTCGATCGCCGAGCGCGGCCAGGCGCTCGCAAGCCTCCGTGAGGCGGACGCGCGCTACCGGGCGCTCGTCGAGGAGCTCCCGCTCGTCAGTTACGTCAGCTCGCTGGACTCGCCCGGGTTCTCGAGCTACGTCAGCCCGCAGCTCGAGCCGCTCCTCGGCTACACCCCCGAAGAATGGCTGGCGACGCCGGGGCTCTTCTGGGAACGCGTTCACCCGGACGACGCCGAGCGCGTGAGGCGCGAGCACCACATTGGTTACGCGAACGGGGACACGTTTTCGACGCAGTACCGGCTGCGAGCGAAGAACGGGCTCGAGATCTGGGTGGAGGATCAGATCCGGGTGATCCGCGACGGGGAGGGGAGGCCGGCCCAGGCACAGGGCTTCCTCATCGACATCACCGCCCGCAAGCACAGCGAGATGGCGCTCAGCGAGAACGAGGAGCGCTTCCGCACCCTCGTCGGCAACATCCCGGGCGCGGTCTTCCGCTGCGACATCGACTCCGACTGGACGATGGAATACCTGAGCGACGCGATCGAAGATCTCGCCGGCTATCCGGCCGAGGAGTTCATCGCCAGCAGGGTGCGCTCGTTCGCGAGCATCATTCATCCGGACGACCGCAAACCGCTCGAGGACCAGGTCGCGCGTTCGCTCGCCGAGGGCAAGCCGTACACGACGGACTATCGCGTCCTGCACCGAGACGGCAGCGTTCGGTATGTCATCGAACGCGGTCAGGCGATCACGAGTGCCGGCGGGCGGGCTCGCCTCGACGGGGCGATCTTCGACGTGACGGAGCGGCGCCTCGCCGACGACGAGCGGCTCAAGCTCGCTGCCATCGTGGAGTCGTCGGAGGACGCGATCACCTCGGCGGATCTCGAGGGCCGGGTCACGAGTTGGAACCGGGGCGCCGAGCTGATGTTCGGCTACACGGCGGAGGAGATGCTCGGACAGTCGATCTCGATTCTCGTCCCCGAGGAGGAGAAGGAGCAGCCGTTCGAGCGTCTCACGGAAGTCGTCGAGAAGGGCGAGGGCCGCTTCGAGGCGAGGCGCCTCCGGAAGGACGGCACGTTGGTCGACATCTCCGTGACGGTCTCCGCGGTTCGGAACGCGGCGGGCGAGGTCGTGGCGGTCGCCGCGATCTCCCAGGACATCAGCGAGCGCAAGCGGGCCGAGCAGGAGCGCGAGGACTTCACGCGCGCGCTCGAGGTCCGAAACGAGCGACTGCTCGAGCTCGACCGCCTGAAGGACGAATTCGTCGCCCTCGTGTCGCACGAGCTGCGAACGCCGCTCACCTCGATCCGCGGCTACCTCGAGCTCGTCATCGACGGCGAAGCCGGCCCGGTCACCGACGACCAGCGCCAATTCCTCGGCGTCGTAGAACGAAACGCGAACCGTCTGCTCGACCTCGTCGGCGACCTTCTCTTCCTCGCCCAGATCGAGGCCGGCAAGCTGTCGCTCGAGGTGGGCGCCGTCGATCTCGCGGCGGTTGCGGCCGATTCCGTCGAGACCAACCGGCCACTCGCGGAGGAGAAGGGCATCACGCTCACGCTCGCCACGAGCCCCTTGCCCCTGCTCGCGGGCGACCGCGCCCGGCTCGGACAGCTGCTCGACAATCTTGTCTCGAACGCGATCAAGTTCACCCCGGAGGGCGGGCGCGTCGACGTGCGCGCCCGCTCCAGCTGGGGCACCGCCGTCGTCGAGGTTCGCGACACGGGGATGGGGATCGCCGCCGAGGAGCAGGAGCACGTCTTCGAGCGCTTCTTCCGCACGTCGCGGGCGACTGAGCAGGCCATCCAGGGAACGGGCCTCGGCCTCGCCATCTCGAAGGAGATCGTGCAGGCGCACGGCGGGCGCATCACGCTCGCCAGCACCGAGGGCGAAGGCGCAACGTTCCGCGTCACCGTCCCGATCCGGGCCGCAACGCCGGCCCCCGCCGAGCAGGAGGAGATCGCCTCGTGAGCGGCCGGCCGCTCGTGCTGGTCGCGGACGACGACCCGGACATCCTCAACCTCGTCACGCTCAGGCTGGAGCTGGATGGATACGAGGTGGTCGGCGCGCGCGATGGCGAGGATGCGCTCGAGCGTGCGTTCGAGCGCACACCCGATCTCGCGCTCATCGACGTCTCGATGCCGAAGCTCGACGGGTACGAGGTAACGGAGCGTTTGCGCGGAAACCAGACGACCAGCGGAGTGCCGGTCATCCTTCTCACCGCGCGCGCGCAGGAGACCGACGTGGCACGCGGCGTCGAGGCGGGGCCAGACGACTACGTCAAGAAGCCGTTCTCGACCGAGCTCCTGCGCACCCGCGTTCAGGCCGCCCTCGGCCTGTAGCGATAGCCGAAGCCGCGCACGGTCTCGATCAGCGAAGCGTCGCCGCCGGCCTCCGCGAGCTTCTGTCGCAGGTAGCCCACGTAGAGCTTCGCCCGCGCCCGCGATCCGGTCATGGCATCGCCCCACACGAGCTCGAGGAGCTGCTCGTGGGAGAGGACCTGGTTCGGATGCCGTACGAACGTGGCGAGCAACTTGAACTCGAGCGGCGTCAGCGCCACCTTCGTGCCGCCAACGGTCACTTCTCGCTGGGCGAAGTCGATCGTCACGCTCCCGTCGCCATAGGTTGTCGGTTCTTCTGCGCGCGTGCCCGACCTCCGCAGGAGTGCCTCGACGCGCGCGAGCAGCTCCTGGCGGCCGAACGGCTTCGTGACGTAGTCGTCCGCGCCTCCTTTCAGGCCGCGCACCTTCTCGAGTTCGCCCGCCCGCGCGGTCAGCATCATCACGGGCACCTCGCTCAGGTCGCGGATGCGCTCGAGGGTCTGCCAGCCGTCCAGCTCCGGCATCGAGACGTCGAGGAGAACGAGGTCGGGGGGCGAGGAGTAGAACTGACGCAGGCCCGCCTTGCCGCTCTCCGCCTCGGCGACGTCGTAACCGGCGCGTCTGAGAAGCTCTCCGAGCAGCCCGCGGATGTCGACGTCGTCGTCGACGACGAGAATGCGGCTCCGCTTCATACCGCTTCCATACCAGATGCAGCCGACATTCGGCCTGCCTCCGCCGATTCTGAGTCGGTGGCCAGAGTGCTGATCTGCGAGCCGCACCCCGAGGTGCGAGAGCTCCTGAGGCGGATCGTCGTCCGCCTCGGGCACGAGCCCGTGCTCGACGACGACGAACTCGGCGCGGTCGACGCCATCGTGGTCGAGCCGGCGCACACGCCGTGCATCGAGCGCGCACAGGCCTTTCGCGCAGTCGGCAAGAACGTTCCGATCATCTGCGCGAGCATCGACGTGCCGAACGGTGGCACGCGCCGGCTCGAGCCCGTTGCGCACCTCGTGAAGCCGTTCGCCCTCCCGGACATCGAGGCTGCGCTCACCCGGGCCCTCGACGCCCGGCCGGTTCCAGCCTAGAGCACCCCCTTAACGACCACGAGCCGCTCGGGGAGAGAGGCTCGCAGTCGGCCGTCAGTCAGTCCCCCCGCCTCACAAGGAAGCGGCGACACCGGCACCGATCATATGTCGCACACGGTCGCCTTACAAGACGGCCAGGTACTTCTCCATCTCCCACGGCGTGAGCTGGACGCGGTAGTCGTCCCACTCCCGCCGCTTCAGTTTCACGTAGCTCGTGAAGACGTGGTCGCCGAGGGCCTTCCGCGCGAGCTCCGAGCCGGCGAGCTCGTCGATCGCCTCCCCCAGGGTCTCGGGCAGGGCGACGATGCCCTGATCCTTCCGCTCCTCGGCCGAGAGCTTGTAGAGGTTCTGCTCCATCGGCTGCGGGAGCTCGTAGCCCTTCTCGATGCCCTCGAGGCCCGCATGCAGAAGCGCGGCGAAGGTCAGGTACGGGTTGCACGCAGGATCGGGACAGCGGATCTCGGCCCGAGTCGCCTGCTCGTTCCCCGGCTTGTACAGCGGGATGCGAATGAGCGCCGACCGGTTGCGGCGCGACCAGGCGACATAGACGGGCGCTTCGTAGCCCGGCACGAGCCGCTTGTACGAGTTCACCCACTGGGCGAATACGGCCGAGATCTCGCGCGCGTGGTGCAGCTGGCCGGCGATGAACGCTTTGCCGACTTCCGAGAGATGCCACTCGTCATCCGCGTCGAAGAAGGCGTTCTTGCCCTCCGCGAAGAGCGACTGATGGGTGTGCATGCCCGAGCCGTTCTCGCCGAAGAGAGGCTTCGGCATGAACGTGGCGTGATAGCCGGCCTTCTTGGCGATCTCCTTGACGACGAGGCGGTAGGTGACCGTGTGGTCGGCCATGTCGAGGGCCGAGGCGTAACGCATGTCGATCTCGTGCTGCGACGGTCCGACCTCGTGGTGGACGTACTCGATCGGGATCCCCATGGACTCGAGCGCCTTGACCGTGTCGTGCCGCAGGTCGCTCGCCGCGTCCAGGGTCGTCATCGCGAAGTACCCGCCCTCGTCGAGCGGCTCGGTGCCCTCGTCGTCCTTGAACAGGAAGTACTCGAGCTCGGGACCGACGTTGAAGGTGTCGAAGCCGAGCGAGCGCATACGCTCGAGCGCGCGGCGCAGGACGTAGCGCGGGTCGCCGTCGTAGGGCTGCCCGTCGGGCGTGACGACGTCGCAGATCATTCGCGCCACACGCACGTCGCCGTTCGGCATGAGCTGGAACGTCGCGGGGTCGGGGATCGCGACCATGTCCGATTCCTCGATCGCGTTGAACCCGGTGATCGAAGAGCCGTCGAAGCCCATCCCGTCGTCGAGCGCGCCTTCGAGCTCGGCCGGCGTGATCGAGAAGCTCTTGAGATGCCCCTCGATGTCGGTGAACCAGAGATGGATGAACTTGACGCCCTGCTCGTTGACCTCGCGCAGGACGCGCTCGCGCTCCGCGGTCGCGCTCGTCGCACGTCCCTTCCGCTCAACTGTTGCCATGCACGCCTCCTTTAAATGCAAAGAGCCCCGGACGAGATCGTCCGAGGCCACGTCGCCTCCGTACGCCCGCATTGTAGACCAGAGCGCTGTCGTCCGCACGTCGGATTAGCCTTCGTCGGGTCGGGCGTCGACGGCGGCGTCCGCAAGGCACTGGAGCCTCGGAGTCCTCGCGACCCGGGGCTCTTTCCGTTTAACCGAAGGAGGGGCGCTGATGGAACAGATCGCGGAACGGCACTACCTGGCGAACGGCACGCAGCCGCAGGCGGACGACGCCGTCTCGTGGGCGCAGGAAACGAGGGCGAAGATGGTCGACCTCAAATTCTGCGACCTGCTCGGCGCGTGGCAGCACATGACGATCCCCGTGCGGGCCCTCGACGAGGCCGCGTTCACGGAGGGCATCGGATTCGACGGTTCGTCGATCCGCGGCTGGCAGGGCATCGCCGAGAGCGACATGCTCCTGCTTCCCGACCCGGCGTCGGCGATCCTCGACCCCTTCGCGGCCGAGCCGACGCTCTCGCTGATCTGCGAAATCGCCGACCCGGTCACGCGCGAGCCGTATCACCGCGACCCGCGCCGCATCGCGCGCCGCGCCGAGGAGCATCTGCTCGCGAGCGGAATCGCCGACACCGCGTACTTCGGGCCCGAATGTGAGTTCTTCGTCTTCGACGAGGTCTCGTTCGCCCTCGGCGTGAACACTGCGCATTACGCCGTGGACTCCGCCGAAGGGCACTGGAACTCCGGGAAGCCCGGCCTCGGCTACACGGTGCGGGAGAAGGAGGGGTACTTCCCGCCGGCGCCGCACGACACGCTCGCCGACCTGCGCACGCAGATGGTGCTGACCCTCGAGCGGCTCGGGATCGAATGCGAGTCCCACCATCACGAGGTCGCCTCGGGCGGGCAGTGCGAGGTCGACCTTCGCTTCCAGCCGCTCACGAAGATGGCCGACCAGGTTCTCACCTACAAGTACGTCGTGCGCAACGTGGCGCGCGCCGCCGGCAAGTCGGTCACCTTTATGCCGAAGCCCCTCTTCGGCGACAACGGATCGGGCATGCACACCCACCAGTCCCTCTGGCTGAAAGGCACCCCGCTGATGGCGGACAAGTCGGGCTACGCCGGGCTCTCGAAGCTCGCGCGCCAGTACCTCGGCGGGATCCTGATGCACGCGCCCGCGCTCCTCGCGCTCTGCGCGCCGACGACGAACTCCTACCGGCGCCTAGTGCCCGGTTACGAGGCCCCCGTCAACCTCGTCTACTCGCAGCGGAACCGCTCGGCGGCGATCCGCATCCCGATGTACTCGGCATCGGCCAAGGCAAAGCGGATCGAGTTCCGCTGCCCGGATGCGACCGCCAACCCGTACCTTGCATTCGCGGCCATGCTCATGGCCGGACTCGACGGAATCGAGAACGACCTCGACCCGGGCTCGCCCGCCGACTACGACCTCTTCGACGATCCCTCGGAGCGGATCGCCCAGGTTCCGGGCTCGCTCGCCGAGGCGCTCGACGCGCTCGAGTCCGACCACGCCTTCCTCACCCGCGGCGGGGTCTTCAGCGAGGACCTCATCCGCACCTGGATCGAGTACAAGCGGGAGAACGAGGTCGACCCGGTTGCGCTCAGGCCGCACCCGGCGGAGTTCGCCCTCTACTACGACGCATAGAGGTCAGGCGGCAGCCGTCGAGGTGCCGAACGCGGTGAGGTAGGGCTGCCACACGTCCGGCACCCGGGGAGCCGAAAGAGTGACGAAGAGCGAAGGGGACGGAGGCTTCGGCGCCGAGATGAGACGCATCTCGACCTCGTCCAGCAGCCGGTTGCCCTTCTTCAGGTTGCACGGGGCGCAGGAGGTGACGACGTTCTCCCAGACGGAGTCGCCTCCTCTGCTCCTCGGGACGACGTGATCGAGCGTCAGCTTCCCGGTCGACCCGCAGTACTGGCATCGCCACCCATCACGTGCAAAGAGCGCCCGCCGGCTGATCTTGCGCTTGATCGCGCGCGGGACGCGCACGTAGTGCACGAGCCGGATCACGTGGGGCCAGCGAAAGGTGTCGCTCGCCGACCGAAGCGGACGCGGCAGGTCTTCGAGCACCTCTGCCTTCCCTTTGAAGACGAGCACGTGCGCGCGCCGCACTGAACAGACGTTGAGCGGCTCGTAGCTCGCATTCAGGACGAGAACCTGCTGCACGTACCCGAATCGTAACTAAGAGAGATCGTGTGGTAGCTCGAGCTCGAGGAGGTCGTCGCCCGCGGATGTGAAGCCGCGGCCACGGTAAAACTCGAGCGCGCGGCGGTTATCCGCCTCGACGACAACCTGCAACTTCGCCGCGCCTGCGGCGATCGAAAAGCCCTCCGCCCACTCGAGGAGCTGGCGGCCGATTCCCTCGGCTTCGTGCTCCGGGCTGACGAACAGCTGGTCGACGCAGACGACCTCGCCGCGTCGCTCGAGTGCGACGTAACCCGCGGGCGAGTCTTCGAGCTCGGCCACGAACACGGTCTCGCGCTCGAGGACGGAAAGCGTCCGGCGGTCGGCCCCGCGGTCGAGGCTCGCGAGCCCGAAGAGCAGCGGCTCGTCCTCGGGACGGAAGGGGCGGATCTCGGCCTTGCGGTAAGTCATGGGAACACCGTCAGTACGTCATCGCCCGGTCGACGGCCTGTTGCTCCTCCGGCGAAAGCGCGACCGGAGCACGGCCGCGGTCGAGCTCCTTCACGTAGATCCTCGCATAGTCGCGGCCCTGGATCGCGCTGACGACGACACCTGACCGGGCGGCGTCGAGGAAGGCGAGGGAAGCGGACTGGTGCCCGCCCGCGTCCTCGTAGGCGTCGTAGCGGACGATCGACGTATGCGAGAGGCACCCGTCCACACGCCTGTCGATCCGCGACAGGCCGGCCGCGACCTCGTCCACGGCCCGGTGGAGGTCGTCGATCCGCGCCTGCAGCGAGACGGCGAAGTCGACGAGATCGTCGGTACCGCGGCCGATCATGACCTTCTGCGCACGCCTGACCTGACGCAGCTGGACGAAGAAGATCATTGCGAGCACCAGCGCGACGACGGAGAGAGCGGCTGCGCCGATCGCTATCCAGGCGGCGGTGGACAGGTCGGACACTGTGGTGCTTACCCGAGGGTGAAGATCACCGGGTATTCGTAGGTGTTGTTGCCCGTGTTCGTCTCACCGGAAACGGGCTGCACGCTGACCTGGACGGTGACGCGGGTACCGAAGTTCGGCGGCCCGAGATCCTTGAACGTGACCGTCTTCGTCTCATCGGGGCTGATCACGTCGATGACCTGCTGCTTGCGGACCGGCGGGCTCTGCTTGATGATCAGGCTCACGACGACCTGCGTCTCCTGGCTGTCGCCCGAGTTCTTGACGTTGACCTGGAAGGAGAGCCGGTCGGAGGCCTGAACGGTGTTGTCGTCCGTCGTCGACAGTCGCTGGTTTCCGGGCTGAGCGACGACGCTCACGATCTCGTTCCCGTGCAGACCGCCCGACTTCGGGCCCTGGGTGAGCCTGTCGACGGTCTGCTTCCAGAAGGTCGAGCTCGCAAAGTCGGGGGCCTGGACGAAGTCCGAATCGGGGACGGGCACGCCTCGGACGCCCTCCTTGGCCATGACCGCGATCGAGCCGGCCTTGAAGAGGTCCTGGTAGACGACGTCGCTGGTCGTCAGGCGCTGCGCCTGAACCGCCAGCCGTTCTCCCGAGACCGAGGTGCTGGGCGTTCCCTGCACGCCTGCGAACGCCACCGAGAGCCCGTTCAGCCCACTGACCCTGAACTGCATCGCCTCGACGAGGCTCTCCTGCTCGTCACGGAGAGGCCCGGGCGCGTCCAGCTTCCTCGTGTTCGCGACGATCTGGGCCTGCTGCTGCCGCAGGCCCTGGAGCTGCGAACGGAGCTCGGCCAGCTTCACGTTGGGAGTCGTGAGTAGCTGGTTCAGCTGCTTCCCGACCTGGGCGGACTCGGATGCGGGCCCCGCGACGGACTCCATGTAGTCCTGGTACTTGGCCTTCTTCTGGTTCCCGCGGCAGTTGCTGACCCAGAAGACGAGGACGACCGCGAGCAGGATGGCGCCGGCGATGAGCAGTCCGAGCCGAAGGAAGGACGGCGGCGGTCCTCCGGACGGCCGCGAGGGCATCTTCCGGCGCTTGCGCGGGGGTGCGCCCTGGCGTTCGCCTGCCTCGACAGTCGGTGACTCGTCGAAGAAGTCGAACTCGATGTCGGGTTGGGGATCGGGACGCTCGCGCTCGAACATGACCGCGACAAGAGGGGGCCGAGGGAGGCCCGATACTAGCATCGGGGCCGGATTTGCAGGAGTTTGCGGCCGAAAGGCCAAGAGGCGAGGGCCGTGGAGCACGCCGTCGCCCTCCACCACGATCACCTCGTCCTCGGGCGGTTCCGGCCCCTGCGGCCGCTCGGCAGCGGAGGCTCGGGCTCGGTCTGGCTGGTGAGGGACGAACAATCCGCACGCGACGTCGCGCTCAAGGTCGTCCCCCGAGAAGGCAAAGCCGGGTCGCGCGCAGAGCGGGAGGTGGAGGCTGCGGCCCGGCTGCGCCACCCGCGCTGTCTACGCGCGCTCGCCTTCGAGCGCGACGACGAGCACGTCTACGTCGCCTACGAGTACGTCCGCGGCAAGACCCTCCGCCAGTGCCTACGCAGCGGAGAGCTCGACGACGGGGCCTCGGTGGAAGTGGCCGCCCAGGTGCTCGACGCACTTGGGCATGCGCACGGGAAGAAGATCCTCCACCGGGATGTGAAGCCAGGGAACGTCATGGTCGAGGACGACGAGCCGCTCTCCATCCGGCTCCTCGACTTCGGTCTCGCCCAGCTGGAGGAGGCCGACACCCTGACAGCAGTGGGCGACGTCCCCGGGACCCTCGCCTACATCGCGCCCGAGCGACTCGCCGGCCATGAGGCCGACGGCGCCGCGGACATCTGGTCGGTCGGCGTCCTGCTCTGGGAGGCCCTGGCCGGGAAGCACCCGTTTTCCTCTTTCTCGCCGCTCGAGACCGCGCGCCGCGTGCAGGAGGGCGCACCGCCGCTCGCTTCGCTCCGTCCGGACCTCCCGCGCGCGCTCACCGCGACGGTCGACGGCATGCTCCATCCGGACCCGGCGGGCCGGCCGTCGGCCAAGCAAGCCGCCTCCGCGCTCCGCCTCGCCTGGAGCGAGGTGAGCGAGCGACCGCGCGCACTTTCGTCCCGGACGACGCTCGCAGACCGGGCGGGCCACGCGGGCCTCACCGCCGTTTTCGCCGGAATGACGGCCTGGCTCCTTCCGTTCTTCCCGTCCGGCTGGCCGGTGCTTCTGGCCGCGCTCGCAGCGCTCACAGCCGTGGTGAGCCCGACTGCCGGGCTGGCGCTTGCGCTCGCCGTCCCGATCCTCCCGATCGGGAACGCTTCGCTCGGGCTCGCCGTGGTGTACTCCGCGCTCGGAGCGCTGTGGCTTGTCCTCTTCTGGCGCGATCCCCGCTCGAGCTTCCTCTTCCTGCTCGGGCCCGCGCTCGCTCCGTTGCAGGCGCTTCCGCTCTTGCCGGTGCTGGTCAGGGCGAGAGGGCTCGTGCGCCGGGCCGCGCTCGCCGGCGCCGGGGCGCTGGCAGCCGCGGCGGTCGCCGGCATTCGCGAGCAGCACACGCTCGATCTCCATGCGACCGCCTCGCCGAGGCAGGCACTGGGCGCCCTGCTCACCTATCTCGGTGAGCGACCGGAGGTCTGGGTCCTCGCCCTCGTGCTCGTGGCGGCCACGGTTGCAGCCCCGTTCGCGCGTTCACGCGGCCTCTGGGGAATTGCCGTGTGGGGCTCCGCTTTCGTCGGGGCGGCTCTGATCGCGCCGGGTGGCGCGGTGGACGCGTTTCCGCTCGTCCTCTGGGTCTGGATCGCTGCAGGCGTCCTCGCGCTGCCACTCTTCCGCGCGCGTTAGACACGCGGGTCAGGGCAAAATGCCCCCGATGAGCGTTCTGCGGAGCATCGAGCAGCGCATCGAATCGATCGTGGAGGGGGTCTTCGGACGCGCCTTCCGGTCGCACGTGCAGCCGGTCGAGCTCGCGCGCAAGCTGGCGAAGGAGATGGACGAGCACAAGACCGTGTCGATCTCGCGGGTCTACGTGCCGAACGAGTACGCCCTCTACCTCTCGCCGAACGACCGAAAGCAGTTCGCGACCTACGAGGCCTCGCTCCTCACCGAGCTCGCCGACTATCTCTCCGAGCACGCGCGGCGTGAGGGCTATTCGCTCCTGTCCACGCCCAAGGTCGAGCTCGAAGAGGACGAAGACCTCGAGCTCGGCGAATTCGGGATCGCCACCCGGCTGGTACAGCCGCAGCGCGAGCAGGGAGGCGCGAAGCCTCCGGTTGCCGCCGACCCGGCTCCGAGCGCCACGAAGGTCTTCAAGCCGCCGGCCGCTGCGACGGCTGCGGTCTCGGCACAAGAAGCGCAAGAGCTCGGCCTCGCCCACGAGCCACGGGCGCGACTCACCGTCGCGGGGAAGCCCTACGAGCTTTCGCGCGATGTCACCGTCCTCGGCCGCTCCCGCGAGTGCGACATCACGCTCGACGACACCAACGTCTCCCGGCGCCACGCCGAGGTGCGGCGGGAAAACGGGAACTGGTTGATCGTCGACCTCGGCTCGACGAACGGCATCGAGGTGAACGGAAAGCGCACGGATCGCGCGCAGCTGTCCCACGACGACCGCATCCTGCTCGGGCGGACCGAGGTCACGTTCGAGCAACGATGAGCGTCGAACCGGTCCTCCTCGCACTGCAGGCGGCATTCCTCGTCCTGCTCTACATCTTCATCTGGCGGGTCGTCCGCACAGCCGGAAGGGACATGCAGGTGGCACCGCAGGAGAGTTTCATTCTCGCCCCGTCGCAGCTGGCCGCGGAGCACGCGGTGAGCGATCCCGGCCGCCTTGTGGTCGAGCGGAGCAAGGCTGTCGCGGAAGGCAAGACCTTCGACGCGGGACCGGTCCCGGTGACGGTGGGACGCTCGAGCGAGAACACGATCGCCCTGGACGGCGACGACTTCGCGTCGGGCCACCACGCCCGGATCGAATCGCAGCGGGACGGGGTATGGATCCTCGATCTGGGCTCGACGAACGGCACATTCGTGAACGGCGAGCGCGTGGACGGCCGTAGGCAGCTTCACCGAGGCGACCTCGTGCAGATCGGCGACACCGAGTTGAGATTCGAGCGATGAAGGTCGCCGACAGCGCGGGCTTCACCGACCCAGGACGCAAGCGGCGCCGCAACGAGGACTCCTACGTCATCGACCCGCCGCTCTTCGCGGTGGCCGACGGCATGGGAGGCGCGCAGGCCGGGGAGGTCGCCTCGCGCCTGGCCGCCGCGGCCTTCCGTGAGTTCCACGGGGCGGACGACCTCGATCCGGAGGAGCGCCTCGTTGCGATCATCCAGGAGGCGAACCGGCGGATCTTCGAGCGCGCATCCGATGACGCGCAGGTGTCCGGGATGGGCACGACGATCACGGCCGCGCTCGTGGCGTCGGAGGGGCTGGTCATCGGGCACGTCGGAGACTCGCGCGCCTACCGACTGCGCGACAATCAGTTCGAGCAGCTGACGGACGACCACTCGCTGGTCGCCGACCTCGTACGCAGCGGCCGCCTGACGCCCGAGGAAGCCGACGTCCATCCTCAGCGGTCGGTCATCACCCGCGCCCTGGGGACGGATCCCGAGGTGGACGTCGACACGTTCACCGTCGGCGCCGAGAGCGGCGACCTCTTCCTGCTCTGCTCGGACGGGCTCACGACCATGGTCGGCGACGAGGACATCAGCAAGCTGCTCACGGCCGCGCGTGATCTCGAGCAGGCCGGGAAAGGGCTCGTCAAGGCGGCGAACCGCGCGGGCGGCGAGGACAACGTCACGGTCGTCCTCTTCCGCCTGGCCGAAGACCGCGCGGAGCTCGAGGAGACAGCCGTGGTCTCCGGCAACGGACGCGGGCAGGACGACGACCTGGAGGACACGCTCACCGGCCTCGAGGCTCCCACGATCACGGCGGCGGCGCCAGCCGCAGTGCTCGAGCGCGAGCGGGAGTGGGGCCCCGCGGTCGACGAGGACCCCGCCCCCCGGCGAGCCCAGCCTGAGGAAGGGCCGCGCTGGGGACGGCGCGTGATCCTCTTCGCACTCGGGCTCGCGTTCGTGGCGGCGGTCGTCGCCGCCGCCTTCTGGGCACTCTCGCGGGCGAACTTCATCGGCGTCGACGACGACGGGCATGTGGCCGTCTACCAGGGTGTGCCGTGGGAGCTCGGAGCAGGGGTCCACCTCTATCGCGCCCGCTACGTGAGTCAGCTCCAGGCCGTGCAGCTCACCGAGACGGAGCGGCAGTCGCTCCTCGATCACCACCTGACCTCGTACGACTCGGCGCGCGACCGGCTCGCCCCCTACGAGGAGGAGGCGTCGCCCTAGTGCCCTTCCCGGCGACGCACCGGAGCAGCCGCTGACTCTCAGAAACCGCGAGCTCGTCAACCTCATACTCGTCGGCCTTCTGACGGCCGCGGGCTTCACGGCCGTCTACATCGCCCGCCAGGACGTCGTCTCTGCTGGATCACTCTCCTATGCGGCCTTCTTCGTCGCCCTGTTCATCGCGGCGCACCTCGCGCTCCGCTTCGTGCTGCCCCACTCGGATCCGTTCCTCCTCCCTCTCGGAGCGCTCCTCACCGCGGTCGGGCTGACGATGATCTACCGCATCGACCCCGACCTCGCGCTGCGCCAGGGACTCTGGGTCGTCGTGGGCGTCAGCGCGTTCGCGGCCATCGTCCTCTTCATTCGCGACTACAGGACGCTCGACCGCTACAAGTACATCCTCGGCCTCACCGCCATCGTCCTGCTCGCGCTCCCCGCGCTGCCGGGGCTCGGGCGGACGATCAACGGCGCGAACCTCTGGGTCGGCTTCGGCGGCCTGGTCTTCCAGCCCGGTGAGTTCGCGAAGGTGCTGCTGGTCATCTTTCTCGCCGGATACCTCCGGGACAACCGCGAGGTCCTCTCGCTGGGAAGCGGCCGATACGGGATCCCGTCGCTCAAGCACTTCGGGCCGCTCCTCGTCATCTGGGGCGGCGCGATGCTCGTCCTCTTCCAGACGAACGACCTCGGCGGCGGGCTCCTCTACTTCTCCATCTTCCTGGCCATGCTCTGGGTGGCGACCGCGCGCTGGCCCTACGTCGCCGTCGGCTTGGGGCTCTTCGCGATCGGCGCCTACGCCCTGTACCACGTGACGCCGCACGTGCGGGACCGGGTCTCGATCTGGCTCGACTGCAGCTGGACGTTCTCGCAGTCGTGTCCGGTCTACAAGGAGGGCTACCAGCTGGCCCAGTCGATCTATGCGATCTCGGGGGGCGGCTTCTTCGGCCAGGGCCTCGGGCGCGGAGTGCTCCTCACCGCCGAGGGCAACACGTACATCCCCTACCTGCAGACGGACTTCATCTACGCCGCCATCGCCCAGGAGCTCGGGCTCGCCGGCGCCGCCGGTCTCGTGCTCGCCTACATCGTCTTCTGCTATCGCGGCCTGCGGATCGCCATGCAGGCGTCCGACGGCTTCTCGAAGCTGCTCGCGACCGGTCTGACAGCAGCCCTCGGGATTCAGGCCTTCATCATCATGGGCGGGGTCAGCGGGCTGATCCCGCTGACCGGCATCACGCTCCCCTTCGTCTCGTACGGGGGGTCGAGCATCGTCGCGAACTTCATCGTCCTCGGGCTCCTGCTCATGATCTCCGACCACGTCAACAGGGAGAGCGCGTGAACGCCCAGGTTCGCCGGCTCTTCTTCGTGCTCTCGGCGCTCTTCGTCGCCCTCATCGCCATGACGACCTACTGGCTCTGGAAGGCGCCAGACCTCGAAGCGAGGCAGGGGAACCCGCAGCTGATCGTCCAGCAGCTGACCATCGACCGGGGGAGAATCCTCGCGGCGAACGCCAGGACCGTCTTCGCGGGCAACCGCAAGGTGCGCAAGAAGACCCTGGGACGAACCTGGTACCTGCGCACCTATCCCACCGACGAGCTCGCGGCGCGACCCGTCGGCTACTCCACGATCGAACGCTCGCGCTCGGGCCTCGAGGAGTCCATGAACGACTACCTCACCGGCTCGAACGCGAACCTCGACACGCTCTTCAACAACACCCTCGACAAGCTCAAGGGGATCACCCAGCGCGGCAACAACGTCGTCACGACCATCGACGTGAATGCACAGCGGGTCGCACAAACGGCGCTCGCGGGCAAGTGTGGCGCTGCGGTGGCGCTCGACCCAACCACGGGCAAGGTCCTTGTCTGGGCGTCGCAGCCCACCTACGACCCGAATCTCGTCGAGGGTCACTTCAACCAGATTTCTCGGGTGAGCGCACCGTGCACACCGGCGGCACCGCTCCTCGACCGCGTCTCGCAGGGCCTCTTCATCCCCGGGTCGACCTTCAAGGTCGTGACCGCGGCGGCCGCGCTCGACTCGGGACGCGTCAAGCCGACGACCACGTTCACCGACCGGGGCTACTGCATCGAGTACGGGAAGAAAGTGCTGAACTTCGCCGACCAGAGCGGGCCCGAGGTCTTCGGCACGGTGACCTTCGCCGAGTCGCTGCAGCACTCCATCAACGCCGTGTTCTGCCAGGTCGGAAAGGAGCTCGGAGCACGTGCCGTCCTCGACAAGGCCAAGGATTTCGGCTTTTACGAGAAGCCGCCGGTCGAGCTCCCCTCGGACGAGATCACGCCCAGCGGCCTCTACCGCAACGGGAAGCTCTACGACCCGAACGACCCGAATGCGGTCGACCCGGGACGGCTCGCCTTCGGCCAGGAGCGGCTGCTGGCGACGCCGCTGCAGATGGCGCTCGTTGCGGCGGGAGTGGCCAACGGGGGCACGATCATGCGGCCCACCCTCGTCGACCGCGTCGTCGCTCCGGACGGGAAGGTCATCCAGAGGACCGATCCGGACACCTGGAAGGAGGCCATGAAGCCGCAGACGGCAGCCGAGCTGACCGCCATGATGACGTCGGTCGTGACGGGCGGGACCGGCACAGCGGCCCAGATCCCCGGCATCCAGGTGGCGGGCAAGACGGGGACGGCGGAGACCGGCCGCGCGGGCCAGAACGACACCTGGTTCATCGCGTTCGCGCCTGCTCAGAGCCCCAAGGTGGCGATCGCCGTTGCGCTGTCCAACCAGAGCGGCACCGGCGGCGCGACCGCTGCTCCGATCGCGAAACAGATCATGGAAGCGCTCCTACGGTGAAGTGCCTAGGCTAAGTCACTGATGTCGACTTCCGACACGCTGATCAACACGCTCTTCGACGGCCGCTACAGGATCGTCCGGAAGCTCGGAGCGGGCGGCATGGCCAACGTCTACCTCGCCGAGGACGAGGATCTGGGCCGGCGCGTTGCCATCAAGATCCTGAACGACCGCTACGCGAACGACGACCTCTTCATCGAGCGTTTTCGGCGGGAGGCGAAGTCCGCGGCCGCACTCTCCCACCCCAACATCGTCTCCGTCTACGACCGCGGCGAGGCCGAGGGCACCTACTACATCGCCATGGAGGTGATCGAGGGGCGCAGCCTCAAGGAGCTCATCATGACCCGGGGCCCGCTCCCGATCGCGCAGGCCCTCGCCTACTCGCACGAGATGCTCGAGGCGCTCCGCTTCGCGCACCGCCACGGGATCATCCACCGCGACATCAAGCCGCACAACATCCTGATCGGCGAGCGCCTCAAGGTCACCGACTTCGGGATCGCGCGCGCGGGCGCGTCGCAGATGACGGAGGCCGGCTCGATCATGGGGACGGCGCAGTACCTCTCGCCGGAGCAGGCGCGCGGAGCGCCCGTCACCGCATCCTCCGACCTCTACTCGGTCGGGATCGTCCTCTACGAGATGCTGACCGGGAAGGTGCCGTTCTCCGGCGACTCGGCAATCGAGATCGCCATGAAGCACCTGAACGACGCACCGAAGCCCCCGTCGAAGATCAGGCCCGAGATTCCCGAAGAGCTCGATCAGGTCGTGCTGCGCGCACTCGCGAAGAACCCGGAAGACCGCTACCAGACCGCCGAGGAGTTCTCAGAGGACCTGCACCGGGTGGAGGCGGGCCTTCCGCTCGCGCCGGAGACGGCCGACGCGGCGACCGCGCTCCTCACCGGGGTGACGGTCCCGCTCGCAGGCCAGGGAGGCTCGACCGAGGTCCTCGGTGCGACCGCCGTCACACGTCCCCAGGGCGCTCCGCCGCAGGCGCCGCGCCGGCCGCCTCCGTACGGCCCCGGTTACTACGAGGAGCCCCCGCGCAGGCGCAGGCGCTGGGGTCCCTGGCTCCTGGTCGCGCTGCTCCTCGCCGCGGCGGGAGTCGCCGGCTGGTACGTCTTCTCGCAGATCCAGGACCAACTGGCGGCCAACGAGCCCGTCGCCGTTCCCAACGTCGTCGGGCTGAAGCAGCAGGCCGCGGTCAACCTGATCACCGACGCGGGCTTCGAGCCGAAGGTCGAACACGCGGCGAATCCGGACGTCGAGAAGGGGCGGGTGATGAGCCAGAACCCCGACGCCGGCACCCGCATCCAGAAGGGCGACCGGGTCACCCTGCTCGTGTCGACGGGCCCACCCCAGACCTCGGTTCCGAACGTGGTCGGGCTGGACTACGCGGACGCCGTGCAGGCACTCGACGACGCGAACCTGAAGGCGAAGAAACACGAGGTCTTCTCCCAGAAGCGGAGCGGCCAGGTCGTCGCCCAGAACCCGAAGGCGGGCGAGCAGGTGACGGAGGGCACCGAGGTCGTCCTCAACGTGTCGAAGGGAGCGAAGCAGGTCCAGGTGCCGAGCGTCGTCGGCATGTCCGAGGCGAACGCGCGGGCGACGCTCCAGCAGGCCGGCTTCCAGGTGACGTCGACGAGCGCGCCCTCGGACTCGACGCCGCAGGGCAACGTCTCCGACCAGAGCCCCGACGGAGGCACCCAGGCCGAGAAGGGCGCGACGGTGAGCATCACCGTCTCGAGCGGTCCGAGCACGACCACCGTCCCCGACGAGGTCGGCCAGGAGAAGCAGATCGCCGAGGACGACCTGAAGAACAACGGCTTCAAGGTGAAGGTCGTCAACGTGGCCGTCTCGGACCCCAACCAGGACAACATCGTCCAGGATCAGGATCCGGCCGGCGGAAGCCAGGCGCCGAACGGCAGCACGGTCACGATCTTCGTCGGGAAGTTCGGCTAGGAACAGCCTCGTGGCACGCCGAGTCCGCGTAGCGGTGATCATGGGCGGACGCTCGAGCGAGCACGACATCTCGGTCGCCTCCGCGCGCTCGGTGGTGGACGCTCTCGACGAGGCTCGCTACGACGTGCGGGCCGTCGAGATCGGCCAGGACGGCAGCTGGCGTCTCGACTCCGGCCAGGGGCTGATCGAGGACGACGCGCGCGAGACGCTGCCCGTTCCCGCCGGGGGCTCGCCGACGCCGTTCGAAGGCATCGACGTCGTCTTCCCGGTCCTCCACGGGCCCTTCGGCGAGGACGGCACCGTGCAGGGCTTTCTCGAGCTCGCCGACGTGGCCTACGTCGGAGCGGGCGTGACCGCCTCCGCGCTGTGCATGGACAAGGATCTCTTCAAGGCCGTCATGCGGGACAAGGGCGTCCCCGTCGTTCGCAGCATCACCGTGCTCGACCGGCACCGCGACGGCGTCGAGAACCCTTTCGGCTGCCCCGTGGTCGTGAAGCCGGCGCGGCTCGGATCGAGCGTCGGTATCTCCGTCGTGCGCGAGCCTGAAGCTTTGCCTGGGGCCGTCGACCTGGCACTCGAGCACGACGAGAAGATCCTGCTCGAGGAGTACGTGGACGGTGTCGAGGTCGAGTGCAGCGTGCTCGGGAACGAGGAGCCAATCGCCTCGATCCCCGGCGAGATCGTGCCGCTCGTCTCGGACTGGTACGACTTCGCGGCCAAGTACGACGAGGGTGGCATGGAGCTCGTCATCCCGCCCCGGCTCGACGAGCGCACGATCGCGCGCGTGCAGGAGCTCGCGGTCGCCGCCTTCGTCGCGAGCGACTGCGAGGGGATGGCCCGGGTCGACTTCTTCGTGCGGGACGGCGGCGAGGTACTCGTCAACGAGCTCAACACGATTCCCGGCTTCACCGCCACCAGCGTGTACGCGAAGCTCTTCGAGGCCTCCGGAATTCCCTACGCAGAACTCCTCGACCGCCTCGTCGAGCTCGCGCTCGAACGCCACGAGCGCCGCGCGCGCCTCAAGTACTAGACGCAGCGGTGAAGGTCTACTTGGACTTCGCCTTCACCTCGTTTACGTGGGCCCGGCCTTCGAGGCTCGTGATCCAGACGAGGTAATAGCGGTGCGTGCCGCCGCTGAGGTCGTAGGTGGTGCTCGCGGCGACCGTCTGGCTATCGGACACCGTCTTGAATCCGGCGTCAGGGCGATTCGACCCCTCGATCACAGCGGTGAAACCCGGTGTGTCGGTCGTCACGGTGACCTGCGAGAGCTCCACGTCCGAGCGTGCGTCGAGCACGATTCCGACACCCGGCTTCGAGAAGCTCGAATACGTCTCCGTCGTCCAATAGGTCGACGCATTGCCGTCCGTGGCCGCCGGGACCGACTCGGGGTGCTCGGTGGAATCACCACCAGGGTCGAAGTCGGAGAGCGCGTGCAGGCGGACGCGCGCGCCGCTTCCCCCTCCACCCGAGACCTCGTCCGTGAGCGAGTTCGTCCCTCCCCCGGCGACGATCAGCCCGACGACGAGGGCCGCCACGCCGGCCGCGATCAGCATGAGGACGAGTGGGAGCGGAAACCGACTCTTGCCGGGAGCCCGGAGGGGGACCGGCCCCGGAAGCTCGATGCTCTCCGTATCCTCGTCGCGCATCGGTTCCACGGCTGGCCCCCCCGGCGGCGCAGAGGTGTGCGACCGCTCCGCCTCGAGGGCGGCCATCATCGCTTCGGTCGTCGGAAAGCGATCCTTCGCGCGCTTCGCCATGGAACGGGCCACGATCGCATCCAGCCGCGGGGAGACATCAGGGCGGGCCTCACGCACGCTCGGCACGGGCTCCTGGATGTGGCGCATCGCGACCGCCATGAAGTTGTCGCCACTGAACGGCGGCTCGCCGGCGAGGAGCTCGTAGAGAACCGTCCCGAGCGAGTACTGGTCCGAGCGCTCATCGACGCGCTGGCCGTTCGCCTGTTCAGGGGCGATGTACTCACTCGTGCCGAGCAAGGTCCCCGTCTCGGTCAAGCCGTCGGCGGGATCGACGGAGCGCGCGATCCCGAAGTCGGTCACCTTCGCGACCCCGTCCTCGTCGATGAGAACGTTGTGCGGCTTGACGTCGCGGTGGACGACGCCGTGCTCGTGCGCGAACGCGAGCCCGCGCGCGATCTGGTGGACGAGCGAGAGGGCCCGGTCGACCGGCAGCGGCCCCTCGCGGTCGATCAGCGACTTCAGCGTCTCGCCGTCGACGTGCTCGAAGACGATGAACTGCCTGCCCTCGTACTCACCGCGGTCGATCACCGTGACGATGTTCGGATGGTTCAGCTGGGCGAGCGCGCGAGCCTCGCGGCGGAAGCGCTCGACGTACTGGGGATCGTCCGAGAAGTGCTCGTGGAGGATCTTGATCGCTACGGTCCGCTCCAGCACCGCGTCCTTCGCGCGATACACGCTGGACATCCCGCCGGTGCCAGCGAGGTCCTGGAGCTCATAGCGATCTGCAAGGCGCCGGCCGATCATCGTGCGGGATGATGCCCGCTCATTCCGCGCCTTATGCGGAGGCTTCTTCGAGCGCCTCTTCCCAGGCGCCCAACGCCTCGTCGAGCTCGGAATCGCCGATCACGAGCGGGACGAGGACGCGGATGCAGTTGCCGTGGATGCCCGCCTTGAGGACGAGGAGGCCGCGGCGTGCGGCGGCTTCCACGACGGCCGTCGCGAGGTCGCCGGCGGGCTCGCCGTTCTGCTGGAGCTCGACTGCGAGCATCGCGCCGAGCCCGCGCACGTCGGCGATCGAGTCGAAGCGCTCGCGCCAGGAGTCCATCCTGGAGCGCATCGTGTCGCCGATCTCGGCGGCGCGGTCGGCCAGCCTTTCCTCCGCGATCGTGTCGAGCACGGCGTGAGCAGCCGCGATCGCGACCGGGTTGCCGACGTACGTGCCGCCGACTGCGCTGTCCCCGGGCGCGTCCATGATCTGCGCGCGTCCAACGACGCCCGAGAGCGGAATCCCGGCGGCGATCGACTTCGCGATCGTCATCAGGTCCGGCTCCACGCCGAAATACTCCATGGCGAAGACCTTGCCGGTGCGACAGAAGCCAGTCTGCACCTCGTCCGCGACCATCACGATCCCATGCTCGTCGCAGATCTCGCGCAGGCCCTCGACGAATTCCTGGGAGGGGACGATGAATCCGCTCTCCCCCTGCACGGGCTCGAAGACGATCGCTGCGACCTCCTCCGCCGCGACGCGGGTCTTGAACGCCTTGCGCAGCTCGTCGAGGTCGTCGAACGCGACCCGGTAGACCTCGGGCGCAAAGGGCCCGAGCCCCGCCTTGTAGGGATGGGTCTTCGAGGTGAGGCTGAGGGCGAGCAGAGTGCGCCCGTGGAAGCCGCCGTCGAAGCCGATGACAGCCGGGCGCTTCGTGTACGACCGCGCGAACTTGACCGCGTTCTCGACTGCCTCGGCGCCGGAGTTGAAGAACGCCGCCCGGAGGTCGCCGCCGATGGGGACGAGCTCGAGCAGCCGCTCGGCCAGGGAGACGTAGTTCTCGTACGGAATGATCGTGAAGTCCGTGTGCGTGAAGCGCTCCATCTGCTCCTTTGCCGCCTCGACGACACGGGGGTTCGAGTGCCCTACGTTCATGCAGCCGACGCCGCCAGTGAAATCGACGAACGTGTTCCCGTCGACGTCGGTGATCGTCGCCCCATGCGCTTCCTCGATCACGATCGGCAGGTAGATGGAGAGCGGCTCCGCGATCACGCGGGCCTTGCGGTCGAGGATCTCCTGGCTACGCGGGCCGGGGATCTCCGTTTTGAGGTTGATCGCTCGCGTCGTGGCCATCGATCGTGAGCTTATACATTGCAGCGCACGCTCATGGTCCTGTCCGACCGCACCATCCGGCGCCTGCTCGAAGAGGGCCGAATCGGCATCGAGCCATACGACGAGGAGCTTCTGCAGCCCTCGAGCGTGGACGTGCGCGTCGACCGCCTGTTCCGCGTCTTTCGCAACTCGCGCTACCCCTACATCGACGTCAAGGAGCCGATGGAGGACCTCACGGAGCTCGTCGAGGTCTCTGACGAGGACCAGCCGTTCATCCTCCACCCCGGCGAGTTCGTCCTCGGCTCGACACTCGAGCGCATCAGCCTTCCGGACGATCTCGTCGCGCGGCTGGAAGGCAAGAGCTCCCTCGGCCGCCTCGGCCTGCTCATCCACTCGACGGCGGGGTTCATCGACCCGGGCTGGGACGGGCACGTCACGCTCGAGCTCTCGAACGTCGCCAACCTCCCGATCACGATCTACGTGGGGATGAAGATCGGCCAGCTCTCCTTCGTGCAGCTGACGGAGGCCGCAGAGAACCCGTACGGCACGGTCGCGATCGGCTCGAAGTACCAGGGCCAGGCAGGGCCGACCCCGAGCCGTTACTGGAAGAACTTCTCCAGATGACGGTTCTTGTCGTCGGCGGCACCGGGTTCGTCGGCGGCCACGTCATCCATGCACTCCGTGCCGAGGAGCACCCGGTTCGCGCGCTGGCCAGACGTCCCGAGAAGCACGAGCGGCTGCGGGCGTGGGGGTGCGAGCTCGTTCAGGGCGACATGACGGACGCGGAGAGCCTCCGCCGCGCCGCCGACGGCGTGGAAACCGTCGTCCATCTCGTCGCACTTCCACCCTTCGCGAAGCCGGACGCCATCCACCGCGTCATGGAGCAGGGCACGCGTGACCTCGTCGCCGCGGCAAAGGCGGCGGGTGCGAGGCGCTTCGTGCTCATGAGCGCCCTCGGCACGAACGAGCGAAGCAAGGACCTGGCGCCCTACTACCACGCGAAGTGGGAGGAGGAGCACGAGGTCGCTGGGTCCGGGGTCGAGCACACGATCTTCCGTCCCAGCTTCATCTTCGGCCGCGACGGGGGGATGCTTCCGGGCCTGGTGTCGTTGGTCCGCTGGTCGCCCGTCACGCCTGTCGTGGGCACGAAGAAGCTGCAGCCGATCTGGGTCGATGACGTCGCCGCCTCTTTCACGAAGTCCCTAGCGACTCCCGCCGCGGTGAACCAAACGTTCGAGCTCGCGGGACCGGACGTCGTCACCTTCGCAGAGTTGAACGATCGCATCCGCAAGGCGCTCGGGAAGCACCGGCTCGCCTTTCAGATGCCGACCGGACTCCTGAAGGCCGGCGCGGCCGCCGGCTCCGTTCTGCCTCCACTGCGCGGCGCACGCGACGGAGTCGCCATGCTCGAGTTCGAGGACAACGTCACCGACATCGCGCCGGCGGTCGAGGTGCTCGGCGTCAAGCCGATCGGTCTGGACGAGATGCTCAGGCGCGCAACCGCGCGTGGTTAAGCATCCAGGGCGGCCCGGAGGCCGCCCTGGAAGACAGTAGATCGCCTGGATTGGCAGGGGCGTTGGGCGTTTCCTCGAGTCCCCCACGCTGGCTAGGCGATTCCCCGTAGGTCCTGGGGACACGCCCCTACCTGCGACTACCTCCACTGCCCGAAGAATCGTTACTCAAGATCGGACCACCTCCTTTCCGTGGTAGGTCGATCATAGCGAGCGGGTGAGGACGAACGAAAGCGCTCTTAGACTTTCACCTTCACCAGGCCGTCCTCGACGAAGACCTCGAAGGTCTCGACGGGTTGGTAGGCCGGCAGGCTGAGCGGGCGACCGGTACGCACGTCGAACTCGGAGCCGTGCCGCGGGCAGATGGCGACTCCGGACTCGACGTCGAAGTCGCCCTCCGCGAGCGGCCCGTCGTCGTGCGAGCAGCGGTCCTCGATGGCGTAGTACTCGCCGTTCAGGTTGTAGACGCCGATCGCGAGCTCGCCAGCTCGGACGATCTTCACCTCCCCGGGCGGCAGCTCCTCGACCGGGCCGACGGTGAGTTCGGCCACGCCTAGGTGAGCTCGAGGTCTTGCGCAAGGCCCGCCCACTCGTCCGGGAGCGGCGTGCCCTTGCTCTTGTGCAGCGCAAGCTTGAGGACGCTCAGGCCGAGCAGCGCGCACTTGAGGCGCACAGGCGTAAGCGGGATGCCGACCTCGTCGAGCAGCTCGTCCTTTGACATCCCCGCGACCTCGTCGGCGGTGCGTCCTTTGACCATCTCCATCAGCATCGACGTCGACGCCTGGCTGATCGCGCACCCGCGGCCGCGGAACTTGACGTCGTCGATCCTCTCGCCGTCGAAGCTGACGAAGATCGAGACCTCGTCCCCACACAACGGGTTCTGGCCCTCGGCCTCGACGTCGGCTCCCTCGATCACCCCGTGCCCGCGCGGGTTCTTGTAGTGATCGAGGATCACCTCGCGGTACAGGCTGTCAAGCTCGTTGCTCACGAAAACACCTTACGCGCTTTCTCGATACCCGTTACGAGCCGATCGATCTCCTCGCGAACCGTGTAGAGGTAGAAGCTGGCCCGCGACGTCGCGGACACGCCGAGCTTCGCCATCAGCGGCTGGTTGCAATGATGCCCGGCCCGGACGGCGATCCCGTCGGAATCGAGGATCTGCGCCACGTCGTGCGGGTGGATTCCCTCGACCTCGAACGAGACGATCCCGGCGCGCTGGTCGGCCGGCGGGCCGAAGACGCGCACGCCCTCGAGGGCCTCGAGCCGCGGAAGGGCGTAGTCGAGCAAGTCGTGCTCGTGCTGCTCGATCGAGTCGAGACCGATGCTCTGTAGGTAGTCGATCGCGGCGCCCAGGCCCACGGCTTCGGCGATCGGTGCCGTCCCGGCCTCGAACTTGTGGGGAAGCTCGTTCCAGGTCGTGCGCTCGATCGTGACCCTGCGGATCATGTGGCCGCCCAGCTCGAACGGCGACATCGCCTCGAGCTGCTCGGCGCGGCCCCAGAGGACGCCGATGCCGGTGGGGGCGCACATCTTGTGCCCGGTGAAGGCGTAGAAGTCGGCGCCGAGCGCCTGCACGTCGACCGCCCGGTGCGGAACGGCCTGCGCGCCGTCGACGACGGCGATCGCGCCCTGCTCGTGCGCCCACGCAATGAGACGCTCGACCGGGTTGACCGTCCCGAGCGAGTTCGAGACGTGCACGCAACCGAGCACCTTGATGTTGCCGCGCTTCGGGAGCGACTCCAGGTCGTCGAGCTGAAGCTCCCCGTTCTCGTCGACCCGGACGACGGCGAACTCGGCGCCGGTGCGGCTCGCGATGTACTGCCAGGGAACGAAGTTGGAGTGGTGCTCCATCTCCGTTACGACAACGACGTCGCCGGGCCCAAGGTTGTCGAGCCCCCAGCCGTAGGCGACGAGGTTCAGGGCCGCGGTCACGTTGTGCGTGAAGACGACCTCGCGCGTGGACTCCGCGTTGACGAAGGCGCGCGCCTTCTCGCGAGCGCCTTCGTAGGCTTCGGTCGCTCGCTCGCCAAGGTCGTAGACGCCCCGGTGAATATTGGCGTACGACGTCTCGTAGAAGCGCGTCATCGCGTCGAGAACGGCCCGCGGCTTCTGCGCCGAGGCGGCGGTGTCGAGATAGGCGAGCGGCAGATCGTGGATCAGCTGCTCGAAGATGGGAAAGTCCTCGCGCAGCCTGCGCGAATCGAGCTTGAGTTCAGCCTTTACCGCCATGTACTCATCGTACCGAGGCCCCGTCGGGCTACTCGGGGATGCGGGCTTCGAGCGCCGTTTGGAGCGCGTCGCGGACCGGCTCGAACTCGATCCGGTCGAAGATCTCCTGGTAGAAGCCCCGCACGATGAGACGTTCGGCCTCGCCGCGTGAGAGACCACGGGCCATGCAGTAGAAGAGCTCGTCGCGGTCGACCTGGCTCACTGTGGCCCCATGCGTGCAGCGCACGTCGTTCGCCTCGATCTCGAGGCCGGGGATCGAGTCCGCGTGCGCCTGGTCGGAGAGAAGCAGGTTGCGGTTCTCCTGGTAGGCGTTGGTCTTCTGCGCGTCCTCGGCGACACGGATCATCCCCCGCCAGACGGCCGTCGCCCGGTCGCGAAGCGCACCCTTGAAGGCGAAGTCCGAGGTCGTCGACGGCGCGAGGTGCGTCTGCAGCGTGTCGTAGTCAAGGTGCTGGTCGCCGTCGGCGAAGTAGGCACCGGTGACACGCGAGGTGGCGCCCTGGCCGGCGAGGTCGTTCTCGATCCGCACCTTGCCTTTCTTGGAGCCGAAGCCGCCCGCGACCCAGTCGAGCTCGGCGTCGCGCTCCACCCGCGCCCGGTGCGAGGCGAAGTGCCAGGTCTCGGGCGAAAGGCTCTGGATGGAGACGTACTCGAGCTTGGCGCCCTGCTCGACGAAGAGCTCGGTGACGGCGTTGGAGTACCCGGCCAGGCCGGGAGTCTCGGAGACATACTCCTCGATGAAGCTCGCGCGGCTCCCCTCCTCGGCAACGACGAGCAGGCGCCAGAAGAGCGCGCCCCCCTCGACCGAGTTGACGATGCGGACGTACAGAGGCTTCGTGAGCTCGACTTCCTTGGGGATGCGGACCAGAAGGCCGTTCGCCCATTCGGCGGCGTTATGCGCGGCGAACTTCTCGTCCGCGCCGACGAGCGTGCCGAGCCGCGGGTCGTCGCCGAGCGGCTCGAAGGTGATTCCCTCCGGCGCGCGCTCGATCTCGATCCCGCCCTCGCTCACGTGCGCGACCGCGGCCGCTTCGACGTCGAGCATCCCGCTCGCGCGCTCGACGCTCGTGGCGCCGTTGGCGGTAAAGGACTCGGGGTCGAAGCCGCGGAGGTCCGTGAAGCGCCAGTGCTCGTCGCGGGTCGTCGGCAGCGGGAGCGCCTGGTAGCGCTCGAGGAGATCCGTCCGCCCACTCACGGCTGCGACCCGTCCGCGAAGGGCGCGTAGCGCCGGTGCAACTGGAGCGCGTTCCCGTCCGGATCGTGGAACGTGGCCAGGCGGCACACGCCCGAGTCGATCGTCTCGTGCAGGAATTCGATGCCCTCGGCCTCGAGCTGCCCGCGCGCCTCGTCCACATCGGGGACGCGAAGCGCAATCGGCATCTGATGGCCGTGCGCCTGGAACTCCGGACCCATCGCCTCCGGCGAGACGAGCGCGAGCGTCACGTTCCCGAGCTCATACTCGACCCAGCGCTCGCCCGAGTTCGGATTGCGACGTAGACCGAGAGTCCGGCCGTAGAACTCGTCGGCGCGCTTCAGGTCTTGAACGGGAAGGGCGACGAAGTCGGCACGCTCCACGAGGAGCTCAGCCAACCGAGCCTTCCATCTGGAGCTGGATCAGACGGTTCATCTCGACCGCGTACTCGAGCGGGAGCTCCTTGGTGATCGGCTCGACGAAGCCTGAGACGATCATCGCGGCCGCCTCGGCCTCGGAGAGACCGCGGCTCATCAGGTAGAAGAGCTGCTCCTCGCCGATCTTCGACACCGTCGCTTCATGGCCGACGTCGACGTTGTTCTCGTCGATGCGGATGTACGGGTAAGTGTCGGTACGCGAGTCCTCGTCGAGGATGAGCGCGTCGCAGACGACCTTCGACTTCGCGCCGTGCGCGCCTTTCGCCACCTCGAGGAGGCCGCGGTAGCTGGAGCGGCCGCCGTTCTTGGAGATCGATTTGGACGTGATCACCGACGAGGTGTTGGGCGCCACGTGCACGGCCTTGCCGCCCGCGTCCTGGTGCTGGCCCTCTCCGGCGAACGCGATCGAGAGCACTTCGCCGTGCGCGCCCTCACCCATGAGCCAGATGGCCGGGTACTTCATGGTCAGCTTCGAGCCGAGGTTTCCGTCCACCCACTCCATGGTCGCGTTTTCGTACGCGACCGCGCGCTTCGTGACGAGGTTGTAGACGTTCTGCGACCAGTTCTGGATCGTCGTGTACCGGCAGCGCCCACCCGGCTTGACGATGATCTCCACTACCGCAGAGTGGAGCGAGTCGGTCGTGTAGATCGGCGCCGTGCAGCCCTCGACGTAATGCACGTAGGCGCCCTCGTCGACGATGATGAGCGTGCGCTCGAACTGGCCCATGTTCTCCGCGTTGATGCGGAAGTAGGCCTGGAGCGGCATCTCCACTTTGACACCCGGGGGCACGTAGATGAACGAGCCACCCGACCAGACAGCCGAGTTGAGCGCGGCAAACTTGTTGTCGTTCTGGGGGATGATCGTGCCGAAGTACTGGCGCACGAGCTCCTCGTGCTCACGGAGGCCCGAGTCCATGTCGAGGAAGAGGACGCCCTGGGCCTCAAGGTCTTCCTTCAGCTTGTGGTAGACGACCTCAGACTCGTACTGGGCGCCGACTCCCGCGAGGTACTTCTTCTCCGCCTCCGGAATCCCGAGCCGGTCCCAGGTGTTCTTGATGTCGGCCGGCAGGTCTTCCCAACTCGTCGCCTGCTTCTCGGTCGGACGGATGTAGTAGTACATGTTCTCGAAGTCGATCTCCTCGAGGTTGCCGCCCCACTGTGGGAGCGGCCGCGCCCGGAAGTACTCGAGCGACTTGAGGCGGAACTTGCGCATCCAGTCGGGCTCGTTCTTGTGCTCCGAGATCATCGCGACGACCTCGGGGCTGAGGCCGCGGCCGGACTTGAAGAAGTACTCCTCGGGATCGTGGAAGCCGTAGCGGTACTCCTCGCCGATCTCGGCGACGACCTTGGTCTCGGCAGTTGCCACTACGCCTCCCCTCCGACCGGCTCGGGCATGAACGCCTCGTAGCCTTGGGCTTCGAGTTTGTGGGCGAGCTCTGGGCCGCCCTCCTCAACGATACGCCCGTCCACGAACACGTGCACGAAGTCGGGCTCGACGTAGTTGAGGATCCGCTGGTAGTGGGTGATGACGAGCGCTCCCATGTCGGGGCCGACAAGGGTCTGTACCCCGCCGGCCACGATTCTGAGCGCATCGATGTCGAGACCTGAATCCGTCTCGTCGAGGACGGCGATGCGCGGCTTCAGCATTGCCATCTGCAGGATCTCGACCCGCTTCTTCTCGCCTCCCGAGAACCCCTCGTTGAGGTAGCGGCCCGCCATCTCCTTCGGAACCTTGAGCACCTGCATGGCGGCGGTAAGCTCCTTGCGGAAGTCCGCGACCTTGACGGGATCGTCCTCGCCGCCCGCGCGGGCCTTGCGCACCGCGTTCACGGCCGAGCGCAGGAAGCTCGCGACGGTGACGCCGGGAACGGCGTGCGGGTACTGGAAGGCGAGGAAGAGGCCGCGCTGGGCGCGCTCGTCCGCCTCCAGCTCGAGGATGCTCTCGCCGCCGAGGAGGATGTCCCCGCCGGTGATCTCGTACGCCGGGTGGCCCATGAGGGCGTACGCGAGCGTGGACTTGCCGGACCCGTTCGGCCCCATGACGGCGTGGACCTCGCCGGGCGAGACGGACAGGTCGACGCCCCGAACGATCTCCGTTCCGTCCTCGGTG
>DATAOL010000051.1:0-1967 GCA_036265755.1 Gaiellaceae bacterium | reverse complement strand
TGTGCCTCTCGACGATCGCGACGACGACGCCGGCCGAGGTCGCCGCCGCCGCGCCCGACGCGCCGCGCTGGTTCCAGCTCTACGTCTTCAAGGACTGGGCCGTGACCGAGGCGCTGATCCAGCAGGCGGTCGAAGCCGGGTTCTCGGCGATCGTCCTCACCGTCGACACGCCGTACCTCGGCCGCCGCGAAGGACCGCTCCGCACCGGCTTCGCGATCCCGGACGAGATCGGGGTGCCGGCGGTCGACGCGGCGCGCGGCGGGCACGGCGGGTTCTCGCTTGCGGATCACTTCTCGCTCTTCAGCCCGTCCGTGAGCTGGCGCGACCTGGAGCGGTTCCGGACGGCGTCGCAGCTTCCCTTGGTGCTGAAGGGCGTATTGACGGCCGAGGACGCCCGGCTCGCCTGCGAGCACGGCGCCGATGCGATCGTCGTCTCGAACCACGGCGGCCGCCAGCTCGACGGCGTCTCCGGGACTTTGGACGCGCTCCCGGAGGTCGTCGAGGCGGTCGACGGCCGGATCGAAGTGCTGCTCGACGGCGGGATCCGGCGCGGGACCGACGTGGTCAAGGCTTTGGCTTTGGGTGCGCGCGCTTGTCTGGCGGGGCGGGCTGTGCTCTGGGGTCTGACGGTCGACGGAGAGGCGGGCGCGCGGCGCGTGCTCGAGCTGCTCCGCGAGGAGATCGCGCTGGCCCTTGCGCTCCTCGGCTGCACATCACCGGACGAGGTGCGGCGCGACCACGTGGGTCCGGCGCCGCGCTAAGCAGCGCGGCGCTGCGGATAAATCGTTACGAAGCTGGCGCTGTTTCGCGTCAGCGCGGTGCGGATCATCTCCGCGATGGCAGTTGTCGCTATGGCGCCGAACTGGGCCGCGCAGCTCGCTGCGATCGGAACGCTGGTGACGGCAGCCGCCGCGGTCGCAGGAGCCATCGCCGCCTATCTGGCCCTCGGACAACTCGAAGAGACGAGGCGCGATCGCCATGTCCAGGTCATCGCCGATCTCGGGCGCCGGTGGGACGACGCCCAGCTCGCCGCCGCGCGGAAGAAGCAGCTCGCGTACGCGAGCGTCCCGCTGTCCGCGAAGGTCGAGCAATGGCTCCGGCATCCGGACACGGACAGCGAGGCCATGCTCTTGCTCCTCCGCGTCCCGAACTTCTTCGAGGATCTCGCTGTGATGGTGGAGTCGGGAAGCCTCGACCTCCGCCTGGTCAGCAAGGCCTTCAAGAGCCCCGCGCTGCGGCAATGGCAGTACTGGGAACCGTCGATTCGAGTGATCCGGGACCATGAAGATCCAGACTCGTACGCACAGTTCGAGAACCTCGTTCGGCAGCTGGAGAAACTCGACCCTGGGTAAGATCAGGCGATGGATCGCTTCTCACGTCCGCCTGACCCGCTCCGCATCGGCGACGACTCGAAAGGCCCGAGAGCCCCGAAAGCCCCTAAAGGTTCGAAAGGCCCCAAAGGCCCCTAACACGACCTGCTGACGGCATCGCCGGGCGGTCAACTTTTGGCCGCGCCGGAATCCACGGGTGCGAAGATCCTCAGGTGGACGAGTTCCGGCTTCTCGGGCCGCTCGAGGCCGTGGTCGGCGGCGAGCCCATCCGGCTCGACGCCGCGAAGCCGCGCGCGCTGCTCGCGCTCCTGCTCCTGAACCGGAACCACGTCGTCGCGACCGACCGACTCGTCGAGGAGCTCTGGGGCGAAGCAGCGCCGGCGCGCGCGACGAAGACGCTGCAGGTCTACGTGTCGCAGCTGCGGAAGGCGCTCGGGCCGGAGCGGCTCGTCACGCGCGCGCCCGGTTACGAGCTGCGGGTCGAGGAGGGCGAGGTCGACCTCGACCGGTTCGAGCGGCTGGCGGGCGAGGCGCGGGAGCGGCTCGCGGCGAGCGAGCCGGCGCGCGCCAGGAAGCTGTTGGAGGAGGCGCTCGCGCTCTGGCGCGGGCCGGCGCTGCGGGAGTTCCGGGAGCCGT
>DATAOL010000050.1:0-4069 GCA_036265755.1 Gaiellaceae bacterium | reverse complement strand
CCTCATGGACGGAGGAGTCCGCCGAGGCACGGACGTGGTCACCGCCCTCGCGCTGGGGGCGCGGGCCGTGCTGGTCGGCCGCCCGGTGCTGTGGGCGCTCGCCGTCGGCGGTGAGGAGGGCGTACAGCGGGTCCTGGAGCTCCTGCGCGCCGAGGTCGAGCTCGCGCTGCGGCTGCTCGGCTGCGCGACGCCCGAGGCCGTCACCCCCGCTCACGTTCGCCGCTACGCCTAGCCGAGCGCGAGGGTGGCGTTGCCGACGCCGTTCGACTGTGGGTCGACGAAGATCGAGTACGTCCCCGAGACCGGCAGGGAGAAGCTGAGTGTCTTCCCGCTAGTGCCGAAGTTCGCGGGCGAGACGAGGGTCGTCCCGTCGGGCCGCAGGACGGACACCTTGGCCGAGTTGCAGCAGGACGTCCCGATCGTCACGCCGGTGAGCCTCAGCGTCACCGTGCGCCCGGCCGTCCCGGCGAACGTGCGCCAGCCGTTCAGGCCGGGAACGTCCAGGACGAGGGTGGACGACGGGCCGCCCACGGTCATCGTCCCCGTCGGATCGTCCGGCACGTCGTAGAGCGTGACCGTCGCGCTGCCGACGGCGTTCGATTGTGGATCGATGACGATGCGGTAGAGACCCGACTGCGGCAGAGTCTTCGTGTCGACGAACCCGCCGCTCGTCCCGAAGTTCGTGGCCGAGAGGAGCGTCGTCCCGCTCGGGTTCAGGATCGAGACCTTCGCGGACGAGCAGCAGGAGCTGCCCATCGTCACGTCCGTCAGCTTGAGGCTGATGCGCCGGCCCGCAGTGCCGTTGAAGACCAGAGCTGCGTTCTGACCCGGCACTGCGGTGGCGACCGAGGCAGATGCGCCCCCTGCGGTCACGAAGGTCTCGGCCTCCGGCGGCACGTCGTAGAGCTCGACGCTCGCGCCGCCGACGGCGTTTGCCTGCGGATCGATCTCGACCGTGTACACGCCCGCCTGCGGGAGTGTCTTCGTGTCGATGAAGCCGCCGTTCGTGCCGAAGTTCGTCGCCGAGAGCAAGGTCGTCCCGTCAGGCTTGAGGATGGAGACCTTCGCCGAGGTGCAACACGAAGTCCCGATCGTCACGTCTTCGAGCTCGAGGCTCACGCGGTCGCCCACCGCCCCGTCGAAGGTCAGCGAGGCATCCTGGCCGGGGACGGTCGTCTCGACCGAGACCGGCCCGCCTCCGGCGACGATGGCTCCCTCCGTGTCGGGAGGCACGTCGTACAGGGTGAGCGTCGCCGAGCCGACCGAGTCGCCCTGGGGGTCGACCACGACCCGGTAAGAGCCGGTCAGCGGCAGCGTCCTCGTGTCCACGAAGCCGCCTCTGGTTCCGACGCCGGACGGAGCGAGCAGGACGGTGCCGTCCGGCCCGCTGATCGAGAGTGCTGCGGAGGAGCAACAGGACGTCCCGATCGTGACGTCGCTGATCCTCAGGCTGACACGCTGGCCGGCGACTCCGTCGAACGTGAGCCGCGCGCTTTCGCCCGGGCTCCCGATCGTCACCGTCACCGGCGCACCGCCCGGAACGATCGGCGGTGCGGAGGTCGCCGTGCCCGACACCGAGCGGTTGTCGCTCCCTCCCGCAGCAGTCGCGGTCGCGACCAGGCTCAGGGGGCCCGCGGCCGTCGGCGTGTACGACCCCGTGTAGAGGCCGTCCCCGCGTGGCGTCAGCGGAACGAGGACGCCGTTGGCGTGCAACTCCACGATGGCCGCGGACGGATTCCCGCACGCGGCTCCGAGCACCGTGACCGGGAACGGCTTGCCCACATCGACGTCGAAGCCCTGGGCCGGTGCGTCGAGCCAGACCTGTGCGCCGCTGCCGCACGTGACCGCGGCGCGCGCATTCAGTCTCCCCCCAGTCGCGGAAAGTCCTGTAAACGAAGCGTTTTGATCCACCGTCCGGAGGAGCAGGGTCTTCAGCCCGACGGCGCTCGCGGACGGGAATGCCGCCTTGGCCAGAGCGACGACGCCGGTCGCGTGCGGGGCAGCCATCGACGTCCCGTCGAGGAAGCGATACGTCCCACCCGGCCAGGTGGAGTAGATGTTCGTCCCCGGCGCGGCCAGGTCGACAGTTCGGCGGCCGTAGTTGGAGAACCACGCCTTCACGTCGTTCTGGTCGGTCGCGCCGACCGTGAGGACGTTCGGGACGTCGAAGCCGGAGGGATAGTCGGGCGTCGTGTCCGTGTTGCGTGCACTGTTCCCGGCCGCGGCGACGAAGAGCGAGCCGCGGGCATCGGCGTCCGCGATTGCGTCCTCGAGGGCCTGGGAGAACTCCTCCCCGCCCCACGAGTTGTTCGAGACGACTGCGCCCATGCGCGTCGCGTAGAGGATCGCCCGCACCGCGTCGTCCGCGCTGCCCTCGCCGTTCGCGCCGATGAACTTGAGCGGCATGATCTTCACGTTCCAGTTCACGCCGGTCACACCGAGGCCGTTGGAACCGCTCGCGCCGATCGTGCCCGCGACGTGCGTGCCGTGGCCGTTGTCGTCCGACGGGTCGTTGTCGTCGTTCACGAAGTCCCAGCCGTGGACGTCGTCCACGTAGCCGTTGCCGTCGTTGTCGATGCCGTCATTGGCGCAGCCCGGGCAGGACTCACCGGGGTTCGTCCAGATGTTGGCCGCGAGATCGGGATGGTGCCAGTCGACGCCCGAGTCCACGATCGCCACCACGACCGACGAGCTCCCGGTCGTCCTCGTCCAGGCCTCCGGTGCGTCGATGTCGGCATCGGGAGTCCCGGCGGACGTCTTGACGCTCTGGCCCGTGTTGTTCAGGCCCCACAGCTGGCCGAAGGACGGGTCGTTGGGCAGCACGTCGACTCGGTAGACGGGATCGCGCTCGGCGAAGCGCACGCGCGGGTCCCGCCGCAGCGCCGCGAGCGCCTGGGCCCGGTCGGCCGCCGGCACCGATGCGAGAAAGGTCCTGAGGGGGCGGATGCGCCCGTTGGCGGCCGCTCCGGCCTTCGCCAGTGCGGCGCGCTGAGAGTCGACGGAGATGCCGGGATCGAATCCGACGAGGATCCGTACCCGAGGCTGACGGCTCGGCGCCGAGGATGCGGGCGTCACCACGAGGACCGCCGCCGCCAGCGCCAGCAAGATTGCCGCAGGACCGACGAAACGCGGCCCCATAGAGCGAGCGTAGGCTCGCGTGCGGGTCGTTACAAGGCCCCGACCGGGGGATTGTCGGCCACGGGCAAGCGCGCGTCGTAGCGCCTGAAGACCGGGAGCGCGAGCGCGAACAGACCGACACCGACGACGCAGAGAATTCCTCCCGAGACGACCGAGGCGCGCACGCCGGCGATGGCCGCGACGACGCCCGCCTCGAGGTTCCCGAGCAGGGGCCCGCTCGAGTAGCTGACCTGCTCGATCCCGGCGAGCCGCCCGCGCAGGCGGTCCGGGATCGTCTGGTTCCACAGGGTGCCGCGGAAGACGCCGCTGATCATGTCCGCCGCTCCCGCGGCGCCGAGGAAGACGAGCGCGAGCGGCAGGTTCGGCGCCAGGCCGAAGGCGACGATCGCGACCCCCCATGCCCCGGCGGCGACGATGATCGCGAGCCCGTGCCTGTGCACGCGCGCGACCCAGCCGCTCGTCAGCGTGGCGACGAGGGAGCCCACCGACGGCGCCGCATAGAGAAGACCCAGCACCTCGGCGCCCCCGAACTCGCTCGCGATGGCCGGGAAGAGCGCCATCGGCATGCCGAAGAACATGGCGATGATGTCGACGCCGTAGCTGCCGAGGAGCTCCTGGCGGCTCCACGCGTACTTGAGGCCTTCGCCGATGCTCTTCAGGCTGGGCGGCGCAGCCTCGGGCGGGGGCGGCACGGCGCGCATGAGCGCGAGCGCGAGCACGGAGACGCCGTACGTGGCGACGTCGAGCCCGAAGGTCGCGGGGAGCCCGATCGTGGCGATGAGGACGCCGCCCACGGCCGGTCCGGCGATCATCCCGACCTCGCCGCGAAACGTGTCGAGAGCGACCGCGGCCGGAAGCTCGTCCCGCGAGACGAGCCGCGGCACCATCGCGTCGAGCGACGGCCGCTGGAAGCCGTCGATCGCGGCCATCA
>DATAOL010000049.1:0-2912 GCA_036265755.1 Gaiellaceae bacterium | reverse complement strand
AGGGGGTGACGCGGGTGCTGGAGCTCCTCCGGCGTGAGATCGAGCTCGGGCTCAAGCTGCTCGGCTGCCCGTCGCCGGCCGACGTGACGCGCAGCCATGTGCGCCGCGCGACCCTATGATCCACCCCGTGCGCGAAGGAGCCGTCACCACGCCCGACGGCCGGACGCTCGCCTACATCGAGCGTGGCGCCGGGGACGGCCTGCCGGTGTTCGGGCTCCACGGGACGCCCGGCTCCAGGTTCGCTCGCCACTCCGACCCCGAGCTGTACGAGCGGCACGGCGTCCGCTGGATCACCTACGACCGGCCCGGCTACGGCCTCTCCGACCCGCTCGTCGGCCGGTCGGTCGCCGACGCGCCGGCGGACATTGCCGCGATCGCTGACGGGCTCGGTCTCGACCGCTTCGCCGTGGTCGGCGGCTCCGGCGGCGCACCGCACGCTCTCGCCTGCGGCGCGCTGCTCGCCGACCGGGTGATCCGCGTGGGAGCGCTGGTGACGCCGGCACCGCCCGACGCCGAGAACTTCGACTTCTTCGAGGGCCTCGCCGATCTGAACGTGAAGGAGTTCAACGCGGCGCTTGCAGGACGCGAGGCGATCGAGAGCTTCCTCGAGCATTACGTCCACGGCATCCGTACGGACGCCGACGCGATCATCGAGGCGATGCTCACCGAGCTTCCGGAGATCGACCGCCTGCGCGCCTCGAAGCCCGAGCAGCGGGCGATCATGAAGGAGGGGTGGACGGAGGCCGTTCGCCAGGGCGTACGTGGCTGGGCCGACGACGACCTCGCGTTTGCGAAGCCGTGGGGTTTCGACCTCGGCGACGTGACGGTCGAGACGCGCGTCTGGCAGGGCGAGCTGGACGTCCTCACGCCGCGCCCGCACGGCGAGTACGTCGCCTCGCGGCTGCCGAACGGCGAGTTCGAGCTGCTCGAAGGCGGCGGGCACTTCCTCGACGAGGAGTGGAGCGTGGTGCTCGACTGGCTGACCGCTGGCGTGAAGGCCGGCGCGCACCCAGCGCAGTAGTCAGCGAAGCTCGCTCTAGCCTTCCATCCGTGCGCAGGATTCTCCTCACGGGGATGTCGGGCACCGGGAAGTCGACCGTGCTGGCCGAGCTCCGCAGACGCGGATACGAGGTCGTCGAGACCGACGAGCCCGAGTGGATGGAGTGGTCGGACGAGGACGGCGGCTACGTCTGGCGCGAGGCTCGTGTCGCCGAGCTCCTCGCGCGGGACGGCGAAGCCCCGCTCTTCGTGTCCGGGACGGTCTCGAACCAGGGCCGGTTCTACCCGGGCTTCGATGCCGTCGTCCTCCTGAGCGCACCCCTCGAGGTACTGCTCGGCCGCATCGAGCACAGGACGACGAACGACTTCGGCAAGACGCCCGCGGACCACGAGCGGCTCAGGAGCGACTTCGCCGCGTTCGAGCACCGGTTGCGTGCCACGTGCACGCACGAGCTCGACGCGACGCAGCCGATCGACGACATCGTCGCCGAGCTCATCCAGATCGGTGACGGCTAGCGAATTCGTTGACGCCGATTATGGTGCTAGTCATAATGGATTCATACTGCGATGACTATCACGGCACCCCCGTAGCCGACCCAGGACGAGCTCGAGGCGCTGATCGAGGAGGCGCGCGAGCGAACTCGGCGTAGGCGGTTGCGGAACGCGGTTGCCGGGGTCGCCGCGGCCGCGATCGCCGTCGGTGTGGTCTCCGCGTTCGTCGGTCGCCGCAGGCGGCCAGGGAACAGACGGGGATTCACGCTCGTTCATGCGCGCGGTCCAGTCGAGCACGCCCAGATCGAGCGGCCAGACGGCGCAGCGGGTGATCGACGTCAGGACGGGTGCGCAGCGCGAGGCTCCGGTCGTCTTCGACGTCTGGTGGGACCGTGGGCGCGACCTCTTCCGAGCCATCGCGCGCGTGGACGGGCGCGTCCAGTCCGACGTGTCCGGCCGGCCCTGCCAGACGGCGATCGGCTTCGGCCGGAAGTGCCTACCTCCGAAGCCGTTCGACCTGCGCCATGAGGGCTACGCGTGGCTGATCGACCGGAGCGTGGCCCGGGTCGTAGGGAGAGGAGTCTTTCGAGGTCGCGACGTCATCTGGGTACAGAGGCTTGCGCGGGTGCGAACGGGCTCGGCGGGACGAGGGAGCCCCCGGTCGCCCTCGACGCCCGCACGCATCGGCCCGTCGGGACTCGCGCCGTCGTCGGCGGCAAGGTCTACGACGAGCAGGT
Source organism: Gaiellaceae bacterium (assembly GCA_036265755.1). Taxonomy (GTDB): domain Bacteria; phylum Actinomycetota; class Thermoleophilia; order Gaiellales; family Gaiellaceae; genus DATEOR01. The sequence continues at coordinate 684 of DATAOL010000049.1, read as the reverse complement.
CTACCGGTTCCTCGGGCCTGTTCCAGCCGAGAAGGTGTCGTTCCTCGTGTCGGACGCCAAGGTGCCCCGCGTGGAACTGAGCTACCTCGGCTCATTCCCCTACGGGTTCTTCGGGCCCCGGGTCTCTGTAGAGAACTCGGCCAGGGCGAGCCTCGGAAAGGCACGCGTCGTGCTCGGCAGAAGCCCGCTCTGGCTCGGCCCGAGCTTCCAGGGCCATCCGCTTCGGCTCGTCCAGACCACCACCGAAGGCGAGCGGGCAACCACGCGAATGCCCAGAAAACCCCGGGCCGTGATCCTCGACTACGGCATCGTCATGCTCGAGGAGTTCGGCAGGCAGCGCCCGTTCTCGGAGCACGGGCCTCGAGCCGGGCAGGTACTGGTCGCGGGCCTTCCCCCGGTCGCTTCGCTCAACCGAGGCGGCCTGCTCGTGCACGCCGACCTCACGCAGTTCGCGAACTGGCACTTCGACTCCCGGTTCGCAGCGCAGGACGGCGCGAAGGCGGGGGCCGAGGCGCTCGCGGTCGCGCGCGGGCTTCGGCCCCTTTCGCCGACGGTTGGTGACAGGGCCCTGACGGACGTGGAGACCCCGACGGCCTCGTTCGTCGACCCGGCCGGGGACGCCGGCCGGCCGCCGGACATCGCACGCGTGGAGGTCGAGCCGGCCCCCGGCGACCAGCTCGAGTT
>DATAOL010000048.1:0-2980 GCA_036265755.1 Gaiellaceae bacterium | reverse complement strand
CCCGCGACGGGGCTGCGGAAGAAGACCAGCTTGACGCCGACCCAAGCGTGCCTGTGCGTGCTCTAGCGCTCGAGCGACGCCCACTTCCCGACGAACGAGCGCGCGGCCAACGCTCGGACGAGGAAGCGATTCGGGGCGATGTGCTTCAGGCGCACGAGCGGCCGGACGCGGAGGCCGAACCTGTCAAGCTGCCTCCACAGGTCCGGTCTCTTCGATTCGGACCGGCAGCCACCTCGTAAACGCCTAGCCGAAGCCGAGGATGACCTTGGGGTCGTCGACACTTCTACTCCCGACCAGTCGAAGAGGGTTTCGACGAGCGGGTGAGCGCCAAACGCGCCCGAGGCGGACCTAGGGGGTTAGGTCTCCTGGCGGAAGTCCCGGGTCTTACCGTCAAACGCCTCGGACGCCGCGGCCAAGTGTAGAAACGGCTGAGGGGGTGCCGTCGGGTTGGCTGTTCCCACTCCGAAACGACGACGTAACAACACGGCCGCCCACGTGTTCGCGCGCACGCCTTAGCGTCGCGGCGGACCGAGGCACAGCGAGGGGGCGGTGCTTGGGTTGGGACCCTCAGGGCCGAGGTTCGGGTTGCGCGCCGGGTGGACTGCCCCACGCTTGCGCGGCTCGCGCCTCGGCCCGCCTCCTGGGTTGTTTGCCGCCCTGACCCAGCTGGGCCTTGTCGCATCGCTCGCGTCCTGGAAGGATTCTCCACCCGAGTTCAACCGTTGCAGCAGTGTCATCAAGGAAGGGAGAGCCGTGGCGACGCTGACAGCAGACCTGGAGAAGCGGCTCAAGCGGCTGCCGCAGGATCTCCAGGGCGAGTTTCCGGACGTTCCCCCCGACACGATCGAGCGCACCGTCGATGCCGGGGCGCGCGAGCTCTTGGCACAGGCGCGCTTTCACGACTTCGTGCCAGTTCTCGTTCACAAGGCGGTGCGCCAGCAGCTACTGGCACGTAGCTGACCCTCGCAACCAGGCGAACCGCGCTGGCCTCACTGGGCTTTTGCGATCATCGGCGATCGCAAGAACCGATACGGGAGGAGAGATGAGCGAGGGCAGCCAGCCGAGTCGGATAGAGACCGTCCTCTACGACGCCGACGGGAATCGCACCGAGGACGAGAGCCTCGCAGTGCGGGGAGAAGTCGTGGAGCTCGACGAAGCGGGGCGCGTTCTGGCGAGGCGTCCGCATAAGGGGCTCGACTGGGAGGTCGACCCGAAGTCGCTCGAGGGCGACGAAGGCGAGCTTGCGACCCGCCCGCGCCGTGACGAGCGTTGATATCGCCTAGACGGCGACGACCCGCCGCGCGCGCTCGAGTGCAGCCTGCTCGAGCAGCGTCTGCGCGTTGATCGAGCCGGTCGCCGTCGGGCGGTGCCAGGACCCGTCCTCGCCGAGCTCCCAGGCGAGCATGTCGTCCGCGCTGAGCGCCGCCAGGATCTCGTCGAGCCTCGCGGTGAGCGACGGGTCGCGAATCGGCGCCAGCACCTCGACGCGTCGGTCGAGATTCCGCTGCATCAGGTCGGCCGAGCCGATCAGGTACGTGGCGTCCGCGCCGCTGCCGAAGCGGTAGATCCGTGAATGCTCGAGAAAGCGCCCGACGATCGAGCGCACTCGGATTCCCTCCGAGAGCCCGGCGACACCGGGCCGCAGCGAGCACATGCTCCGAACGATCAGCTCGATCCGGGCTCCGGCCTGCGACGCCGCATACAGCGCCTCGATGATCTCGGGGTCGATGAGGCTGTTGAGCTTCATCGTGATCTGCCCCTCGGGCGACGACTGCGCGCGGATGAGGTCGAGCAGCCCCGTCCGCAGGCCCGCCGGCGCGACGAGGAGCGTGTCGAACTCCTGCTGGCGGCTGTAACCGGTCAAGAGGTTGAACACATCCGACACGTCGGCGGTGATCTCGGGGTCGGCGGTCAGAAGCCCGACATCTTCGTAGACCGACGCCGTCTCCGGGTTGTAATTGCCGGTCCCGATGTGGGCATAGCGCCTGATGCCGTCGGCCTCCCGGCGAACGGCGAGACACAGCTTCGCGTGGGTCTTCAGCCCGACGACGCCATACGCCACGTGGATTCCGGCGTCCTCGAGCTGCTGGGCCCAGCCGATGTTCGCTTCCTCGTCGAAGCGAGCCTTCAGCTCGACGATGCAGACGACCTGCTTCCCCTCGCCCGCGGCGCCGATCAACGCCTTCATGATCCCGGTCTCGGCCGCCGAGGTGCGATAGAGCGTCTGCTTGATGGCGAGCACGTTCGGATCGCGGGCTGCTCCCTCGATGAACTCCTCGACTGACGTGTCGAACGAGTCATAGGGATGCTGGACGAGCACATCGCCTTCACGAATCACCGCGAAGAGATCAGGGGGCGCGTCCTCGACCGAGACGAGGCGGTTCTGCGTGACCGGCTTCCAGGGGTCGTCCTTGAGCTCCGGCCGGTCGAGACCGGCGATCGACCAGAGCCCGCCGAGGGCGGGCAGGCACTCCGTTCGATCGACGTCGCCGGCCTCGATTCGAAGCTCCCGCATCAGCAGGCCGAGGGTCTCCTCGGACATCGAGGAGTGAACCTCCAGCCGGACGACGATCGCGGACCGGCGGCGACGCCAGAGGACCGACTCGACGGCCGCGACCATGTCCTCGTCGCCGTCGAGCTCGACGTCGAAATCCGTGTTGCGGGTCACGCGGAAGGGTGAGTGCTCGATGACCTCCATGCCGGGGAATAGCGCGTCCAGCCGCCCGGCGATCAGCTGTTCGAGTGGCAGGAACCGTTCGCCGTCGGGCAGCATCACGAAGCGGGGGAGGGACTGCGGCACCTTCACGCGCGCGATTCGACGGGTGAGCTCGCCCGGTGAGCGCACGACGACCGCCAGGTTCAGCGACAGGTTCGAGATATACGGAAACGGATGAGCCGGGTCCACGGCCAGCGGGGTGAGGATCGGGAAGACCTGCTCCTCGAACAGCGCGTCGAGGTAGGCCCGGTCGGCGGCGTCGAG
>DATAOL010000047.1:0-7815 GCA_036265755.1 Gaiellaceae bacterium | reverse complement strand
GCGGGACCTTGCCGACCTGCTGAGGAGGACTCATGCCGAGGGGAAAGGCGAAATTCGACGCGACCTCACCGAAGCACCCTGACTGGCCCGACGACCCGGAAGGCGCCCTCACGGCGATCGCCATAGAGCACGACGCCGAGTACATCCCGGGGTCCCTGACCTTCACGGCGAACCTCAGGATTGGCCACGCGATTTTCAAGACATTCGAGCCGAACGGGGAAGATGGCCGTGTGACAAATTTCGTCGCGTTGGCGGAGGCGCTCGACGCGCTCGAACTCTGCGTCCAGATCGACCCCGAGCGTTGGAAGCGGAACCGGGAAGCGGGGGCGTGATCAAGCGCTAGGCGGGGAGCAGCAGCTCTTCGCCTGCCCTGATGTAGTAGCTCGCGCCGAGAGCTCGCAATTCCGCGAGCGCGCGTTCGAGCTGGACCTCCGCTTCCTGCCGGTTGCCGGCTTCGAGGAGGAGCTCCCCCGCTAGGAGGCGGGCAAGCGCGGCGTCCGGGGTCGAGCCGATCTCGGCCAAGAGCTCCGCCGCCTCCTCGAGCCTCCGCTCGCAGACCGCAGCCGCCGCGTCGAGCCAGCGGGTCTTGGTCTTGGCTTGTTCGATCGCCTGGAGCAGGCGGCCTGAACGGCCGAGCCAATGATGGACGAAGGCCAGATCCGCCAGCCAGTATGAGGACGGGCACCTCTCGGGCCAAAGCGAGAGAAGCTCTTCAGTGCAAGCGACGGCGGCATCTGGCTGACCGGACGCTTCAAGGGTGCGCGCGTGCAAGGCAAGAGCGGGCACGAGCATCTCCGGATACCCAGCACGGTGACCAAGCTCGACGGCTCGCAACGAGTCCTCGAGCGCGGCGGATCGCTGGTCGAGGCCTACGCGGATCCTGCTGCGGAGGAGCCGGGCGTCCACCTCGATCGCGACGGTCAGGCCCGGCTGAATGCGCGCGATCACCTCGTCCGCGAGCTCGAGAAGTTCGTCCCACCGCCCCCTCCAATACCACTCGTACATCCGCTCCGCGTCGAACCAGCTGATGCGGTCGGCGTCGCCCAGACGCTTCGCGGCGCTGCGACCTTCCTCGTAGATCCGGAAGGCGCGCGCGAGCTCGCCCGCCTCGACCAGCGTGTTGCCCAGGTTCGCGTACCCCCTGACGCTTTCGAGCGAATTGATGCCTACTGCGATGGCGATGCTGGCCTCAAGGTCGGCGATCCCCTGCGCATCCCCAAGCCGAGCCCGCGCGAGCCCAATGCTGTCGAGGGCATGGGCACGGACCTCCTCCAAGCAGAGGTCACTCGCCATGTCGAGAGCTTCAAGGCCAACCCGGATTGCTTCGTCATTCTCGTCCGCAATCATGAGAAAGCGTGCGCGACTGCTGAGGACGTGCGCCTTGGCAGGCGATGGAGGGGAGCTTTGGAGGAGTGCGACGGCTTCCTCCAAGCACGCGAACGCGGTGGGATCGGCCCGCATCCAAAGAAGCTCGCCGATCATGACCATGGCCTCGGCGGCTCGTTCGAGCTGCCCCTGCGAGAGGAACGCGTCCCGTGCCTCCTCGAGGTCGGCGGCGCCGCCGCTCTCGGCGTGGAAGCGGGCGGTGCCGAGGTGGAACAGAAGCTCCGCTCGTTCCGGGCCGTCGGCCGGGGTGAGCGTGAGAGCTTCCGCGTAGAAATGTGCCGCCTTCGCGAACGTGTGCAACGAGAGGGACCTGTCCCCGACCTCTCGCAACGCGGTCGCGGTACGTTTGACGAGCGCGTCCGTGGCCTCCCCTGTGGCCCGCGTGTACTGGAGCGCCTTGAGGTAGTGGTGCGCGAGCATCTCTGCGCGATCCTCCGTCCGGTCAGGCGCGAGCGACTCGATCCATGTCGCGGCTCGTCGGTGCTTCTCAGCTCTCGACGAGCGAGGGATCTGGCCATACGCAACGTCGCGGACGATGATGTGGCGGAACGAGTACTGCGGCTCGCTCTGCACGACGGACTCGCTCTCACGGCGGATCAGCTCCTTCCGCTCGAGCTCGTCGAGGCGGCCCTCCGCTGACAAGCGCTGCTCGCCCTCCAGCGCCGCGAGCGCCCCCAGCCAGAAACCCTTCCCGACGACCGCTGCGTCCTGAATCAACGCCTTCTCAGTGCGCGGGAGAGCATCGAGGCGCGCCGCGACGATGGCTTGAATCGAATCGGGGAGGGGCAAATCAGGGGTCGTGAGCTCCCAGTTGGGACCGACCATCTCCAGCATGTTTTGATCGAGGAGCATGCGGACGTACTCCTCGACGTAGAGCGGATTGCCGCCGGAGCGGCTGAGCAAGGCCGCCCGCAGAGGGTCCGGAAGCACCGTGGTCTCGAGCTTCCCGATGACGAGCCGGGACGTCTCGTCATCGGAGAGCGGCTTCAGCGCGACCGTCTCGGCGTCCCTGCCCTGGCCCCAGTCGGAGCGGTGCTCGATGAGCTCGGGGCGGCAGGTCGCCACGATCAGGAGCCCACCGGAAAAGCGATCACCAAGATGATCCGAGACAAACTCGAGGAGGCCCTCGTCGGCCCAATGCACGTCCTCGAAGACGAGCACAAGGGGTCTACGCGCGGCGACCGCCTCGAAGAACCGCCGCCAAGCCGCAAACGCCTCGGTGCGATGGTCGGCGTGGGAATCCCCCGGGAGGGCAAGTCCGGCTAGCGGCGCAAGATGTTCTTCGACCCAGCGAGCTTCGCTCTTGTCAGGAAGGACGTCGTCGATGGCGAGCCGCAGCTTCTCTTCTGCCGAGGGGGCAGAATCCGTCGCCAGAATCCCCGCGTGCGCCTTGACGATGTCAGCCAGCGCCCAGAAGGTGACACCATCTCCGTAGGGCAGCGAGCGGCCTTGCCGCCAGTAGACGAGCTCCGGTGCCTGCTCGACGTGCCTGAAGAGTTCCCAGACGAGCCGCGACTTGCCGATCCCGGGGGGGCCGACGAGGGTCACGAGCTTGGCACTCGTGCCCCGGCGAACGTGATCCAGTGCTCCGATCAGCGTCGCTAGCTCGTCGGCGCGTCCCACAAGCTCCGTCTCGTGCCGGAACCGATCTGTGCCTCGGCGCCCACGGGGTGCGACGAGCTCCCAGACCGCCATCGGCTTGGACTTCCCCTTCGCCACAAGGGGCGACGCGGGCCGAAAGTCGACCTGCAAACGCGTGCCACGATACGTCCGCTCGTCGACCAGGATCCCGTCCACGGGAGCACCCACCTGTAGCCGCGCGGCTGTGTTGACTACATCGCCATGGGCCATCGGCTCGCCCTCGGCGGGACGTGCCCCGACATTGACGACGGCTTCACCGGTGGCGACCCCGATGCGAACGTGCAGCTCCTGCGACAGCGGCGCTCTGCCGAGACCGACGACCGCCTCGCGCACGGCGTTAGCCGCCCTTACGGCCCGCTCGGGGTCATCCTCGTGCGCTGCCGGAGCACCGAACAGGGCCATGACGGCGTCGCCGATGAACTTCTCGACCGTTCCGCCGTAGCGCTCGAGCTCGGCGCGGACGCGAGCGTAGTACGGATCGAGCACGGCGCGAACGTCTTCCGGATCGAGAGTCTCGGCGAGGCCCGTGAAGCCGACGAGGTCGACGAACAGAACGCTGACGATTTTCCGCTCCACAGAGACACCCGACTGCTCCAGCTCGGCGCCGCAGGACGTGCAATAGGAGATGTCTGCCGCCTGCGGGCCCGCACCGCAGGCGGAGCAGAATCGCTGCAGCGTCCAGCCACAGCCGCCGCAAAAGGCCGCGTCCCCCGCGTTGAGGAAGCCGCAAGCTGGGCAGCTGACCTTCATCGCGCACCCCTCTTCGACGCGCTGACCCTAGCATGGTGAGAGCGCGCATTCGACCGCGTTGACCCGAGGTCCGATGGGCGCGCCGTCGTCCGTGCAGCCTCCCGCGCGGCACCTGCGGCGGACTTGCTCCTCAGCGCTCCTGCTCTTGCCGCTCGTGAGGGTCGCGGGTTCGAACCCCGTCGTGCTTCGAGAATCCGCCCTCGAATGGCCGATTGGTCGATGAAAGCTGATCGTTCTGCCGGCAGTGAGATACTCGCGCGATGAACCGGCGGGTGGCGCTCGTCTCGGGGAGCTCGCGTGGGCTGGGTCGCCGTATCGCTCTCCGGCTGGCCCGTGACGGGCTCGCGGTGGCCGTCAACGGGGTGCAGGCCGACGGCCCCGCTGAGGAAGCTGTGGCGGAGATCCGCGCTGAAGGTGGAGAAGCGGAATCATTCCCCGGCGACGTCACCGATGAGGCGCAGGTCGCCGGCCTCGTCGCGGCGATCGAGCGCGAGCTCGGGCCCGTCGACGTGCTCGTCGTGAACGCCACCGGGCCGCAGCCGGAGGCTCCGCTCGAGCACGTCGCGTGGGAGGACCACCTGGCGCAGCTGAACTTCTTCGTGAAGAGCCCGGTTCTCCTCGGACGGGCCGTCGTTCCAGGCATGCGCGAGCGGCGCTGGGGCCGAATCGTCGAGATCGGCTCCGAAGTCGTCGACCTCCCACCGCCGGGGCGGTCGGCCTACGTCACGGCCAAGGCCGCGCAGATCGGCCTCGTGCGGAGCTGGGCCCGGGAGCTCGCCCCATACGGCATCACGGTCAACGCCGTGGCACCGGGTTTCGTCCCGGTGGAGCGCCACGCCGACGTTGGCGCCGAGGTCCGGGAGGCCTACCTCGCGTCCGTGCCGGCGGGTCGGATGGGCTTGCCGGAGGACGTCGCGCACGCCGTCAGCTTCTTCGCCTCCGAAGCGGCAGGGTTCATGACGGGCCAGCGGCTCGTCGTCGACGGGGGCCGGGGTCTCGGCGCCTGAGCGGTCGCTCAGCCCTCGTCACGCGCGTAGGCGGGCTCCCCGAGAGGAGACGCCGCGCCCAACTCATTCAGCGGCGGTGCATGCTGGTGGCCCGGCGCACGAGGAATGAAGACCGCGGCCACGCCGGCGCCAGCGGCGACCACAGCCGAGACCGCGAAAGCACGCGTGTAGCCAGAGTCGGTCGGGATGCCCGCGACCGCGCTCGAGGCGAGAATCGTGGCCGAGACCTGCGACCCCAGGGACGATCCGACCGAGCGGACGAGCGCGTTGAAGCCCGTCGCCTCGCCGGTCTGCTGGGCAGGGACGGCTTCGATGATCAGGTTCGGCATGGCTGCAAAGGCGAGGCCGATCCCGGCGGACATCACGAGGCTGAAGAGGATGATCTCGAGCTGGCTCTCGTGCGCGACCGCGAGCAGGGCCAGGCCGAGCGCCGTGAGGAAGCCGCCGGCCGCGAGTGGCACCTTGTTGCCCAGGCGTGTGCCCACGATCCCTGACAACGGGCCGAAGACGAGCATGGCGAATGCTCCGGGCATGAGCAGCACCCCGGCGCGCGTCGCGTCGAGACCGAGGCCGTAGCCGGTCGACGTCGCCGCCTCTGCCAGCGTGGGGATGACGACGAACGAACCGAACATCCCGAAGCCGACGAGGAGCGTGGCGACGTTGGTGATGAGGACGGGTGGTCGTGTAAGGGCGTCGATGTCCGCGAGAGGCTCGCGGGTGCGACGCTCGAGTGCGACCCAAAAGCCGAGGACGACGAGCCCGCCGCCGATCAGAAGGAGCGTCTGCGAGCTTCCCCAGACCTGGTGTGCCCGGGAGATGGCGATCAGAGGAAGGACGAGCCCGACTGCGAGCACGAGCGCACCGCGGACGTCGAGCCGCGCCGGAGTTCGAATCGGCGACTCCGGGACGAGGAGCTCTGTAGCGACTGCAGCGACTATGCCCATCGCCCCGCCGAGCCAGAAGATCCAGTGGTACGACGCGTGGTCGACGAGGACGCCGCCCAGCACCAGGCCGAGCCCGCCGCCGATTCCCGCGATCGCAGACATGAGGCCGACGCCCCGCGCCACGCGCTCGCGCGGGAACTCGTCGCGGATGATGGCGAAGCAGAGCGGGAGGATGCCGCCGCCGATCCCCTGCACGACGCGCCCGGCGACGACGATCCACAGGTTCGCCGAGAGGGCAGCGACGATCGAGCCTGCAGCGAAGGCGAGCAGCGTGATGACGAGCAGGCGGCGCTTGCCGTATATGTCGCCGAGCCGGCCGACGAGCGGCGTGCAAACCGCGGCCGCGACGAGATACGCGGTAAGCGTCCACGTGACGCCGGCAGCGTCCGTGTGCAAGGTGCGGGCCAGGTCCGGGAGCGCCGGGATGAGCGTCGTCTGCGCGAGCGCGAATGCGAGCGCGGCGAGCCCGAGGACGAGCAGGGTGCGGGTCGTGTACGGCCGTGCGTCCGAGGAGTGGGTCATGCCTGGGCTCCGAGAGACCGTAGCCAGGCCCGCTCAGGTCCGGCCCGAAACCTGCCGATTGTGTCCAAGAGAACAAGCCGATCTGGTCGACGCCGCAATGAAACACACGTTCACGACATCGGTTGGAATGGTCGAGGTCGTCGTGCACGAAGAGGAAAGGGTCTTCTCCGTGTACCGCCTGAACGCCGACCACCGCCCGGTTGCCGCCACGACCGAGAGCTGGGACTACGCCGACCTCGCCGATGTGCTCGCGCGGCGCGCAGGCGTTCCGCTCGCAGAGGCGAACGAGATCGTCGCTGCGGTCACGGCGGAGCACCCGAGCCTGCTGTGGGAACCCGAGCCCGTCGCGCCCGACGCCGTGAGGGAAAGCCGGCCCGCCGTGCATCGCGCCCAGGATTACGCCGGAGTCGCGATCCGCTTCGTCGCGCTCCTCCTCGACGCGATCATCGTCTTCTTCCCGCTCAGCATCGTCGTCGGCCTCATGACGGGAGGCGGGTACGCCGAGCGCGGAGAGAGCTACGCCCGGGCCGGCGTGGACGTGGCGGGCCGGGGCGTCCTCGTGTACATCATCCTCGGGCTCGGCTACTTCGTGTTGGCCGAGGGCCTGACCGGCTCGACGGTCGGCAAGCGGATCGTCGGCATCCGCGTCATCGGTGAAGACGGCGAGATCGCGGGATTCGGGCAGGCAGTCGTCCGCAACGTGCTCCGCTTCGTCGACGGTCTTTTCTTCTACCTCGTCGGGGCCATCTTCGCCTTCACCTCGCCGCGCGCCCAACGCCTGGGCGATCGGGCAGCCCATACGGTCGTCGTCCGAAGGTAGCGCTGGCCCCGAGCCGGTTCGCTGACCGACGGGCGGTTCGAGATCAGTAGTTCTCCACGGCTCGGTCGGGATCAGCACCGATGCTCACTGGCGGGCGCTCCTCGACACTGGAGTCGGATACTTGAAAGGAGGGAATGCCATGGCGGCTCGGACCCTCAAGCTCATCGCCGTAGCGTTCATCGCTGCGTGCGTCTTCCAGTCGCCGGCCTTCGCTCAGGCACATGAAACCGAGCGTCAACTCGTCAGGCCTGTCGCTTCGACGCCCACAGCAGTGGTCGTCATTCATGGTGGAGGCTGGTGGTCTTGTAATCCCTCACAGGTGCGACCGGTGTGCGATGTCCTTCGACCCTACGTCGACACCTACGCGCCGGAGTACACCCTGTCGATGGTCTCTCCCTTCCCGCAGGCCAACCGAGACCTGAAGGCCTATGTCGAAAACCTGCGCTCCATCGGTTACGAGCGCATCCTTGCGGTCGGGGTGTCGGCCGGAGGCAACCTGGCCGCCTTCCTTGCCCAACACGACCTAGTCGATGGGTTCGTGTCCTGGTCTGCGCCAACCGACCTGCGAAGGTTCGACTGGTATCGACGCACGCCAGGGTGGGTCGTCGAGCGGTTCGCACCCACGCGTCGGAAGAAGATCCGCGCCTCGCCGGCCTTGCACTCCATCACGGCGCCGGGTCTCATCATCCACTCCGAGGCGGAATGGATGCCGCTGTTCATGGCGCGCCGACTCCACGCTGCGGCA
>DATAOL010000046.1:0-14150 GCA_036265755.1 Gaiellaceae bacterium | reverse complement strand
TGGACCAGCAGGCGGCGATGCGTGAGGATGAGGACGCCCATCGTGCGCGCGGCCTCGACGAAGCCTGCGGCGGCGATGGTCTTGCCGGAGGCCGTCGGGTGCCTGAAGCGGTAGCGGCGAATCGCGCCCGGGTCGTCCTTCCGGTCGATCTCCTCGTCGCCCTCGAGCTCCTCGTCCTCGTGCTCCTCGTCTTCGTCGTGCTCCTCGAGCGCGTGGTCGTTGCCATTGCCGTTCCCGTTCTCCGGCTCCTCCTCGTGACGAGCGATGAGCTCGGTGAGCATTCCGGCGAGCGCGTCGATCTGATGGCGGCGGAGCTCCGTTCCGGACGCCAGGCGAGGCGGATGGTCGGTGAGAACGCGCTCGAGCCCGAGCATGAGCGCGTACCGGATCTTCCAGCCGGAAGAAGGCGTCCGTCGCCCGCCCTCCATTTCTTCGAGGGCGTCGTCGAGCGCGCGACGGCGTGCCCGCCCCTCGGCGAGGGCTTCGGCAGCGTCTTCGTCGGGCCTGAGGAACGGCTCGCCCGCCCACGCTTCGGCGCGAGCGGCTGCGGCGGCCAAGCCGTCCGCTTCCTCCCCGGGAAGGGTCCGTTGGTCTATCGCTTCGTGCATAGGGTGCAGCGCGCGGGGCGCTGCCGAACAACTCAAGGACGCCGGCGCGTGGAATGTGCGCGCGGCTGATCGAAATATACCCTAGTTCGGGCTTCGCAAGCCTACGAGGGCATGGATTCGGCGACGGCCTTCTGCATGCCGACGGCCTTTTTCATGAGGTCGTAGGCCTCTTCCTTCTTGCCTTCGGCCTCCGCGATGTCGGCGAGCCGCGAGTACACGTCCACGAGGAAGCGGTTCGGGACGCGCGGCTCGAGCAACTCGGCCGCGAGCTCGTAGAGCTCCTTGGCGCGGCGACGGTCGCCGAGATCCTCGAAGACACCGGCCAGGACCGTGTAGCTCCTCGCCGCGTCCTCGGGATGCGCGTCCGCGATGAGGCCGGAGATCTGCATGGCGAGCGCGGCGGCTTCTTCGCTTCGGCCCAGCCGTGCCAGAGCGCGCGCCTCTTCCAGCCGGTACTGCGCGCGCTCGAGGCCGTTCGCGCTGGACTGGAGCAGTGGCCAGCCTTCCTCGAGCAGGTCGAGCGCTTCCTGCGCGTTGCCGCGGTCGAGCTCGATGTAGGCCAGCAGCTGGTGTGCGCGCGCCGTTCGGTATGTGTCCTCCGTGAGCCGGAGGATCTCGAGGGCCCGCCGCGCGTACTTCGCCGCCGTTTCGGGATCGCCACGCTCGCCGTGAAGTCGCGACTGCGACCAATAGAGCTGCGCGCGGACGCTCGGGCTCTCCGAGCCTCGTCCGAGTGCGAGCGCAGCCCCGAGGAGCTCTTCGGCGCGCCCGAGGTTCCCGCTGTCGATGAGGGCGTGCGCGAGCAGGACGCTGAACTGAAGGTCGAGAAGCGCGTCCTCGCGCCGCGCGGCGGCATCGCGACACCGTTCGAAGACTGCGATCGCCGACTCGAGCTCTCCGACCATGGCGTAGGCGCGGCCGAGGTTGTCGGCGAGGTCGGGGCGGTATGACTCGTCCCGCGGCGAGATCGCGAGAGCGCTCTCGAAGCGCTCGATGGCCGCCCGCGGCCGGCCGCGGCGAAACTCGACGTGCCCGAGCCCCGCGAGTGCCTCCGCGCGCACGCCGTCGTTGCCTGCATTCTTGAGCGCGTCCGTGAAGCGGTCCTCCGCGGTTTCGAGATCGTTGAGGCGCAGGAGCACTTCCGCCTCGAGGAGCGCCGCTCCGCGCTCGTAGGGGCTCTCCGTGCCTGTGGCCAGGTAGTCCTCGCTGACGTCGAGGCGCCGGCCGAGCTCGCGGAGAAGCTGCAGGGAGGGGATCCGGTCGCCCGATTCGATCCGGGAGATGTACGCGGGCGAACAGCCCGGGAAAGACAGCTGGCGTTGGCTGAGACCCGCGCGCTCGCGTGCAGCTTTCAGCCGTTCGCCAACCGCACGGGGATCGTCGACGTGAGTTGACTTTTGTCTTGGCACCCGGAACCTGTTATAACCTCAAATCGTCGTATCCTGGGCCCAGGAGCTGTCAACGGTCTGTGAAAGGACGGCTCCATGAGACTCAAGCTGATCGCGCTTTGCGCTGGGCTTGGGACACTCGCGGCCCTCGTGGGCGGCAGTCCCTGGTGGTAGTGGCGTCATAGCGTCATCGTGAATCGCCCGGTGGCGGGGAGTTCGCTTCCCGCCACCATATTTCCTGTGTAACGGCGTCTTTTGTCGACACGAAAGCCCTCGAACGAGGACCCTTGCTTCAGCTCTCGTGCGCCATTCTCACTCCTTCGCCGCTCCTCTTTCAAGGCCTCCGCCGGCCTTAGCGTCCGCTTAACGAACGGGAGCCCGTCTGCGGCGGCGGGCTCCCCGGAGCGTCAACGGCTATGACAATTGTCGGCGAGACGAGCCTCCAGGCCGTCCCCCGAACGAGGGAAACGCGTCACCGCAAGTTACGCTCCGGCCGTGAACTGGGACGAGCATGCCGACCGCGAGGAGACGCGCTACGCGGACGCGCTCGCCCGGATGCCCAGCGCGCCGGACCTACGGCAGAAGCAGCTCGTTCGAGCTGCGATGACCGCTGGCGCAGTCGGTCTCGCGCGCCTCATGCAGGACCGCCGCGCCGAGGCGATCGGCTGGTTCGTCCGTTCGGCGGAGCGCTATCGCGAGAGCTGGTCTGACGCGCCTGCCGGAAGCTGGGGGCGCCTGATCGGCGCGCTCAAAGCTCGTCTGCTGGCCGCCGACTGGAGCGGCGCGGAGGCGGATGCACGCTGGGCGCTCGGGCAGGCGCCTGCCGAAGCCGGATCCCCGATCGGCGCGTACGCGGCGGCGTTGGCGGAGCTCGTTCTCGGCAAGGACGAGGCGGCGCGACCGCTTGCGCAGTCGCTCCTGGAGCAGCCCCCGGAAGCGTTTCCGCAGCCGGTCGCGGAGGCGCTCGCGGCTCTCGCAACCTCCGATGGTGATCGCTACGAAGACGCTTGCCGCGCCGTGCTCGAGTCGTTCGAGTCTCGAGACACGTTTCTCGAGGACATTCCGGTGGCGGACACCGTCATCGTGCTCGAGGCGCTTGCCGGGCGGCGCGAAATCGCCGCCCGCCCGCACTCACGGCTCCTGCCACCTCCGCGCGCCTGAGCCGGCGGCCAGAGCGGTTAGGACTCTTCGACGTCGACGGAGAGGATCGTGTCGGGCTTGAGGAAGCGCCCGTTCACGAACGGCCAGTCGTCGGGATCTGTGGCGGCGAGCTGCTTCGTCATAGCCTTGGCGTAGCCCTTCGCCTCGCCGATGTCGGCGCATTCCGCGACGATCATGCCCTCACCGCTCGTGAGCCGGATCGAGACGCGGAACGCTCCGCCGCCGACCGGCGGCTGTGCCGCGGGAGCCGGTGGTGCTGGCGCTGGAGCCTCGACGGGAGCCACTTCGGTGGGCTCGGCCACTTCGGCGGGCTCGACCGGCTCGGGGTCCGGAGCGAGGAGGCCGTCCTCGAAATCGTGGGGCACCGCGCCGTTCGTCTGAGGCACGGCCTGCGGCGCGAGCGGCTCTGTCACGAGCGGAACGTCCGGCTCGGAAGCTGCGGGCGCTTGGAACTCGACCGCGGGTGGCTCGAAGGCCGGCGCTGTCGCGGGCTCGAACGAGGCGACGGGCTCGAGCTCGGGCTCGTACGCGGGAGTCTCGATGATCGGCTCAGGCTCCGGCTCGGGCACGATCTGGAGTTCCGGCTCGGGAGCGGCCGCCACAGGCTCGGGCATCGGCTCGGGCTCGGGCATGGCCTCCGCCTCGGGCACGGGCACGGGCGCGGGCTCGGGCTCGAGCTCCGGCTCCGGTTCCAAAGCGGACGTGACCGCGGGCTCTTCGTAGACCGCGGCCTGTGCCTCTTCCTGAACGGGCGGAACGCTCGTGTCGACGCGAAGCGGCGTGGCCTCGGGCTCGTGCTCAGGTGCGGACGGCTCCGGGAGCGCCTCCAGCGTTCCCGAGTAGGCCTCGCCGATCACGTCGTTCAGCTCGGTGCGCCCGGCGACGACGAAGCGGACGTCCTGTCCGAGAGCCTCGCGGATGTTCCGGTTGAGGACGTCGTTCGTGGGATCGGCGACGGCGACGAGGGGGAGGCCTTCTTCGAAGCGGATCGGCAGCGCGCCGAAGAGCCGCGCCTGATCCTCGCTCAGCACCTTCGTCGCCTCGGGATCGATCCGCTCCGCGCGGAGGTTGACGAACGGGAGCCCCTTCTGGCCTGCCAGAAGGCGCGTCAAATCCTCTTCCTGCAACAGGCCGCGCTCGACGAGGATCTCGCCCAGCCGCCGACCGGTCTTCACGCCCTCCTCGAGGGCGTTCTCGATGGTCTCCGCGGGCAGGAGTCCAGCCCGGAAGATCAGGGTTCCAAGGGGGGCGTCGGGACGTTCTCGCAACGGAGTGCTCATAGACCGCAGATCAATTTGGGTGAGGATTTCCACCCTGTTCCGACTATCGGTGAGCGAGGGGGTCGAGGTATCACCCCTTCGGGGGGTTGATTGTCGTTCAACCTGGATTCCGTCTAAGATTTTGATGCATCTAAACTTGGATTTCTGATGACCGACACGCAAGAGCTCGAGAGCGCCGGACGGCGCACCGCCCCCGGCGTTGACGTGGGAGACGTCCTTCCGGGCGAGGCCGCGACGCTGCGCGCGGCCCAGGCCTCGCTCGCGGGCGAGAGCAAGGGGATGCGCGGCCTCTGGCCGTTCCTCGGCCCCGCGTTCATCGCGGCCGTTGCGTACATCGACCCCGGGAACTTCGCCACGAACATCGCGGGGGGTGCGAAGTACGGCTACATGCTGCTCTGGGTCGTCCTGGCCGCGAACCTGATGGCGATGCTGGTTCAGACGCTCTCGGCGAAGCTCGGCATCGCGACCGGAAGGAACCTTCCGGAGACCTGCCGCGACAACTTCAGCAAGCCGGTTTCGATCGCGCTCTGGATCCAGGCCGAGGCGATCGCAATGGCGACCGACCTCGCCGAGGTGCTCGGTGCGGCACTGGGCCTCCATCTTCTCTTCGGCATGCCGCTCTTCCCAGCCGGCCTCCTGGCGGGCGCCGGCGCCTTCGGCATCCTCGCCCTGCAGCGCTACGGCTTCAGGCGCCTCGAAGCCGTCATCGCAGCGATGGTCGGTGTGATCGTCGTCGCCTTCGCCTTCGAGGTCGTCCTGGCCCGGCCCGATCCCGGGAGCGTGGCGGGCCACCTCTTCGTGCCGCGCTTCGACGGCTCCGAGTCCGTGCTGATCGCGGCGGGAATCCTCGGTGCCACGGTCATGCCGCACGTCGTCTACCTGCACTCGGCTCTGACGCAGAACCGCATCGTGGGACGCGACGAGACCGAGAAGCGCCGCATCCAGCGCTTCGAGCGCATCGACGTGATCATCGCGATGACGATCGCGGGCATCGTCAACATGTCGATGCTCGCCATCGCGGCGGCCGTCTTCTTCGGGCTCGGGATCGAGTCGATCGAGGACGCCTACTCGAGCTTCGACACGGAGCTCGGCGGCGGTGCGGCCATCCTCTTCGGGATCGCACTGCTCGCCTCCGGCTTCTCCTCGTCGTCGGTCGGGACGCTCGCCGGCCAGGTCGTGATGCAGGGCTTCATCCAGCGCCAGATCCCGATCTTCCTGAGGCGCGCGATCACGCTTGCACCGGCGCTCATCATCCTGGCAATCGGAGTCGACCCGAGCCGCTCGCTCGTCATCAGCCAGGTCGTGCTCTCCTTCGGCATCCCCTTCGCCCTCATACCGCTCGTCATCTTCACGAGCCGCCGCTCGCTGATGGGATCGCTCGTGAACACGAAGCCGACGACGCTCGCCGCGTGGGCGATCGCGGGCATCATCATCAGCCTGAACGTGTTCCTTCTCTACGAGACGTTCATCGGCGGTTGAGCCTCGAGCTCTGCGACGAGTTCGCGGGCGCCTTCGGATGGACCGAGCCCGGTTTCCTCGGCCGGACGGGGCATGCGCTGGAGTTCGGCGGCGGGGTGCTCGTCTTCGACCCGGTCGATGCGCCCGGTATCGACGAGCGCATCCGGGGACTGGGTGAGACCGTAGCGGTGGTCCAGCTCCTCGACCGCCACGAGCGCGACTGCGCGCAGATCGCGCAGCGCCTCGGCGTCCCGCACAGGCGAATGCGACTCGACGACGCGGCACCCGGCTGCGAGCTGATCCGCGTCGCCTGGAGCCCGGTCTGGAAGGAGGTCGCAGTCTGGGAGCCTCGCCGCGCGGCGCTCGTCGTCGGCGACGCGCTCGGCACGCGCGCCTTCTTCACGGCGTCGGGCGAGCGCCTCGGTGTCCATCCGCTTCTGCGCCTGCGGCCGCCGCGCACGCTCGGGGGACGCCCGGTGGAGCACGTTCTCTGCGGGCACGGTGCGGGAATCCATGGCCCGGAGGCGGCGTTGGCCCTGGAGGAAGCGCTCGCCACCGCCCGCCGGCGCATCCCGCGCTGGCTCGCCAGCCAGGTAAGGAGGAAGCGATGAGAGCCGACCTCGTTCCCGGAAAACCCTTTCCGGACATCAGCCTCCCGGAGCACACCGGCCGTGAGCGCTCGCTCCGCGAGATCGGCTCGCAGCAGCCGCTCGTGCTCTGCTTCGTCCGCGGCTGGTGGTGCCCCAAGGAGCAGGTGCGCCTGGCGAACCTCGTCTCGCTCCAGGACGAGGTGCAGCGCGAGTACGGGCGCCTCGCCGTCGTGACCGTGGACGAGCCCTACGTCAACGGCGCGTTTCGCGCAGGGCTCGGCGCGGCCTTCCCGTTCCTGTCGGACGAGGGCCGCCGCGTCGCGGAGGACCTCGACCTCCTGGAGCTCACCGACGAGCTGCACCGCCCGTACCTCCCGTTCACCTTCCTGCTCGACTCCAACCTCGTCATCCGCAACATCTGGTGTGGCTTCTGGTACTGGGGCAACCCGACGGCGGACGAGCTCCGGCTCGCGCTGCGGGAGGTCACGCGCGCGGAGCAGCCGACCTTCGACCCCCAGCTCGTGTGGGAGAGCGGTGGCGCGGCACCCGCCGCGGCTGGGATCGCGGGCGAGGCCGTCTGGATTCGCGAGAGCTCGGTCGGCAAGGAGCTCTGGCGCGGGGTGCACGATGGCGACATCCCGGAGGTCGGGGACGAGCTCGGGCGCTCCTCCGTCGACGGCCGTCCCTGGGTCGTCACCGAGGTGGAGCGCGAGGATGGACGGGTCGCGATCCACGTGCGCAAGCAGGGCGAGACGCACGACCCCCGCCTCGTCGGCCACCACATCACGGCTCCCCCGCGCTAGCCGGCGAGCTTTGCGATCGTTTTCGTAGCGAGGCGGTCGAGGGCTTCGACCGCCTGCTCGAGATGCTCCGGCTTCGTGTCCTCGAGCTTGGTGTGCGAGAGGCCGCGCAGGCTCTGCACGAAGAGCATCACGGTGGGAATGCCCGCGCGCGAGACCTCGGCCGCGTCGTGCAGCGGGCCGCTCGGCAGGCGGTGGGACTGGCCGGCGACCTCGCGCACAGCCTCGTCGGCGAGCTCGACCAGCTCCGCGTCGAAGAGGATCGGCTCGATGCTCCAGACCTTCTCCCACTCGACTTCCACGTCCTCCTCGGACGCGAACCGCTCGCTCGCGTCCTTCGCCTCCGCGAGCATCCCCGCGAGTCTGGAGGCGTCGAGGTGGCGCTGGTCGAGCAGGACGGTGCAGGTCTCGACGACCGACGTGACGATGCCGGGGCGCGTCACGCAGCTCCCCATGGTGCAGACGGCACCTTCGCCCGTCCGATCCGCGATCTCACGGATCTCGAGGGCGAGCTTGGCGGCTGCCGCGAGCGCGTCGCGGCGCTTGTCCATCGGCGTGGACCCGGCATGCGCCGCCTGGCCGCGGAAGGTGATCTCGTGGCGCTCGACGCCGAAGGTCCCGAGCACGACCCCGAGCGGAAGGTCCATGGCCTCCAGGACGGGTCCCTGCTCGATGTGGAGCTCGAGGTAGGCGGCGGCGTTCTCGAGCTGTCCGCTCGCTTCGAGGGCGCTGTCGAGATCGACGCCGTGGCGCGCGAGCACTTCGGGAAGCGGGTTGCCATCCGCGTCGCGGCGCGCGCGAAGCTCCTCCTGGTCCGCCATCGATCCCGCTGCGGCGCTCGAGCCGAAGAGGCTGCGCCCGAAACGGGCTCCCTCTTCGTCCGCCCAGTTGACGAGGCGGATCGTCACCGGCGGCCTGCCCTCGGCGGCGAGGCGGCGCACGACTTCGACACCCGCGACGAGGTTCAGGGCCCCGTCCAGCCAGCCGCCGTTCGGGACCGAGTCGATGTGGCCGCCGATCAGGAGCGCGCGCTCGGAGCCTCCGGGGAGCGTGAACCACTGGTTGCCGGCCTCGTCTGTCTCCTCCTCGAGACCGAGCGGCTCGAGCTTGCCCGAGAGCCATTCCCGGGCCCGGATCCAGGTGTCCGTCCAGGCGACGCGCTGGGCGCCTTCCTCGTCGCCGGTGAGTTCCCGGAGCTCTTCGAGTTCCTCGACGGTGCGGCTCGGCTCAAGCGCCACGGCGGGCAACTCTATAAGCTCCCAGGCCTGATGGGACGCGGATCTCGGTCGCTCAAGCGATGGCGTAACGACCGTCAGCGCAAGAAGAAGGAGCGTGACCGGCGGCGCGCCGCCGAGAAGAAGACGAAGCGATGACGGGGCTCGTCACCGCGGTCCATCTCTACGTGACGGACCTCGACCGCTCGACGGATTTCTATTCGCGGCTCCTCGGTTACGGACCCGCGGCGGCGTATGACGAGGGCGAGAACGCCCACAGCGCCTTCTTCGTCCTCGAGCAGCAGACGTTCCTCGTGCTCACCTGGGACCCGGATCGAGGCCGGGAGGTGGGCGGTGCGGTGCGGCTGGAGCTCGCCGCCGACGAGATCGAGAGCGAGGTGGAGCGCCTGGAGACCCACGGGATCGGTGGGCGCGTGACGCGGACGCGCTTCGGCACCGAGGTGTATGACCTCGCCGACCCGGACGGACACCTGGTGCGTATCGGCCCCGCGTGGACGCTGCACGCCATCGAAGGCGCTGTCTAGCTCCCAAAGCCTGCTCTTCGTCAATCCGCGCTCAGGGGACGGGAGCCCGTCGGCGGACGAGCTCGCCTCCGCAGCGCGGGAGCGAGGCATCGAAGTCCGTCTCCTCGGTGGGGGCGACGATGTCCCCGAGCTCGCCCGGGAAGCCGCCTCGGAAGGTGCCGTGCTGGGCGTCGCGGGCGGAGACGGGTCGCTCGCCTTGGTCGCCGGAGTCGCGGTGGAGGCCGGCTGCCCGTTCGTGTGCATCCCATTCGGGACGCGGAACCATTTCGCGCGCGATCTGGGGCTCGACGTCGACGATCCGCTCGCGGCCCTGGCGGCCTTCGACGGGATGGAGCGGAGCGTCGACATCGCGCAGGTGGGGGAGCGGTGGTTCCTGAACAACGTCTCCCTCGGCCTCTACGCGAGCTTCGTCCACGATCCGGCGAGAAAAACGAGGAACCGCCTCACCGCGCTCTTTCGGATGCTTCCCGCGGCGCTCGGGCGCAGCCGCCAACCCCTCGATCTCGTGCTCGGAGCCGAGGGGGAGAGCGAACATCACTCAGCCCTGGTCGTGCTCGTGGCGAACAACGCCTACGGCATGGAGAGCATGGCCGATCTCGGCGAGCGCGAGAGCCTGGACCAGGGCAAGCTGTTCGCCTACGTGATCGAGGCCGTCAGCCGTCGTGCGCTCCTCGGGCTCCTCGCGCGTGCCGTGGCCGGGAGCCTGGAGGAAGCCGCGGGTTGGAGCGAATGGTCCCGGGAGCGCTTCACGCTCTCCGCGGGCCGCGACCACGTGCATGCGGCGATCGACGGTGAGCCCGTCGTCCTCCCGGCGCCGCTCGAGTTCGAGGTCAAGCCGCGCGCTCTGCGGGTGCTCGTTCCGCCGGCTCGAGGCTGACCGGGGCCCGCGAGCGCCCCGCCGAGAGCGCCCACTGCACGAGGAACCATGCCGCCGTGCCGAAGGCGAAGCCGGCGAGGATGTCCGCGACGTAGTGCTCGCCCGTGTAGACGATGGCGAAGCAGACACCGAGAGTGAGGCCGAGCTGCGTCCAGAAGAGCCAGTTGGGAAGTCGGTACTTGCGGATCACGAAGAGGCCGATGAGGGGCCAGGCGGCGTGAAGCGAGGGAACGGCCGCGACCACGTTGTAGAGGCTCGCGTCGCCCTTGGCGCGCGCGAGCTCGTCGAGACCGAGGTCGTTGAGCGCGTTCTTGAGAATCGGGTCGACGGCCGGGATGTAGCCGTGCTCGGCCGCCAGCCAGGGCGGTGCGGTGGGCGCGAGCAGGAACGCGATCTCGGCGAGGAACGAGACCATGACGATCCCGTAGAGCAGCTCGTTGAAGCCACGGCCTGGCCAGCGGAGCCAGATGAGACACGCAAGCGCGACCGGCGCGACGAAGTGCGAGAGGTACATCAGCAGGGAGAAAATCTCCAGGGGCCCCGTGTTCCCGTGGTAGAGGTGCGTCTGAAGCCACGTGGTCGGCAGGTGCCCGAAGCCGAGTGCCTTGTCGACCTCGATCTGCGGCGTGTAATGCACCTGCAGCCCGAGGTCGGGGACCGCTTTCGCGACGAGCCCGTAGCAGAGAAAGGCGAGGAACACCGGCAGCCAGTCGCGCACGAAACGCCCGCCCCGGTTCGCGTACAGCGCGAACGCCATGAGCGCGAGCAGGACGGCACCTGGGGAGAGCATCCCACCGCGGTCGATGGAGCGGAACGACGCAACGAGCGCAAAGAGGAGCGTCACCCCCGCGAGGCCGCGGCGCAGGCGCACCGCGCCCGGCTGCTGCGCAGCCTTGCCGGAATCGAGGAAGACAGCGAGGCGGTCGAGCGGCCTGAGGGCGATGCGGAGGTACGTCATGCGGGCTGCCTCATCCGTTCCAGGCGCTTGTGGCCGAGCGCGAGCAGGCGCCCCAACACCCACCACGCGACGAGCGCGTAGAGAACCCCCGCGAGAACGTCCACCGCGTAGTGCTCACCCGCGTAGACGACCGCGAAGGCGACCCCGAGGGCCTGCGCCGCCTGGGCGCAGAAGAGCCACTTCGGCAGCTTGTGCTTCCAGATGACGAGCAGGCCGATCACGGGCCACGCGGCATGCAGCGAAGGGACGGCTGCTGTGAGGTTGTACGACCCCGCTGCATCCTTCCGCTCGGCGACGGAGTCCAGCCCGAGGTCGTAGAGGCCTTGCTTGATCACGTGGGCGACGTGCGGGGTGTAGCCCTGGTCGCCCGCCATCCACGGCGGCGCCGTGGGGGCGAGGAAGAACGTGATCTCGCCGAGGAGCGAGACGAGCAGGATCCCGAAGAGAAGGTCGCCGAAGCCCCGCCCGGGCCAGTACAGCCAGATCAGCGAGGCGAGAAGGCCCGGAACGACGAAATGGGAGAGGTACATGAGGATGGCGAAAACCTCGAGCGGCCCCGTTCCGTGGTGCAGGTGCGACTGCAGCCAGATCGTCGGGAGATGGCCGAAGAAGAGGAACTTCTCCGCGTCGATCTGCGGCGTGTAGTGAACCTTCGCGCCGATATCCGGGAGGGCGTTCGCCCCGGCCGCGTAGCCGAGGAAGCAAACGAGCACGAGACCCCAGTCGCGCATGCTGCGCCCGCCCCATTCCTGCCAGATCGCGACGCAGACGGCCATCATCAGGAGTGCGACCGGAGAGAGGCCCTTGCCGGAGACGGTTCGCTCGAGCAGGAGCGCGCCCGCATAGACGAAGAGGAGGCCGGCGACCGCCCGCCGGAGGACGGCCTGCGGCGAGCTTTCGAGCGGCGAGACGAAGGCGGCGACGGCGCGTCTCACGAGTTTCGTTTCGGCCGTCGGCGCCGCGCTCTTGAGCGCTATTCCAGCGTCAGCTTGTCGCCGGCTCGGATCGGCAAGCGCACGAAGAACGTGTGGGTGGAAGCGGCATGACGAAGCAGCAGTCCTTCGCCCTTCTCGAGCTCACGCCGCCCAGGAAGCCTGTTGAGCCTTGTGAGCGGTGTCTCCGCCAGAAGACACCGCTCACTGACAGGGTCTCCGTCCTGCCTGAGCAGGACAGGACCCATCTAGTACCCGACGTGGATGTGGTCGTAATGGTTGGCCAGCGCGAACGACGGACCGCCCAGCCCGAGCAGCGAGATGACCTGCTTCGGGCGGAGCTCCACCGGGAGTAGGAGGATGTTGCGCACCGCCTTCTCCGTGAGACCGCCGGGCTGCTGGTTGCCGTAGATCGACACACCGCCGAGCGCGGAAATGTCCACCGCCTCGCCGTAGATGTGCGCGGAGACCACGCCCGGGCGGGCGTACAGCCGATGACCGCTGATCAGGCACGACACCGTCACCTGCCCGTGCGCCTCCGCCATGTAGCGGATCAGCGCGAGGACGCGGACGTCCACGCGGCCTGCCGCGACGTCGCTGCGGCCGCCTGCGTAGATGCTGATGCGGGAGTCGTTGAGGACGCGCTTCTGCAGCTCCGCCTTCGAGGCGACGAGGCCGCGGACGAGCGCATGCAGCCCAACCGCGTGGAAGTAGCGGCTGAGAGCGATCGTGCGGTCCGCGAAGCCCGTCCGGCCTGCGAGGCCGAGGACGGCCTGCCAGGCGTCCTTCGACGCGTGCAGGTCGTGCAGCTGCTTCGAGACGCTTACGAGCTCGCGGCGCGTGGCGGGCCAGCGGCCGAGGTGGCCGCGCGCCCGGACGACGCCGAGCACGAGTGCCCAGTCGACGTCCTGCTGCTTCGCCGTCCGGTTCAGCATCCGGGCGAAGCGAGCGTCGAGCCGCTTCGCAGCCGGAGTCGGATCCGGCAGTGTGCGATGCAGCCAGATCGTCGCGAACGCGCCTTGGGTTTCGGCAGCCACATCCGCGTCATGCGCGGCGAGCTCCTCGACCTCGGACTGGTCCGACGAGGAGGGCGGGGTCTTGTCGCCCGCGTGGTTCGGAGAGTCCGGGCCGGCGTCCGGGGTGCCCGGCTCGTCCGTGGGATTGTCCGCACCGTTGTTGCCGCCGCCGGCTCCGTCGTTCGAGCCACCGGCTGAACCGCCGTCACCGGCGGGGGATCCGTCCTCGTCGCCCGACGCGGGAGCTGCGCCGTCGTCCGAGGGCTGACCCGCATCGCCAGGGTCGCCGGCGGACTGGTCGTCCTGGCCGGCGTTCCCGGAACCGTTGTCGGCGCCCGCGTCAGAGCCGGAATCCGAGCCCGGGTCGGCCGGAGGATCGGCCGCCGGGGGGTCAGCCGGCGCGGGGTCGGCCGGAGCCGGATCCTCGGCCGCCGGGTCCGCGGCAGCCTCTGCGGGATCCGAAGCCTCGGTCGTGGTCTCCACGGACTCCGCAGCTGCGGGCTGGCAGTCCTCGACCAGGCACGCCGCCTGATCGCCTGCGCCGGCCGTGAAGGCTGCGCCCGCGAAGAAGAGAGTTGCGAAGGCGAGGCTCGTCGCGAGGCGGCGCTTCGAGAAGCCGCTGCGCTGGCGCGCCTGCGAAGTCTCCTCCGTCGCCGTGCCGGCGTCGGGCTTCGCGTCGTTCCTGCCCAGAGCCCAGAGGGCCCAGGCGGCGAAAGTGAAGAGTACGAGACGGAGGAGATCCCGCCGCGAGTTGCTGCTTTGTGGCATTGCCTTTGCTCCCGTTGTCGGGCGCCGAGGCCGCCACTTCGGCGCGGATCTTCTTCAGACGTCATCCGTTGCCGCGACGGACTCATTGAGCCAAGCGGCGAACCGGGGCCCGGTCATCCCCCTTCCGGGGCAAAGCCCACGGGTCAGGGTCGAATCCCCAGGGAGGGGGATTCTCCGACCTCCGCATTCCGACGATGCTCCGACCAGTTTGTGGAGCCAAACGGCGGAGCGGTCACGCCGGAGCGAAGCGGAGGTTTCATCGTCGTGACCATAAGCGTGCGCCCGATCGTCGAGGCCCACTCGCAGAAAGCAGTTCCACTTTCGCACTCCACATTTTGCAGTTGTGTGCGCATCCAATGCGTGCCCGGGATGACGAAGGGAGGTGACTTCGCAAAATGACCTACCTCACCGAGCTGTTCGCCGCCATTCGCAGGCGGGAAGAGGGTCAGACGATGGCCGAGTACGGCGTGATTCTCGCCGTGATCACGGTCCTCATCATCGGGGCTCTCCTCCTGCTCTCCTCCGGCATCGAGAGAAACATCATGTCGGTGGTCA
>DATAOL010000045.1:0-18202 GCA_036265755.1 Gaiellaceae bacterium | reverse complement strand
GTCGCCGTCGCGGAAGCGGGCGACCAGCTCCTTCACGCGGGGCCCGACGAGGTGGGTGAAGACGAAGATGCCGCCCTTGCCCCCCACCTCGAGAAACGGCACGAGGAGATCGTCGTTCCCAGCGAGAAGCGTCAGGCCGCTCTCGTTGACGATCCGCTTGGCCTGGTCGATGTCCGGCGTCGCCTGCTTCACGTACTGCACATTCGGAATCTCTGCGAGCTCCGTCAGTGTGTCGGGCTCGATGTTCACGACGACGCGCTGCGGGATGTTGTAGACCACGATCGGCTTGTCCGTGACCGCCGCGATGCACTCGAAGTGCGCCAGGATCCCGCGGGCCGGCGGCTTCGAGTAGTACGGGGTGACGATGAGAAAGGCATCCACTCCGATGCCGTGCGCCTCACGTGTGAGATGGACCGAATGAGCCGTCGAGTAGGTCCCTGTCCCCGCCACGACGGTCGCCCGGTCGCCGATCGCCTCCACCGCGGCGGCGAAGAGCTCGAAGCGCTCGTCGTCGCTGAGAGTCGGCGACTCCCCCGTCGTGCCAGCGACGACGACGCCGTCGGAGCCGGAGTCGACGAGGTGGACGCAAAGCCGCTTGAACGCCTCGCAGTTGACGGATCCGTCGGCGCTGAACGGCGTGATCGCCGCGGTCAGGACTTCGCCCAGCACCAGACGAATCTTACTCCAGGAGGCTTTCCAAACCCACTGTGACGCCGGGTGAGAGGCTGCCGAGGTGCTCGAGGGCGAGAAGGACCCCGGGCGCGAAAGCCTCCCGGGAAAGTGTGTCGTGGCGGATCGTAAGGAGCTGGCCTTCTCCCCCGAGGAGCACCTCTTGATGCGCGACGAGCCCCGGGAGGCGGACCGAATGGATCGGGACGTCGCCCGGCAGCGCCTCCGCGGTCGCCCGGGCGGTCCCCGAGGGCGCGTCCACCTTCCGCTCGTCGTGGAGCTCGACGATCTCGGCTCGCGGCAGATAGTGCACCGCCTCGGCTGCGAAGCGCATCATCAGCACGGCGCCGATGGCGAAGTTGGGAGCGATGAAGCACGCGATGTCCCGCCGGCGCGCGAGCTCGTCGAAGCTCGCCAGGTCGGCCGGGCCTACCCCGGTCGTTCCCACCACACACGGGATGGCGGCCTGCAGGCAACCCTCGACGTTCTTGCGCACCGCATCGGGCCGGGTGAAGTCGATCGCCGCATCGTGGCCGTCGCGCCGCACCTGATCCCCGTCGCCGACAGGCGTCACCTCGTGCCCGGCCTCCTCGAGCCTCGGGGCGAGCACCGAGCCCACCTTGCCGTTCGCCCCGTAGAGGAGGATCTTCACGCGGCCTCGACCGAGACGAGGCCGGGACAGACAGGCTCGACGGCGCGTAACACGCGCTTCTCGCTGGGGCCGATGGCGGCGACCGAGAGTCGGTCCCGCGCCAGCAGCGTCCCGGTGAGCTCGGCGACACCGGACACTTCGACGGCCTCGATCTCCGCCAGGATCCGGTCGAGATCGAGGATCTCGCTGTCGGTCACCAGCGACTTGCCGAGACGGCTCATGCGGTTCGAGGTCAGCTCCATGGAGAGCATGATGCGACCCTTCAGGTTTTCCTTCGCGCGCGCGACCTCCTCCTCGCGAACGTCGCCCGCGGCGACCGCCTCGATCTGCTCGGCCGCGATCTCGAGGCAAGGCTTCAGGTTCTCACCGCGCGTGCCCACGTAGACCCCGATCTGGCCCGTGTCCGCATACTGCGAGGAGAACGTGTACACGGTGTAGGCGAGCCCGCGCTTTTCGCGGATCTCCTGAAAGAGGCGCGACGAGGCCGAGCCACCGAGGATGCCGTCGAGGATCGACGCCGTGAAGCGGCGGTTGTCCGAGCGGGAAAGTCCGGGAGCGCCGAGGCAGAGGTGGTACTGCTCGGTGTCCTTGCGCTGGAAGGCGAGGCTCGGCGGCGGCGCCTTCATCCAGGGCGCACGAGCCGCCGGCTTCCGTCCCGTCGCGCGCAGCTTCGCCTCCATCCCGTCGAGGAGGTCGACGAAGCGGTCGTGCGGCAGGTTGCCGGCGGCCGCCGCGACGACGTTCCCGGGCGTGTACCGCGCGCGGTGATACGCGGAGATCGACCGCCGTGAGACATTCGCGATCACGCTCGCGCTGCCCAGGACCGGCCGGCCCAGCGGATGGTCGCCGAACACCGCCTGCGTCAAGAGGTCGTGAATGAGCTCCTGCGGCGTGTCCTCGACCATCGCGATCTCCTCGAGGACGACGTCGCGCTCCGAGTCGAGGTCGACGAGCGCAGGCGCGAAGACCATGTCAGTCATCACGTCGAGCGCCTCCTCGACGTGCTCGTCCAGGACTCGCGCGTAGACGACGGTGTAGTCACGGGCCGTCGCCGCGTTCAGCTCGCCGCCGAAGGCGTCGAAGATCTCCGCGATCTCGAGCGCGGAGTACTTCTCCGAGCCTTTGAAGAGCACGTGCTCCAGGAAGTGCGTCACGCCCGCCTGCGCCTCGTTCTCGTCGCGGGAGCCCGTGCCGATCCAGAGCCCGAGCGCGACCGAGCGCACGCTGTCCAGCGGCTCGCTGATGACCCGCGCGCCGCTCGGAAGCGTCGTCAGCAGGTAGTTCTGCACGGCCGAATCGTAGACTGTCGCCTCAGACGTGCCGGTAGGCACGCCCCGCATCGCCGGCCGCGCGCGCCAGGAGCGCGATCGCTTTCAGCGGCGGCCGCGCCAGGCCCCTGATGCCGCCCACGTCGGCCACCTCGCCGCGCACGAGCCGCTCGACGGCGCTCCACACGATCTTCGTGCTCGCCAGCCCGAACGTGGCCCGTGGGAAGCGGTCGAGCGCGACCTTGACGCCCCACGATGCCCACAGGTGCGTGGCCAGACGGCTCGCCAGCCGGGGCCCGTACGGATCGAGACTCTCTGCGCGCCCCGCGAGGAGGTCGAGGACTGCTTCGGCCGCGTACTGGGAGCTCAGGAAGCCCTCGAACATCCCGTCGCCGGAGACCGGGTCGATCAGGCCGGCTGCGTCTCCGACGACGAGCCCGCGGCCGCGCGCGAGCGTCGAGCGCGGCTCGCGGAGGGGCAGGCGGTAGCCGCGGAGCTCCTCGAGATCGTCCGAGGACACACCGTGGGCCTCACACAAGCGGCGCAGGTGCTCCCGCAGTCGCGGCCCTTCGGCCTCCCAGCCGCCCACGCCGAAATTCGCGTGATCGCCCTTCGGGAAAACCCAGCCGTAGCCGCCCGGGACGACTCCCAGCTCGAGCGCGAGGCGGCCGTCGAACGGGCGCGGATCCATCTTCGCGTAGGGCAGGTTGCCTTCGAGCGCCACGCCGACCACGCGGTTGCCGCCCAGGCCGAGCGCACGGGCCGTGATGCCGTTCACCCCGTCCGCGGCAATCACCGTCTGGGCCTCGAAGCCCTCGACGGAGGCGCCGCTCTCCCTCACTGCGACCGCCCCCACCTTCGTCCCATCTCGGAAATCCGCGCCGGCCTCGACGGCCTGCTGCACGAGGAAGTGATCGAGTCGCTTTCGCTGTGTCATGTAGACGAGCGGCTCCGTGTTCCCGCGGGCCAACGTCTTCCCGTAGCGGAGACGAAGGTCGACAGCCGCCACCACGTGCTCGACGACCGGCTCGATGGAGAACGGGAGCAGGCGTGCCGCGCGGCCCGTCACCCCTCCCCCGCACGGCTTGTCTCGTGGGAACCGCGCCCGGTCGAGGAGCAGGACGGCCGCGCCCGCCTTCGCGAGCCGGTATGCGGCGGTCGAGCCCGCAGGCCCCGCGCCGACGACGATCGCGTCGTAACGCTTCATCGGGACGCCATTCTCACAATTCGGCGGCCGCGAACGTTATAGAGAAGCGTGCAACGCTTTCCGAGAGCCTCGTTCGCGGCCACGATCGTGGTCTGGGCTTCGGCGTTCTCGGTCATCAAGGCGCTCATCGACCACGGCAGCGGCGCCGAGCAGATCGCCCTCTCCCCGTTACCTTGTCGCCGCGCCCGGCTTTGCCTTCCTTCTCTGGCGCGCGGGCGGGCTGCCGGGATTGAATCGCAGGGACGCCGCCCGCGTCTTCGCCGCGGGTGTCGTCATCGTTGCGGACTACCACCTCTCGCTGAACATCGGCGAGGAGTCGACCGCCTCCGGAATTGCGGCGCTCATAGTGGCGCTTTCCCCGGCGCTCACGATGGCGCTCGCGATCGCGTTCGGGATCGAGCGCTTCAGCCTGCGCGTGGCGCTCGGCCTTGCCGTTGCGTTCTCGGGCGTCTGCGTGGTGGTGGGTCTCGGCTCGGGCGACGAGCTCTCGCTCTCAGGGCTCAAAGGCCCTCTCATCGTTGCCGGCGCGCCGCTCTCGTTCGCGCTCTACAACGTGCTCCTGAAGCCGCTCTTCGCGCGCCACGACCTGCGCGCGCTGACGGCCACGACGAGCCTCATCGGCACCATCGCGCTCCTGCCGATCTTCGCCGGCTCGAACGTCGGCGGCATCGGCTCGATCGCCGTGGGCGACATCGCTCTGATCCTCTACCTCGGAATCTTCTCGACGCTCCTCGGCTACATCGGGTGGAACATCGGGCTGCGCGCCTTCGGCCCGACCCGCGCGGTGACCGCGACCTACGCGATCCCGGCGATCGCCGTGCTCTTCGGCGCCGCAACGCTCGAGGAGCCCGTGACGGCCTGGATCGCCGTCGGCGGGCTCCTCATTGTCGGTGGCGTCGCTCTGGCTAGCTTTCCCGGCGCGGCCCGCGGTCACGGCGTCCGCGGTCTCTTCCGCCGCGGCGTTCGCCGTTCCGAGGACGTTCCTCGCGCTCCCGCGGCGGCGCCGACTTCGCGCGCTCGATGAGCTCCTCGGGCTGAACGAGGGTCCCGTCCTCGTGCTTCGCGACTAGCTTGAGGCCGATGCGGCCTCGCGCCTTGTCGACCTCGAGGACCTTGACGTCCAGGACGTCCCCGCGGCTGAGCACGTCTTCGATGTGCGCGACGCGGCCGGGGCCGACGTTGGAGACGTGCAGCAGCCCGTCGGTGCCCTTCTTCAGCTCGACGAAGGCGCCGAAGTCCGTCGTCTTGACGACCTTGCCGGTGTACTCGTCCCCGACCTCGGGCTCCTTGGTCAGCGCCTGGATCGCCGCGATCGCCTGCTCGGCCTTCGGGCCGTCGGTCGCGTAGATCAGGATCGTCCCGTCTTCCTCGATGTCGATCTGGACGTCGTAGTCGGCCTCGAGCGAGCGGATCGTCTCGCCGCCCTTGCCGATGACGAGCCCGATCTGCTCCGGGTCGATCTTGACCGTCGTGATCCGCGGTGCGTAGTCGGAGAGCTCGGTGCGGGTCTCCGGGATCGCCTCGGCCATGCGCTCGAGGATGAACTCCCTGGCCCGCTTCGCCTGGTCGAGGGCGTTGCGCATGATCTCCTGCGTGACGCCGGTGATCTTGATGTCCATCTGCAGGGCCGTGATGCCCTCGCGGGAGCCGGCCACCTTGAAGTCCATGTCGCCGAGATGATCCTCGGCGCCCTGGATGTCGGTGAGGATGACGTAGTCGTCTCCCTCCTTGACAAGCCCCATGGCGATGCCGCCGACCGGGGCCTTGATCGGCACACCCGCATCCATGAGCGCCAGGGTCGAGCCACAGACGGAGCCCATGGAGGACGACCCGTTCGACTCGAGCGTCTCGGACACGAGACGGATCGTGTACGGGAAATCCTCGAGCGGCGGGATCATCGGCTCGAGCGCCCGCTGCGCGAGCGCACCGTGACCGATGTCGCGGCGCTTGGGGCCGCGCATGAAGCCGGTCTCCCCGACCGAGTAGGGCGGGAAATTGTAGTGGTGCATGTAGCGCCTCTCCTGCTCGAGCGAGAGGTCGTCGATTCGCTGCCCCTCCTTGGCGGTGCCGAGCGTGAGCAGCGTCATGATCTGCGTCTGGCCGCGCGTGAAGAGCGCTGAACCGTGCGTGCGCGGGGAGACTCGCACCTCGCAGTCGATCGGCCTGATCTCCTCCGTGCCGCGCCCATCTGGACGCCGCTTCTCGACCGCGATCTTCTCGCGGACGAGTTGCTTGTAGATCGACTCGGACGCCTTCTTGACGAACTGCTTCGTGAGTCCGTCCTTGACAGTCGGGGCTTCGCCCTCGACCGTCGCTGAGCCGACCGGGAAGGGAAGCTGCACTTCCTCGACGATCCGGTCGAAGAGCAGGTGGCGCTTGGCCGACTTCAGCTGCTTCGAGTCCTGCTCGGCCTCCGTGAGTGCGCGGAGCTCCTCGCCGTACTGTTCGCGAATTGGTGCGACGACGGCTTCGAGCCGTAGCTTCTCGAGCAGCATGTCGAGGCTCGAGCGCACCTGCATCTCGCGGACGATGTCCTCCTCGGTGGAGTCCATCGTCAACGGCGAGGCGAGCTCGGCCGCGATCTCCTCGACTGCGGACGCGCCCTCGCGTAGGCCCACAGCTGCGATCCGCTCGCGGATCTTGTCGCCGAAGCCCGAGACCTCGGAGTCCACGTCGGGGTCGATCCACTTCGGCTTGCCGACCTCGCGCCGGAGCTCCTCTTGCCCCTCGCAAAGCTTCTTGATCTCGCCGTGTGCGAGCTCGAGCGCCTCGAGGAGCAACTCCTCGGGAACCTCCTCGGCGCCCGCCTCGACCATCGTCAGCCCTTCCTTCGTGCCGACGACGATGAGGTCCATCTTCGCCTCCTCTTCCAGCTCGGGCAGGCTCGGGTTGATCACGAGCTGGTCGTCGATCAGCCCGATCCGCACGGCGCCGACTGGGCCGAGGAACGGAAGCGGGGAGATCATCAGCGCGGCAGAGGCGCCGTTGATCGCGAGGATGTCGTGCGGGGTGACGAGATCGGCCGAGAGGGTCGTGCAGATGACCTGCACCTCGTTCGTGAAGCCCTTCGGCCAGAGCGGCCGGATCGGGCGGTCGATCATGCGCGCGGTCAGGATCGCCTTCTCGGTCGGGCGCCCCTCTCGCTTGAAGAAGCCGCCGGGGATCTTCCCGGCCGCGTACATCCGCTCCTCCACGTCGACCGTGAGCGGGAAGAAGTCCGCGCCCTCGCGGGCCTCGGTCCGGCCCTGGGCAGTGGCCAGGACCATCGTCTCGCCCGAGCGGACGACAACCGCGCCGTCGGCTTGCTTGGCGAGCTTTCCGGTCTCGAAGCTCATGTCGTCTCGGCCGACGGTGACGTTCACCGTCGACCTACCGGAAACCATCGTGCTCATATGTCTTGCCTCTCTTTCCTCTGGGAGGTGGAGGCGGAGGTTTGAGGCAACCGCTGCACGAGGCTCCCTCAAACTTCCACCGGCTCCTCCCGGCTTCTTTGACCTAGCGGCGCAGTCCCAGTTCCTTGATCAGGCTGCGGTAGCCCTCCAGGTCTCGCTTCTGCAGGTAGTCGAGGAGCCGGCGGCGGCGACCGACGAGCTTGAGCAGTCCGCGGCGCGAGTGATGATCCTTCCCGTGGGTACGGAGATGATCGGTCAACTCGTCGATCCGGCGCGAAAGCAGGGCGATCTGAACCTGGGGCGACCCGGTGTCAGCCTCGCTCTTTCCGTGCCCGGCGACGACTTCTCTCTTGGCTTCTTTGGTGAGAGCCATTCGCCGTAGGGTACCAGAGGTGTTCGTGCGCCCCGGGGTTGCAGCAGGCCATCCGGCCACTGCCGAAGCGGGTTTGCGCGTTCTCGAGGACGGCGGGTCCGCGGCCGACGCGGCCGTCGCGGCCTCGCTCGCGTCGTGCGTCGCGGAAACCGTCATGACGGGGCTCGCGGGGGGCGGCCACGCGATCTGGTTCGACGGCAAGACCGGCGAGGCGACGCTTCTCGACTTCTTCGTGACGGTCCCCCGAGTGCATCCGGACCGACCCGTCGCGGCCCTCGAGGACGTGGGCGTGCCGTTCGGGAACGAGATCGTCCACTACCAGGTGGGGATTGCTTCGTGCGCGGTTCCCGGGGTGCCCGCCGGCCTGGACGAGCTCTGGCGTTCGCACGGACGCCTGCCTTGGGCCCAGCTCGTGGAGCCGGCACTCGAGCTCGCCCGCTCGGGAGTCGACATGCCGCCGGCCCACGCCGAGTGCCTGGCGATGCTCGCACCCGTCATGACGCTCAGCGAGGGCGCCCGTATCTACGCGCCCGGGGGCGAGCTCCTGCGAGCAGGCGACCGGCTAGAGCAGCCGGGCCTCGCGACCGCGCTCGAGCTCGTGCGGGACGAAGGTGGGCGCACGTTCTACGAGGGAACCATCGCGGAGGCGCTCGTCGCGCTCATGCACGAGCGCGAGGGCCCACTGTCCCGTGAGGACCTCGACGCGTACGCCCCGTTCTGGCTCGAGCCGGTCGAAACGGAATACCTCGGTTTCCGTGTCCTCACCCGCGGCGGCCTGTCGCAGCTCGTGACGACGATCTCCGCGCTTCCGAGCCTGCGCGGCGTGCCTGCTGCCGAGCGCGCGCTCACGCTGGCTCGCGTGCTCGAGGCTCCGCCGTACAGCGGCCAGGGCGAGCAAATCGGGGATACAACGAACCTCGTCGCGGCCGACGGAGACGGAAACGCATGTGCGCTCACGACGAGCCTCGGCCTCGGCTCCGGAGATTTCCTCCCGGGCCTGGACATCCATCTGAACAGCATGCTCGGCGAGGTCGACCTCCAGGTGCGCCCGCTCGAGCCCGGCGCACGCATGGAGAGCATGATGTCTCCCACGCTCGTCCTCGACGACGACGGACTCGCGATCGCCGCAGGCGCGGCGGGGGGCACGCGACTCCGCCCGGCGCTCGTGCAGGTGCTGAGCGGCATCCTCGACGAGGGTCTCCCGCCGCAGGCGGCGGTGGACAGGCCCCGGCTGCACTCAGCGGGCGAGATCGTCCGCATCGAACCGGGCTTCGAGGCCGAGGCGCTAGTGGCGCTCGAGGACGCGGGGTACGACGTCAGGCGCTTCGGCGGCCTGCACCACTATTTCGGCGGCGTCAGCCTGCTTGCCAGAAGCGAAGGCGCGGCCGATCCGCGTCGAAGTGGAGCAGCGCTGGCCCTTCCATGACCTCGTCGTCCTCGTCGGCATCCGCCGGAACCCAGCCGACGTAGCCGCAGCGCGGACAGCCCGGGTTGGACTCGGCCGTTCCGAGCGCGGTGGGCTTGGGATAGACGGTGCCGCACGAGAGGCAGCGCACGGACGAAACGACGTAAAGCGAGTTCATCACCCAGAAAGACGCCAAGAACTGGCAAAAACTTGCGCACGTTGAGGAAGATCAACGCCGAGTACACGCTGCTACTTGGTCAGGCCGGGCGTTCTGCGGAGCGCGTCGCCTCGACGTCGAACGCGATCTGGCGCACGAGATCTTCCTCGCTCTCGAAGGCGCGTTCGTCGCGAAGCCGCTTCCAGAGCTCGATTCGGAGGGGCTTGCCGTAGAGATCGCCTTCGAAGCCGAGGAGGAACGCCTCGATCCGCCGTTCGTTGCCGCCATAGTGCGGGTTGACGCCGATCGAGACAGCCGCGCGCCCGTCGAGAGCCGCACCCGCGTAGATCCCATACGCGGGAACGAGGAGATGCGGGTCGACCGAAAGGTTCGCCGTCGGGAAGCCGAGGGTGCCCCCGCGCTGGTCGCCCGAGACCACGATGCCCTCGAGCTCGTGCGGCCTGCCGAGGAGCGCAGCCGCCTGCTCCATCTCCCCCGCCGCGAGCAGCTCGCGAATGCGGCTCGACGAAACACCCGCGACCTCGGGCACGTCCCGCACCTCGATCCCCAGCTTGCGCAGAAGTTCGGCGTCGCCCTTCCGACCCCGTCCGAAGCGGAAGGATTCCGCCGCGACGACAACTTCCGTGCCGATCGGCGCCAGGACCTCCGAGACGAAGGCTTCCGGCTCGAGCCGAGAGAGTTCCTCCGTGAACTCGACGACGAGCAGCTCGTCGGGAGCGAGCTCTCCGATCAGCTCGATGCGGCGCTCGAGCGTCGAGAGGAGCTGCACGTCGTAGCCGAGGACGAGTCGCGGATGCGGGTCGAAGGTGATCACCGTCGAGCGCAGCCCGGTCGCCTTGGCGGCCTCGATCGCGGCCCGATGCCCTAGATGGACGCCGTCAAATGTTCCGATGGCGACCGCGCGGCCGGCCGGCTGGAGCTCGTCCGCAGAGCGGTGCACCCTCACGCCGGCTCCTCGGGCAGCTCGAGCAGCCGGAGCACCGGCGACGGCAGAAGCCAGAGCACGCCGAGGACGCCGGCGGTGGCGGTGAAGAGAAGCGTCGGCCGCAGCCCGATGGCGCTCCCGAGCGCCCCGCCGAAGAGTGCCCCGAGCGGCCGGATTCCGTAGTTCACGAACCGGAAAGCCCCCGTCGAGCGGGATCGCAGCCTGTGCGGCGTCAGGGCGGTCATGATCGCGCCGACATTGATGTCCAGGATCATGACGCCGAGCCCGGAGAGGAACTCGGCCGTGAAGAGCATGGCGAGGACGAGCCACCGTGGGCCGTCAGCGAGCGGGACGAGCAGGAGCGGCGCGGGAAACAGCACCATCCCGACGACGAAGGCCGGTCCGAGGCCGATTCGCCGGCCGAGCCGCCCCGCCACGACCGCGCCGAGCAGGCCCCCGACTGCGCCCGCTCCGAGGACGACGCCGAGCGTCCCCGCACTGATCCCGAGTTCCCGGGTCGCATAGAGGATGAAGATGGCGCTGAACGCGAAGTTGAAGAAGTTCAGCGTCGCGACGGACACCAGGCCCGGGCGCAAGACGCTGTGGCGGGCGATGAATTCCATTCCCTCCTTCACCTGCGTCCACATGCTTCCCTCGGGAGCCTCGAGCGGCGGCTCCGGTGCACGGATGCGCGCGAGGAAGACCGCGGAGGCGAGGAAGGAAGCGGCGTCGACCAGGAGCGTGGCCGGGGCCGTCAGGAGCTGGACAAGGATGCCGCCCAGGCTAGGGCCGGCGATGTAGGAGAACGCGCGGCTGCCGTTCAGCAGCGAGTTGGCCTGGACGTAGTCCTCCCGCCTCGTGACGGCGACATAGACCGTCATGTAAGAGATGTCGAAGACGACCGCCAGCGTTCCGGTCAGGAATGCGACGCCGTACAGTTGGACGAACGTGAGCGCGTCGAGGGCATAGGCGAGCGGCAGGCTCCCGAGCAGTACGGCCCGCGCGAGGTCCGAGGCGATCATCAGGGCGCGCCGCCTCTTCGCTCGCTCCAGCCAGGCGCCCGCCGGCAGCGAGAACAGCAGATGTGGGATCAGAGCCGCGGCCATCAGGTAGCCCATGTCCGCCGCGCTCGCGTCGAGCACGAGGACTGCAGTGAGCGGCAGGGCGATCAGCGTGACTTGGTCGCCGAGGAGCGAGACCGTCTGGCCTGCCCAGAGGTTCCGGAAGTCCGCCCCCCTGAGGAGGTTCATGCCGGTGGGAGCACCGTCTCGGGCCGGATGACGCCGCCGCCGGCTCGACCCACCGCGACGAGAGCACCTTCCGCCCAGAGCGCGACCGGGCCCTCACCGCTTGCCTCGATTGCCTGGCCGGAGCGGACGTGGTCCACGTCGGCCACCCCGAGCTCCCGCTCGGGCAGGTGGACGAGCGCCGCCAGCGGGGCGAGCACCACGTCGTCCCTCGCGTCCTCGACGCGAAATGGCCCGACGGCCGTCCTCCTGATCGCCCGGCAATGCCCGCCGAGGTGGTCGGCGATCGCGCGGACGTAGGTTCCGCTCGAGACCTTCACGTCGAGCTCGAGTAGCGGTGGCGCGTAACGGACGACGCGGAGCGAATGGATTGTCGACCGACGGGTCGGCATCTCGACCGCAACGCCGCGCCGCTGGAGCTTGTACGCGCGCTGACCCTCGATCTTCACGGCTGACGCCTGCGGCACGCGCAGCTCGATCTCGCCCTCGAGGGCCTCGATGTCCTCGAGCGAAGGACACTCGGTCTCCTCGACCACCTCCCCCTCGCCGTCGCCGGTCGACGTACGGAGGCCGAGCCGGATCTCCGTCTCGTAGCGCTTGTCGAGCCCGACGAGGTAGCGGGACAGGCGGGTCGCGGGGCCGAGCAGGACGAGCAGGAGGCCGCTCGCGAGCGGGTCGAGCGTCCCGGCGTGTCCCGCCTTCACGCCGTACTCGGCGCGCAGCCTCTTGACGACCGCGAACGACGACGGGCCGACCGGCTTGTCCACCAGCACCAGCCCCTGCATGGGGCGCAACCCTAGCTGGGCTTCTTGCCGTTGACCTGCGCGAGGAACTCGCGCCGGATGAAGTCGATGATCTCCTCGACCGACGACTCGCTCGAGAAGCCGGCGGCCTGACGGTGGCCTCCGCCCCCGCTCTTACGCGCGATCGCCGAAACGTCGAGGTCCTCCTCCGTCGTCCGCAGACTGACCCGCCGTGTGGGCCCGTTCTGCGTCGGCGGCTCGCGGATCAGGGCGGCGAGCTCCGCGCCCTCGACCGCGCGCAGGTAGTCGATGATCCCCTCGGAGTAGGGTTCCTCCGCCCCGGCCGCGTCGAAGTCGCCCTTCTCGAGATGGGAGACGATCACGCGTCCGCCTTCGAAGACCTGGGCGTTCTCGAGCGCGCGTGCGACGAGCTTCAGCTTCGCGAAGGCGACGTTCTCGTACACGCCCTGGAACACCCGGTGCACGTCCGCGCCGGCCTCGACGAGCTCGGCGGCGAGCCGCAGCGCCTTGGCGGAGGTGTTCGCGTACTGGAAACGGCCCGTGTCGGTGACGACGGCGATGTAGAGCGCCTCGGCGATGTCCGGGGTCAGCTCGACGCCCAGCTCCCGGAAGACGTCACGGAGGATCTCTCCGGTCGACGACGCGGTCCCCACGATGAGGTTCGCGTCGCCGAAGCGCGTGTTGTCGTGATGGTGGTCGATGTCGATCACGAACGGCGCCTTCTCGAGCAGCTCGTTCTCGGGCCCGAGGCGCCGTTCGTTCGCAGCGTCGACCGCGAGGACGACCCGGTCGCCCGGAGCGGGATTCGGACCCCGGAGGATCCCGGCGAACTCCATGAACTCATACTCCTTCGGGATCGGGACCTCGCCGAACAGGTACATCTCCGCGTCCTTGCCGAGCGCGCGGAGCGCGAGGGCCATGGCGAGGAGCGACCCGAGAGCGTCGCCGTCGGGGTTTTCATGGGTGGTGACGAGAAAGCGGTCGTGACTGCGGATCGCCGCAGCGACGTCGGCCAGCTCGGCCGCTTCAGTCGTGTTCGCCTGGGTTGAGCTCATCGATGAGCCGGGAGAGGCGTACCCCCCTCTCCACGGTCGGATCGTACTCAAAGGTCAACTGCGGGGTCCGCTTGAGACGGAGCTCGCGGTTCACGTGACTCTGCAGCACGCCGTGCGAGGACTGGAGCCCGGCGAGGGTCGCGTCGCGCTTTTCGTCCGAGCCGAGCACGCTCACGTAGACCGTCGCGTGCCTCAGGTCGGAGCTCGTGTTCACGCCGGTGACCGTGACGAACCCGATCCGCGGGTCCTTCAGGGAGCCGATGCTCTCGGAGAGCACCTCCCGCAACGCCTCGTTCACCCTCCGCATCCGGTCACTCAAAGGTGACCACTTCCCGCTCCACCGCGCCGAGCTCGAATGCCTGCGCTCCCAGGAAGCGCTCGGCGCCGTCGAGGAGCTCCTGCAGCTCCTTGTGCCCACGCGCCACGCAGGCGAGTGTCAGCCGCGCGCGCTGCCAGACATCGTGGTGGTCGACCTCGGCGACGGAGGCGCCGAAGCGCCGCTGCAGCTGCGCCTTCGCCGACAGGAGCTCCTTGCGCTTCCCCTTCAAGGAGTGGTTCTCGGGGAAGTGGAGCTCGACGGAGAGGATGCCGACGTAGCCGGCGCCCACGAACCTAGCTTTCTTCGGCTGGCTCTTCGGCGGCCGGCGGGCCACCGTTGCCGCCGGTCACTTCGAGGTCGGTGCGCTCGACCTGGCGCGTCTCGTAAGCCTCGAGCACATCGCCTTCCTTCACGTCGTTGAAGTTCTCGAGCAGGATCCCGCACTCGAACCCTTCCTGCACCTCGCGCACGTCGTCCTTGAAGCGCTTGAGGCTCGCGATCGTCGTCTCGTAGATGACGCTGCCCTCGCGGACGACACGGATCTGCGAATTCCGCCGGATGACGCCACGCGTGACCATGCAACCCGCGATGACGCCAAGCCGTGACGCGCGGAAGAGCGCACGCACCTCGGCGTCCCCGAGCGACTCCTCGACTTGCTCGGGAGCGAGCATGCCGACGAGCGCTTGCTGGATGTCTTCGGTCAGCTGGTAGATGACCCGGTACGTGCGCAGGTCGACCCCGTCCCGCTCGGCCAGCGCACGCGCCTCCGCGTTCGGCCGTACGTTGAAGCCCGCGACGATCGCGTTCGAGGCCGCCGCGAGCATGACGTCGCTCTCGGTGATGGCGCCGATGCCCGTGTGAATGACGTTGACCGCCACCTCGGGGTGCTTGATCTTCGCGAGCTCGCCGACGACCGCTTCGACCGATCCCTGCACGTCGCCCTTGACGATGACGTTGAGCTCCTGGACGCCGCCTTCGCCCATCCGGGTGAAGAGGTCCTCCAGCGAGACGCCCTTCTTCGAGCTCCGCGCGAGCTGCTCGGCGCGAACGCGCTGGGCCCGCAAGCCGGCGAGGTGGCGCGCCTGGCGCTCGTTCTCCACGACGCGGGCGTTCTCGCCCGCCGCTGGCGGCTTGTCGAAGCCGAGGATCTCCACCGGAGTCCCGGGGCCCGCGTTCTTGACCTTCTCGCCGCGATAGTCGTGCAGCGCGCGGACCTTTCCCCACGCGTCCCCGGCCACGATGCCGTCGCCGACACGCAGAGTGCCGCGCGAGACGAGCATGGTCGCGACCGGCCCGCGGCCCACGTCAAGCCGGCTCTCGATGATCGGCCCGGACGCCTCGGCCGTCGGGTTCGCGGTCAGCTCGAGCTCGGCGTCGGCGACGAGCAGCACCTTCTCGACGAGATCGTCGAGGCCCTGGTGCTCCTTTGCAGAGACGTCCGCGTACTGGGTCGTCCCACCCCACTCCTCCGGTTGGAGGTCGTGGTTGACCAGCTCCTGACGCACCCGCGTCGGGTTCGCCTCGGGACGGTCGACCTTGTTCACGGCGACCACGATCGGCACCTGGGCGGCCCGCGCGTGGTTGATGGACTCGACGGTCTGCGGCATGACGCCGTCGTCCGCGGCGACGACGAGGACGGCGATGTCGGTCACCTTCGCGCCCCGGGCGCGCAGAGCCGTGAAGGCTTCGTGGCCCGGGGTGTCGAGGAAGGTGACGCGGCGGCCGTCGTGATCCACCTGGTAGGCCCCGATGTGCTGCGTGATGCCGCCCGCCTCGGTCTCGACGACCGCTGACTCCCGGATCGCGTCGAGAAGCGTCGTCTTGCCGTGGTCGACGTGGCCCATGATCGTCACGACCGGCGGGCGCGCGACCAGGTCCTCGGGCGCGTCCTCGAAGACCTCGGGCTCGAGGTCTTCCTCGTCGGCGTGCTTGATCTCCACCTCGCGCTCGAGCGTCGTGGCGATCAGCTCGATGGCGTCGTCGCCGAGCGACTGGGTGATGGTGACCATCTCCCCGACGTCCATCATGATCTTGATGATCTGCGGGACCGGTGTGCCGAGCGCCGCCGAGAGCTCCTTGACGGTCGCTCCCGAGTTGACGCTGACGGGACCCGTGGGCTGCGCGGGCGCCGGCTGTTCCTGACGCGGCTTCGGCGTCTCGCGCGGAGCGCGCGAGTCCTGGCGCGGCCGGTTGGCTTGCGAATCGATGACGACCCGGCGCTTACGCCGGCCGCCGGTCGCCCCGCTTCTCGGCCTCAGTGGTCTCTGTCGATCAGCCATTGCTCAGCGCGCTCCCAACTCGGAGACGAGATTCTCCGGAATTCTGACGTTTCGCCGCAACGTGCGCGGGAACGCGCGCCGGTCGACTGCTCGTTCGAAGCAGGAGAGCCGCTCGTGGACGTACGCCCCCCGGCCCGGCAGGCGCCTCGCCCGGTCCATGCGCAGCGTCCCGTCCGGCGCGGCGAAGCGCACCAACTCGTGCTGCGGAGCTGTGCGCCCGCAGCCGACGCACGTCCTCTCGGGCTCGCTCATTCGGCAGAGGTGGTCTCCTCCTCCTCCTGCTGCGAGGCGTCGGGAGCACTCGCCTCCGGCTCCGACTCGGGCTCGACCTCCGCGGTGGGCTCGGAAGCCGGGGCCTCGGGGGAACTCTCCGCGGCCGGCTCCTCGACCCCGTCGAGCTCCTCGACAGCCTCGGGCTCGCCATCCGGCTCGACGTCGTCCGCCTCCGGCTGCGCCGGCTGGACGATCTCGGCGGAGACGTCTTCGCCGGCGGCCTCGCGCTCCGCGATCTCGCGGTGCGCGGAAATGCCGCAGTAGTGCGATCCCGGCAGCGCGGTGTTCGGACAGCGCTTGCCGGTCGAGAGCAACGCGACGCAGCGGCCGGAGAACTCCTCCTCCTGGCCGCCGAAAGCTGCATCGGCCTCGGCGCGCGCGAACTCGGTCTCCGACTGGATGTCGATCTTCCAGCCGGTGAGCCGGGCGGCCAGGCGGGCGTTCAGGCCCTCCTTGCCGATCGCGAGCGAGAGCTGGTCGTCGGGGACGACGACGGTCGCCTCGCTCGAGTCGTCGTCGACGAGCACCTCCCGCACACGTGCGGGCGAGAGTGCCTTGGCGACGAAGCGCGCGGGCTCCGGGTTCCAGGGGATGATGTCGATCTTCTCGCCGCGAAGCTCGGAGACGACCATGCGGACGCGCGAGCCTCGCGGGCCCACGCAGGCGCCGACAGGGTCGACTCCCTGCACGTGGGACTCGACTGCGATCTTCGAGCGGTAGCCCGGCTCGCGGGCGACTCCGCGAATCTCGACGAGCCCGTCGGCGATCTCGGGCACCTCCAGCTCGAAGAGCGTCTTGATCAGCTCGGGATCGCGGCGGGAGAGGATCACCTGCGGCCCTTTCGTCCCGGATCGCACCTCGGTGATCACCGCTTTGATCCGGCTCCCCTGCTCGTAGCGCTCGCCGTCGACCTGCTCGGAGCGCGGCAGGAGCGCCTCGACCTTGCCGAGGTCGACGAGCACGTTGTTGCGGTCGCCGGCCTGCTGAACGATGCCGGTCACGACCTCGCTTACGCGGTCGACGTACTCGTCGTACATCATCTCGCGCTCGGCCTCGCGGATTCGCTGCAGGATGACCTGCTTTGCGGTCTGCGCGGCGATGCGTCCGAAGTTCTCCGGAGTGACGTCGGCCCGCCTCACCTGGTCGTCGGGCACGTCGGACCAGTCGATGACCAGGTCGTCGTCCGTGATCAGCGTGTGGGAGCGCTCGCCGTTCTCGGCCTCGACGGCCTCCAGCTCGGAGATCGCGCGCTCGCGGGCCTCGTCCATCAGCCGCTCCTCGATGTCGGCAGGAAGCTCGACGGACCACACGCGGAAGTCCCCGCCCGAGTCGAGCTCGACGGTCGCGTGCCGGGCCGCGCCCGGAGTCTTCTTGTACGCGGCGAGCAGCGCGTCCTCGAGCGCGCGGACGAGGACGTCGTCCTCGATCCCCTTCTCGCGCTCGATCTGCCTGACCGCCTCGAGAATCTCTCTACTCATCCGTTACCGCCTCTCCTCGATCAGGTTCCCGCGCACGATCGCGTCGTACGGAACTCCGAACGTCTCGTTGCCGACCGCGATGGTGGCCGCCTCCTCGCCCGCCTCCACGACCTTGCCGCGAAATCGCTTGCGCCCGGAGACCTCGATGTTGGTCCGCACGGATACCGTGCGGCCGACGGCCTCGGCGAAGTGGTCGCGCGTGCGGAGGGGGCGCTCGAAGCCGGGCGACGATACCTCGAGCGAATAGCGGTCGAGATAGCCTCGCAGGGCCTCCGTAACGCTCCCGCAGAGCGCGTGGTCGACGCCCTGAGGATGGTCGATGTAGACGCAGAGCCGCTCGGGCCCCATGAGCTCGACGGCGAGCACGTCGACCTCGGGCAGCCGGTCCTGGACGGTCTCGGCGACCTCGCGGTGAAGTTGTCTCTCTCGTTCGTGAACCTGGGTCATGGTTTTTCGTGCCTTTTCGCAAAAAATGGGCGCCGCGCGCCCATTTCTCCAGCCGGGGAAATGTGGTTCAAACAGGATAGCACCAGTGCCGGGGCGGGCCCGGATCCGCGCCCAGCGCCCGGGTTCGGGCATGAAAAAGGCTCCGCTCGAGCGGAGCCTTTGAAATTGAGTCGGACTAGGAAGTCCGGGCCCAGGAAGTCGGGAACTTCCGGAGCTTGTCTCGGAGGTTGGCCGCAGTCATTCCGAGCTCCTTTCCGTGCCGCAGGGGGAC
>DATAOL010000044.1:0-1740 GCA_036265755.1 Gaiellaceae bacterium | reverse complement strand
GGGGAGCATGCTGATGCCGAAGACGTATCCCTTCTCCAGCAACATCCGCGTGCTCTGCGAACGGGGCGTGGCCGAGTACGGCTTCTCGGCGGCGCCCGCGGAGGACGGGGGAAACATCGGTGCCTCGGACACTCTGCGCGGCCTTCGTCTCTATCCGGCGGAGGGCGAGCCGACGACAGTGGATGTCGAGAGCGCCGATCCGTGGGGGCCCGAGATCGCGTACTTCGTCGAATGCGTCGAGCAACGCCGTGAGCCCGAGCACGGGACGGGCGAGCAGGCGAAGAAGGCTCTGCTCGTCTCCCTGGCCGCCAAGCGCTCGCTCGAGACCGGTCGACCCGAACCCGTCTAGTGGAGGAGCTCAGGCAGCGGGTCCTCGAGCGGGTAGATTCGCTGCGCGACGACGCCGTCGCCCTCCTCGAAGAGCTCGTTCGCATCGACAGCACGAATCCGAGCTTCGCGGGAGTCGACCGAGCTGCAGTGATCGGCGGCGAGACCCGCTGCAACGAGGTCCTGCGCGAGCGCTACGAGCAGGCCGGCTTCGAGACGCACTGGGTCGCACCCGATCCCGAGCGCAAGAACCTGGTCGGCGTGCGCAGCGGGTCGGGCGGCGGGCGCTCGCTGATCCTCAACGGGCACGTCGACACCGTCCCCCCGGTCGAGCCCGACAGTTGGCTGAACGGCAACCCCTGGAATGCGCAGATCCGCGATGGGCGGCTCTACGGAATCGGTTCCACGGACATGAAGGGCTCGGACACCGCCATGTGGCTCGTCGCGCAGGCGCTCGAGGACGCCGACGCCCGGCTCGCCGGCGACCTGCAGCTCCACTCGGTCGTCGGCGAGGAGATGAT
Source organism: Gaiellaceae bacterium (assembly GCA_036265755.1). GTDB lineage: Bacteria > Actinomycetota > Thermoleophilia > Gaiellales > Gaiellaceae > DATEOR01. Next base: position 892 of record DATAOL010000044.1, on the reverse strand, counting down.
GGAGCACGAGCTCGGGACGTCGGCATGCGTTCGTGCGGGCTTCCGAGCCGACGCGGCAGTCGTCACCGAGCCGACCTCCTTCCCGAAGCCGCTGACGATCTCGCCGATCGCCCCCGGCAACTGGTATCTGCGGATCCTCGTCGAGGGCAAGAGCACCCACTGCGGGAACCGTCCACTGGCCATTCGGCCCGGCGGGCCGGGCGACGAGGTCGGCGTCAATGCGCTCGAGAAGGGCGTCAAGGTCGTCGCCGCCCTCCAGGAGCTGGAGACGCAGTGGGGGATGACCAAGAGCCACCCTCATTTCGCGCCGGGCTTCTTCACCCTGCTGCCCGGTGTCTTCTACTCCGATCCGGGGCTGCCGATCCCGTTCTACTTCGCCAACCGCGCGCAAATCGAATATTCGATCTGGTACCCGCCGCAGCAGGAGGCGCACGAGGTGGCGGAAGAAATCGAGGACTATGTTCTCACGGCTTGCCGGCTCGACCCCTGGCTGCGCGAGCACCCGCCGCGCTTCGAGTGGGTGAACAACTGGCCGCCGATGGACACGCCGTGGGAGCATCCGATCGTGCAGACGATGGTGCGCGCTCACGAGCTGGCCGCCGGTGTGAGCATCCCGCCGCCGAGTCACGAGCATCCCGTCAACTTCGGCGCCGCCTCCGACGGCTCGTTCCTCGAGGACGAAGGAGTCCCTGCCATCTGCTTCGGGCCCGGGAACATCCGGCTTGCCCACTGCAAGGACGAGCACGTCGAACTGGACGAGATCGTCGCCTCGGCTCGGTCGCTGGCAGCCTGCGTGGTGGAGTGGTGCGGTGTCGCTGCGTAGGCCGTGGGCTTCCGTCTGCGACGCACTCGCCGCCGAGCGCGTGGAGTACGTGTTCGGCCTGCCCGGAAA
>DATAOL010000043.1:0-5091 GCA_036265755.1 Gaiellaceae bacterium | reverse complement strand
GACGATCGCGACCGACGAGACTCTCCGTCGGCTGCTCGAGCAGACGGTGTACACACCCGTGCGACAGGGAAGCGCTGTCGCTGAGACGGTTGCGCGCCTCGGCCGGGCGATCGGGATGGGGCTCCTGCGCCCAGGTGACCGCCTGCCGCCGGAGGGCCAGCTCGCCGTCGACCTCGGCATCTCTCCCGTCACCCTGCGAAGTGCCCTCGGGATCCTGAGGAGCGCCGGCCTTGTCGAGACCCGCCGAGGCCGAGGAGGCGGGACGTACGTGAGCCGCGACGGCTCGGCCGACGGCCTTCTCGACGACGAGCCTCTGCTGAGCACGGGGCAGCTTCGGGATCTCGTCGATTATCGCCGCGTGATCGAGGGCGGGACCGCCTGGCTCGCTGCCGAGCGAGCCACGGCCGAGCAGATCGACTACCTGGAGGCTCTCGTCGCGGAGATGAAGGGGATTCGAGGATTCGATCCATGGAGCGAGCGCGACGGCCTGTTCCATCTGATCGTGGCCGACGCGTCGGGCTCGCGCCGGCTCGTCGAGCAGGTCGCCGCCGTGCGCGGCGAGGTCTACCGGCTCGCGAAGCTCGGTTCCGTGCCGGACGCCGTCGCCGAGCTTTCCGACCGCGAGCACGCGAAGATCGTCCGCGCGATCGCGGCTCGTCGCCCCGCGCAGGCACAAGCGGCGATGATCCGCCACGTGTCCTCCACCGGCGCCCTCTGGCTCGGCCTCGGCCGGGTCGCCGGTGGGCATGGCCCTCATAGACAGAGAGGCTTCGGGAAGCGATGAGCGTCGCTCTGGACGATCTCGCCAATGTGGACGTCGCGAGCCCGCGCGTCTACGCCGAGGGCGTGCCGCATGAGGCACTTGCGGCGATTCGGGCTCACGATCCCGTGCACTGGCACCCCTGGACCGGGACGCGCGGAGGCTTCTGGCTGCTGTCGAAGCACGCCGATGTCCTTGCGGTCGGGAAAGATCCGACCCTCTTCTCGTCCCAGCTCGGCCATATCGCACTCGAGGAGCGGGAGCCGGACGCCCTCGCGGCGCGGCAGTCGCTGATCGAGACCGACCCGCCGGCCCACACGCGGCTGCGCAAGCTGGTCAGCTACGCCTTCACGCGCAGCAAAGTGAAGGAGTACGAGGACTACACCCGGACGATCGTGCGGGATCTGCTCGACAGGGCGATTGCCCAGGGAGAGTTCGACTGGGTCACCGAGATCTCTGAGCCCGTGCCCATCACAGTGCTCATCTCGATCCTCGGGCTGCCGCACGAGGACGGGCCGATGCTGATCGAGCTGACCAGCGAGATGGCGGCCGCGACCGATCCGGACTACCGCCCGGACCCCGACAAGTACCCCACGGATGTCGATCCGAGACTGCTTCCGTTCGGAACGCCCGCCGCCTACTACGTCTTCGAATATGGGCGGAAGATCGGCGAGGAGCGGCGCAGGAACCCGACCGACGACCTCGTTTCGCGGCTCGTTCACGCAGAGGTCGACGGAGAGCGGCTTGACAAGACGGAGTACTCGAACTTCTTCGAGCTTTTCATCTTCGCGGGCAACGAGACCACGCGGACGGGGATCTCGCAGGGCATCCTCGCCCTCATGCAGCACCCGGAGGAGTTCGCCCGCCTCGAGGCCGACCCCTCGCTCATCCCATCTGGTGTCGACGAGATCCTCCGCTACGGGACGCCGATCATCTACTTCCGCCGTACGGCGACGCGCGACGCCGAGATCAGCGGCGTTCCCATACAGGCCGGAGACCGCGTGGCCCTCTGGTACGTGTCAGCAAACTTCGACGAGGACGTGTTCGACGACCCGCACCGGTTCGACGTCGCACGTCGGCCAAACCCACACGTGACCTTCGGTCGCGGGGGGCCGCACTTCTGCCTGGGTTCCTTCCTCGCCCATCTCGAGATCCGCATCCTCCTTGAGGAGATCCTCGCCCGGAGGGTGCGCTTCGAGCTGACGGGCGATCCCGTTCGGCTCAGCTCGAACTTCATCAACGGCTTCAAGTCGCTGCCCGTGCGGGTCGTGCCCGCGCGCTGAAAAGGAGGCGCCATGGCCACCGTCACAGCTCCCACCAACATCGAGCGGCTCTACCTCGCGGGCGAATGGGTGGAGACCGGTGATTCATTCGAGGTCCGCTCTCCCCATTCGGGCGAGGTCGTCGCGACGATTGCCCGTGCAGGTGCGGACGAGGCCCGCAGGGCCATCGACGCCGCAGAGCGGGCGATGCAGGAACCACTGCCTCCGTGGCAGCGAGCGGAGATCCTCGAGCGGGTCTCTCAGCTCCTTCGCGAGCGACCCGACGAGCTGGCGCGCACGATCTGCGCCGAGGCCGGCAAGCCACTCAAGGCCGCCCGTATCGAGGCGTCGCGTGCCGTCAACACCTACGCGCTCGCGGCGGGCGAGGCGCGTCGTCTCACGGGCGAGTCGGTGCCCATTCGAGGCACCCAGCCCGGCGACGGCCATGCGGCCTGGACGGTGCGCGTCCCAATCGGCATCGTCGGCGCGATCACGCCGTTCAACTTCCCGCTCAACCTCGTTGCGCACAAGCTCGCCCCCGCGCTCGCTGCTGGATGCGCCGTCGTCCACAAGCCCGCGAGCCAGACGCCAATCTCTGCGCTGCGCCTCGCGGCGCTCTCCGCCGAGGCGGGTCTGCCCGCCGGATGGCTGAGTGTTCTGCCTGGACGCGCGGCCGACGTCGGAGACGTGCTCGTCGACGATTCGCGCGTGCGCATGCTCACCTTCACGGGATCGGCCGAGGTTGGCTGGGGCATCCGCTCCCGCGCACCGCGCAAGAAGGTCACGCTCGAGCTTGGAAACGCTTCTCCGGTGATCGTGGAGCCGGAGGCCGACCTCGATCTGGCGACGACGAAGGTCGCCACGCATGCCTTCTCCTATGCGGGTCAGACCTGCGTCTCGATTCAGCGCGTCTACGTGCAGCATGAGTGCCTGGGCGACTTCCTGGCCCAGCTCATCCCGAAGGTAGAGGCCCTGCAGGTCGGCGATCCGGCGGACGAGACAACCGATGTCGGGCCAGTCATCGACGCCGCCAACCGCGAGCGGATCACGTCGTGGATTCAGGAGGCGGTAGCAGGCGGCGCCGAGATCGTGACGGGGGGCGACGAGATCGGCGGGCTCCTGAGGCCCACCGTGCTCACGGGCGTCACGCAGGAGATGAAGGTCTGCTCGCAGGAGATCTTCGGCCCCGTCTGCTCGGTCGTCCCCTACGAATCCCTCGAAGAGGCGTTCGCCCGGGCGAACTCGACCGAGTACGGGCTCCAGGCGGCGATCTTCACGCGATCGATCGAGCCGGCCGTCAAGGCGGCGGCGGCGCTCGAGTTCGGCAGCGTCATGATCAATGAGGCACCCGAGTGGCGGGTCGACCAGATGCCGTACGGAGGAACGAAGGCATCCGGGAACACCAAGGAGGGCCCGGCGTACACCGTGCGCGAGATGACCGAGGAGCGCCTCGTGGTGCTCGGCGGCGTCTAGTGCGGGGCGCCGTCCTTCACGCGTTCAAACAGCCGCTCGTTGTCGAGGAACTCGAGCTCGACCCGCCGAAGGCCGGCGAGCTGCAGGTTCGCATAGCGGCGAGCGGCGTTTGCCACTCCGACCTGCACGTGGCGCAGGGCATCCATCCGACCGCTCTTCCCGTCGTCCTCGGCCACGAAGGCGCTGGAGTCGTCGAGGAGGTCGGACCTGGAGTGGGCGGTTTCTCCCCGGGCGACCACGTCCTTCTCACCTGGCTTCCGTACTGCGGCCACTGCCGCCAGTGCACGCGTGGCTGGCCGAACCGATGCGAGAACACCGCCTGGTACGACTCGACGATGGAGGACGGGACGTGCCGCCTCCACTCGAATGGCCGGGCCGTCCACCACTACAACACGTCGTCGTTCGCCGAGCAGTCGGTCGTCCCGGCACGGACGGCTGTCAAGGTCGATCCGAGTCTCCCGCTCACCGAGTTGGCGCTCATGGGCTGCGCCGTGATGACGGGGGTTGGCGCGGCATTGAACACGGCGCACGTGCGCCCAGGGGACACGGTTGCGGTCGTCGGGTGCGGAGGCGTCGGGCTGAATGTCGTCCAGGGGGCGCGCATCGCCGGCGCCACGACGATCGTGGCGGTCGACCTGGTGCCCGCGAAGCTCGAGCTCGCCCGCGAGCTCGGCGCCACAGAGGTCGTCGATGCGGGCGAGGGGGATCCCGTGGCTGCCGTTCGCGAGCTCGTGCCCGGCGGCGTCGATCACGCCTTCGAAGCTCTCGGCCGTCCGGAGACGATCGAGACGACGATTGCCTTGACCGGGCGGGGAGGGCAAGCGGTCCTAATCGGCATGGCTCCGCCCGATGCCCGCGTCCCCGTCGACGCGCTGACCACGACCCTCGAGGAGCGCTGCGTTCGCGGATCGTGGTACGGCTCGTGCGCGCCGCTCCGCGACCTGCCGCTGCTTGTCGAGCTCTATCGCAGCGGCAGCCTACGGCTGGACCCGCTGATCACCGCCTGCACGCTCGAAGACGTCAACGACGCCTTCCGGCGGATGGAGGCGGGCGAGACCCCTCGAAGCGTGATCGTCTACGACGCCTAGACGGTTGGCTCGTTCTGCGGGCCCTTGATCCGAAGCGGGCGCCGGGCAGCGATACGAGCGGCGTCGTGACCCATGGTTCGAGCCTCGCTCGCCATTGCCTCCAGGTACGGGCGTCCCGAAAAGGCGGCGAGGACCAGAACGAGCCGGTCGTGGTCGCCGCCGATGCCGAGCCCGAGCGCCGCTCGTCTCGCGGCGTCGCGGGCCAGGGTTTCGGGCGAGCCCTCCGTCACCACGACAGCGAGCGGGACCCCTTCTTCCTCAAATCCGGCCGCAAGAACATGCCCTGGAGCCGCAGCCGTGAGGAGTGCGAGAACGAGCGGCTCCGTCAACGCGCGCCGCCCCGAACGAAGCTGAGCACGAGGCCGACGGCCACCGCCGCCCGGGGCCCGTGCCGGCCGAGGATGTTCCCGCGCGCAATCGCGAGGTCACGGTCCTCGACTTCGGCGGCGACGAGGTCCAGCACCTCGCCGTCGGTCGCGCACCCACCGACGAGGAGCAGGAGCTCGCT
>DATAOL010000042.1:0-2245 GCA_036265755.1 Gaiellaceae bacterium | reverse complement strand
CTCGATGTAGTCGTCCGCCAGGGGCGGTCGGCTGTCGTCGACGATGTAGGGAGGCTCGTACATTGCGAGCCTGGAGACCGTGACGCTCCGCGCCGTGGTCTCGAGGGCCAGCGCCCCGCCCGATGAGTGGCCGAACAGGGCGGCCGACCCCCCGGCCGCACCGATCACGGCCTCGAGGTCCTCGACCTCCCGCTCGACGGCGTACGGCTCGGTGTCCCCGCTATCGCCGCGGCCTCGGCGGTCGTAGGTGTAGACGGTGAAGCTGTCCGCCAGCCGTTCCGCGAGCTCGGTTGCGGACTGGCGGGTGTTCCAGGCCCCGCCGACGACGACGAGGGGCGGCCCGTCCCCGATCCGCTCGTAGGCGATCGGCGTTCCGTCGGCTGATTTCGTCTTTTCGGCAACTGGCATCTCGGTCTCCTGATCCGGGCTTTCCCGAAGAGACCGCTGCCGGCCGCAGAACTAATCGCGCGCGATCGCCTTCAGGTCCTTCGGCCGCAGCAGCACGTGGAGCAGGTGGTCGTCGATCGCGGCGATCCCGCCCTTCCTCATCTTCACCCGGGACCCGGTGACCAGCGCCAGGGCCGAGGAGAAGTCGGGCTCGTGTCCGACGAGCATCACCTCGCCCCGGCCCGCGGCGATCTCGAGCGGGTCGAAGTCACCGCCGGCGAGACGGTCGTCCTCTTCGATCGGCGCCCCAAGCGGTTCGCAGGCGAGCTCGGCTGTCCGCCGTGCGCGCACCTTGGGGCTGGTGATGCAGACGTCGAGCTGGACGCCGAGTTCGTTCAGCGCCTGGCCGGCGTCCCGGGACTGGCGCTCGCCCTTCTCCGTCAGGTCCCGCTCGGCGTCGGGCTTGCCCCCGCCGTCCTCCGCATCGCCGTGCCTCAACAGCCAGATCATGGACCCAATCCTCGCCTAACTCCGAGTTCGGTGACTTCTACCTCGCTTTGAGTAGTCTGGCGGTCGGAGTACAGAGGACGATCCAGGGATGAGGAGGTCACTGTGCTGAGGGTGAAGTGGGGTTTGGCCACAGCTATTGTGGCGACGGCTCTCGTTGCCGTCGCACCGGCGTCGGCGGAGAGGTACGTCGCCGGAGCGGAGGGCGCCGGGGATCCGTTCTTCCCGCAGGCGGGGAACGGCGGGTACGACGTGCGCCACTACTCGCTCACGAGACTACGACCAGTCGGCCAATCTCCTCAAGGGCCGGGCCGTGGTCCGGGCGACCGCGACCCAGAACCTCCGCAGCTTCAACCTGGATCTGCGCGACTTCTACGCGGTCTCGAAGGTGAAGGTCAACGGCAAGCCCGCGACCTTCGTCCAGCACGACGGACAGGAGCTGACGATCAAGCCGAGGCCGAAGCTGAAGGACGGCAGTCGATTGAAGGTGAAGGTGAAGTACTCCGGCCAGCCGGAGCCGATCACTGACCCGGACGAGTCGATCGAGGGCTGGGTCCCGACCGACGACGGAGCCTTCGTCGTCAACGAGCCCCAGGGGGCCCCGGGTTGGTACCCGGTGAACGACAGCCCGCGCGACAAAGCGACCTACGACTTCACGATCAGCGTGCCCGCCGGCAGGGAGGCGATCGCGAACGGCGAGTTGGTCTCCGACCCGGTCGCGACGGGCGGCAAGACCACTTGGCGCTGGGCCGAGGGCAACCCGATGGCGCCCTACCTCGCGACCGCGACCAACGGCGAGTTCCTGACCGACTTCTACAGCGCCAACGGCCTGCCGTTCTACGACGCGGTTGATCCGAACACGCGGCGACTCGCCACCGACCCGCCGAACCCGGCGCTCGCCTTCCAGCGGCTCGATCCGGAGCCCGAGATCGTCTCCTTCTTCTCGAACCTCTACGGCCCCTACCCGTTCCGGAGCTCGGGCGGGATCATCGATTGGGCGCCCGACGTCGGCTACGCGCTCGAGTCGCAGACGCGCCCGAACTACGACCGCATCCCGTCGGCGACTACCGTCGTCCACGAGATCGCCCACCAGTGGTTCGGCGACGCGGTGACGCTCGCCTACTGGCCCGACGTCTGGCTGAACGAGGGTTTCGCACGTTCTCGGAGTGGATCTACGGCGAGATGCACGGCGGGACCCCCGCGGCGGAGATCTTCGACGAGCTCTACGCCATCCCCGAGGACGATCCCTTCTTCGAGGAGCTGTGGTTCCCGGCGCCGGCCGCACTCGAGGATCCGAGCCAGCTCTTCCACACGCCGGTCTACGACCGAGGGGCGATGACCCTGCAGGCGC
>DATAOL010000041.1:0-5145 GCA_036265755.1 Gaiellaceae bacterium | reverse complement strand
CCGGCGAGCTTCGCGAACGACTGCAAGTGGTCTGCGAAGCGGTTCTCGAGCTCCAAGATGTCGTCGGCGAGCGCGCCGAGGCCGCCGACCTCGTCGTGACCGGCGAGGGCACGGTTGACCGCACGACGTTCGACGGGAAAGCCGCTGGCGAGGCTCTGCGGGTGTGCGAGGAGCTCGGCGTGCGCTGCGTGCTCTTCGGCGGGCGCGTGGCCGACGGCGTCGAGGCGCGAACGCTCAGCGGCGACCCGGCGAGGGCGCGCGACGACCTGGAGGCGCTAGGCGTCGGACTCGGCGGCGCGTAGGCGCTTCGCCATTGCCTGGAGCAGCGGCCAGGCGATGCGCGCGTCGCTTTCCACGAGCGGCCGGAAGTCCCAGAAGGCGAGGCTGTAGCACTTGAGGTCGGAGGCGGCGTGGATCGTGGCCGTGCGCTCGCCCCGATCGATCATCGCGACGTCGCCGAAGTAGTCGCCGGGCCCGAGCCGGCCGCGCTCCTCTCCGTGGACGCTGACGATCGCCTCACCGCTCTCGATCACGTAGAACCTGCCGCCACCCGCGGTCTCGCCTTCTTCGGCGACGTCCTCGCCCTCGGCAAAATCGCGCTCTTTGAAGGAGGTGCTCAGCTTCTCGAGCTCCTTCGGCTTCAGCTCCGCGAAGAGCGGAACGCGGTGCAGCAAGTCGACGGAAGGCGTAGCCATGGTGCGGATGCTAACCCGCCGGCGCGGCAGCCGCTACACGGTTGACATGCCCATGCGCGCGCCGATCACCGCTTCCGCGGCCTGGACGCTGCCCGAGTGGCCGGTCACGGCCGGAAGGAAGTCGTCGCGGTCGAGCGCGAACAGCTCGACGTCGCTGGCCGCGCGGACGGTCGCCGTGCGAGGAACGTCCCGCAGCAGCGCGATCTCCCCGAAGTACGAGCCCGCGCCCTCGCGGCGCGGCGGCCGGCCGTCGACGAGCACCTCCACTTCGCCGGAGGAGACGACGTAGAAGCGGTCGCCGTGGTCGCCCTTGCGGATGATCTCCTCGCTCTCCAGTGCTTGCACAGGTGTCAGCTCGGCGGCGAGCCGCTCGAGTACGGGTGGCGAAAGCGGAGAGAAGATCGGGATCGCCTGCAGGAGCTGGAGCCTGTGCGGGTCGCCGGGCTCGGTGTCGAGCTTCGTCAGGCTTGTATGGGTGAGGAGCGACAGCACCGGGAGCAGCGAACCGACGATCACCAGCGTCCAGCGCACGCCAACCGCGTCGATCAGCGGGGGCGCAAGCACTGCTCCGATAGCGATCGTCGCGTAGATGAGGCTGTGCAGGACGCCGAAGACGCGCGACAGCACCTCGCTCGGCGTCCCCCGCTGCAGGATCGTGAAGCCGGAGACGTCGCAGATGATGTTCGCGAAGCCGACCAAGCCGAAGGCGATGAGTGCTGCGCCGGTCCTGGGAAGGACTCCCAAGATAAGCAACGGCCCGCCCGTCCCGGCCACCGCGATGCCGAACGTCGTGGCCAACCGCCGATGCCCGACGAGCGCAAGTGAGAATGCCCCCCCGATAAGACCGCCAACCCCTACGGCGGTCCAGAGGTAGCCGACGCCGCCAGAGCCGAGATCGAGCAGTTGGAACGCCGAGACGGCGACGAGAACGCCAAAGGCGCCGTTCACAAGCGTCTGCGCGCCGAAGAGGCCGATTACCAGCCGCAGGCGCGGGTCGCTCCCAATTGCGCGGAAGCCGGCGGTTGCTTCCTCGAGCAGATGAGGCCGCTCGTGAGTCAGCGGTGGCTCTGACGCGCGGAGAAGCGGGGCAAGCATCAGTGCCGACCACAGAAACGTCGCGGCGGTGACGACGAAGACGACCCAAACGTTCGTGAGCGTCAGCAAGATCCCGCCGAGCGCGGGGCCGATGCAGAAGCCGAGGCTTTCGAGCGTGCTCGAGCTCACGTTCGCGGCGGTCAGTTCTTCCGGGGTGCGGGCAAGCGAGGGAATCAGGGCCGACTGCGCGGGGTCGAACACCGTGGCCAGCACCGCCACAACGGACGCGAGCACGTAGATGATGGCGGCGGGCGCGTCCGTGACGACGCAGACCGCCATCGCCCCAAGGGCGCTTGCGCGCAGCAGGTCGGCCCCCAGCATCACGCGCACCCTCGGGTAGCGGTCGCCCAAGATCGCAGCGAACGGAGACGCGACTGCGGCGGGTACCCAGCGGATCACCGCGACGAGGGCGACGGCCGAGGCACCGCCTTGGTCGTAGGCGTAGACGACGAGGGCTACGGTATAGGCCCAGCTTCCGATGATCGAGGCCGCCCAGGCGAGCTGGAGCTGGCGTAGCGCTCGATTACGAAACACTTCGCGCAGTGCGCGAAAGGAGTCCCGCATGCGCTCCCGCATCCTCGCCACGTGCTGAGAATCGCACTACGCATTGCGTTTTTGAAGCCCGCATGGAAGATTTCAAGAACGAACTCCGTCTAGTGGTCAGGTTCCGGAAGTTCGAAAGGAGGAAGTTCGAATGCCCGATGAGGATCGCGAGACACGGACTGACGATGACGTCGAGGCTCACGTGAACAAGGGCGCCGTCAACAAGGGCCGCGCCGACGAGGGAGACGACGTCGAAGGTCACGTGAACAAGGGCGCCGTCAACAAGGGCCGCAACGACGAGGGAGACGACGTCGAGGGTCACATGAACAAGGGTGCCGTCAACAAGGGCATGCAGAAGGCCTAAACGGCTTCTGCGGGCTTAGAGCTCAGCCCAGCTTCGAGGGAGCCGAAAGGCTCCCTCTTAGCGTTCGCGAAGGAGTTTCCCGAGCGAGTCGAGCAGCTGAAGCGCGGTCTCGCGCGTCTCCGGCTCCACCTCGTCCAGAGTCGCGGCCAGGCGCGCGAGCGCGTCGGCCTCACCGCCCTCCTGCTCGAGCACCGCGCGAGCGGCGCGCGCCTTCTGCAGCAGATCGAGCGCGATCGCGGCCTCGTTCGCGAACAGGCCGAGCAGCTCCATCTCGGCGAGCGAGAACGCGGCCTTCTGCGGACGGTCGAGCACCTCGAGCACGCCGAGCGCGCGGTCCTCGTGCAGGAGCGGCACCGCCATCAGGCCCTTCGGCACGAAGCCGGTCGACTCCGCGGCCTCCCGTGCGAAGCGCGGGTCCTTGTCGAGCTCCTCGACCACGAGCGGCTGCCGTGTGACGAGCACCCAGCCCGCGATCCCGGTACTGGAGGGGAACCGCTGCCCGATGAGGTCGCCCGCTCCTTCGCCGGCGACTGCCTCGAAGACCAGGTCGTCCGACTCCTCGTCGAACAGGAACACGGACGACGCCCGCGCACCGAAGATCGCGCGCGCCACCTCCACGATCGACTGCAACAGCTCGCGGTAGCTCTCCTCCGAGCCGAGGGCGCCGGCGGCCACGGCCGCGCGCAGGTCGCTCATGTGTCTCCTCCCACGTTGTTGGCCGTCAGGTAGAGGACGTTCTTGAGCTGGAACGGCGTCAGCTCCGGATGCTTCGAGAGCACCAGCGCGCAGATGGCGCTCATGTGCGGCGTCGCGAAGCTGTTTCCGGTCGAAAGGATCGTGCCGCCGCCGAGCCACGCGATCTCGACTCCGACGCCGCGCGCGAAGAACTCGACCGGCGGCGACGGGTTGTAGAAGAACGTCATCGGGTCGGGCTCCTCGTGGCTGCCGACCGAGATCACCGACGAGAAGCGCCATGGGTAGCTCTCGACAGGCATGTTGTGCGCCGACGCGACGAGGACGGTGCGGCGGAAGTAGGCGGTGTCGGCGAGCTCGTGCAGCAGCTCCGCGAACTGCCGCTTCGTCGTCGAAAGGCTCATGTTGATCACGTCGAAGCCCTGGTCGACCGCCCAGCGGAGCCCCGCGAGCAGAATCGGGCCGCTGCCCTTGAAGCCCGCGCCCAGCACGCGCGCGCTGAAGAGGCTGCACTCGGGCGCGAGCTGGCGGACGATCCCCGCGCAGGCGGTGCCGTGCCCGCAGAGGTCGCCCTCGGTGTCCTCGACGACCTCGACCTCGTCGTCCTCGCCCTCGCCCTCGCCGCGGGCGAAGGCGACGGCGCCCTCGATCTCGCCGACGCGCGGGTGGCCGGGCTCGATCCCGCTGTCGAGGATGCACACGCGCACGCCCTTGCCCGTCGCGTCCCCGAAGGCCCAGTCGCGGGTGACGCGCTCCGGCCAGTCGACGCCGATCGAGATCCGCTCCCCCGCACCGGCGGGGAGGCTCCACGCGGGAAGGTCTGCTGGCTCCTGCGCCACAGGCGGATCGTAGTGCGCTGCGATTACGCCGCGCTAGTTGTCAGCCAGAAGCCGACGGAGCTCGTCCACCACCCGCGGCTGGGGCTCGACACCTTCGGCCTGCAGCGCGCTCTCGAGATCGGCGAGCACGGAGGCACGGAAGGCCGCGTCGGCCTCGGCGCGGGCGACGAGCTGGTCGAGCCCTCGGCGTGCCGCGGGCAGCTCCTGCGCCGCGCGCACCCAGGCTTCGGGGGCTGGGGGAAGCATCCCGATCAACCGTCCCAATTGTTGTTCGTCGTATGCGCGCATCACGTCACTTGTTCACCTGACGGAGCAGGGGGCGGTTTTCTTCCCTCGAACGAGTCGCGTAGCTTGTCCAGGCAGCGGGAGATGCGGCTCGCGATCGTCCCGGCCGGCAAGCCGAGGTTGTCGCCGATGGTGCGGTAGCTCTCGTCGCGCGCGTAGAAACGGTCGAGGATCTGCTGGCAGTTCTCCGGCAGCTCCGCCATCGCCTCGTGGACGTCGAATGCCTCCTCGAGCGCGGTCAGGTCGTCCTCGGCCGGAACCTCGGGGAGCTCGTCGATGTCTGCGTCCGACTCCCGCGCCCCTGCGCGGAGCCGGTCGATGCAGAGCCGGCGCGTGAGCTGCGCGATCCACGGCCGCACGGCCTCGTCCTCGCGCAGCGAGTCGAGTCGCTCGTAGACCCGCGCGAACACCTCCTGGAAGACGTCCTCGGCGTCCTGCTGCGACAGCCGGAACCCCTGGATCGCGATCGCGTAGACGTAGCGCGAGAAGCGGTCGACGAGCTCGCGCCAGGCGGCGTCATCGCCCGTGCGGCAGCGCGCGACCAGCGCGGCGTCGGTGACCGCGGCCGCGGTCAGCTCTGAGCGGCGCGCAGCCGCTTCGCCATGGTCTCCAGGAGCTTCCATGCGATCGA
>DATAOL010000040.1:0-2706 GCA_036265755.1 Gaiellaceae bacterium | reverse complement strand
ACCCGCGCCAAAACGCACGAGCCGACGAACGAGCTTGTCGTGCATCGTGCTCGAGCCGAAGTGGAGCGGGATCCGGCCGTCGCGGTAGGGCTTGGGCTCGACGTAAACATTCTCGAACGCGTAGAAGCGTCCTTGGAATGACGCCGGGGATCCGGCCCAGACGGCATGCCACGCCTCGATGTGCTCGTCGAGGCGGGCTCCCCGTTCCCGGAAAGGCACGCCGAGCGCCTCGTATTCGTCCTCGTGCCAGGACGCAGTCGGCAATACCACGAGCCGCCCCTCGGAGAGTAGGTCGAGCGTCGCGAGATCCTTGGCCAGCTGCAACGGATGCCGCAGAGGCGGGATGATGGCTGCTGCGAAGAGGCGAAGCCGCGCGGTAGCCGCGGCGATCGCGGCGAGTAGCATGAGCGAAGACGGCCACGGCGTACGCGGGTCCTGGTTGCCGGGCTCCGCATAGTCCCTGGGATTCCCCATCACGCCGTGCTTGCCGGCGCTTGGGCCCAGCACTATGTGCTCCGAAAGCATGATCGCGTCGAAGCCGGCGTCCTCCGCATCGACTGCCATGCGAACGAGTGAGCGCAGGTCCCGCGGGTCGGTCATCGTCCAGTTCTCGCTCAGGACGAGCACCATCCGAGGAGCCAGGGTCTGTGAACGCATGGGGATAGGGTTGCGTCGTGTCGACTTCCTCGCAAGGTGCCGGCGCGAGGCCGATCGAAGCGGTCGACCTTCTCGACCACGACCTCTTCGCCCATCACGAGCCCTGGGAGGTCTTCGACCGCCTGCAACGGGAGGCGCCCGTTTTCTTCCATACCGAACCGCAGGGCCGCGGTTTCTGGGCGCTCACGAAGTACTCGGACGTGCTCGCCGTCCTCAAGGATCCGAAGACGTTCTCTTCGGAGATCGGCGGCGCTGCGACGATCGAGGATCTACCCGACGATGTGCTCGCGGCGCGGCGAAACTTCCTCGAATTCGATCCTCCGAAGCACGGGAAGTACCGTCGGCTGCTCGCCGCCGACTTCACTCCTAAAGCCGTCGGTCGGTACGAGGAATGGCTGCGGGACATCGTTCGCCATCGTCTTGAGAGCGCCCTCGCTCGGAATGAGTTCGACCTGGTCCATGAGCTCGCTGCGCCGATCCCGATCCGGGTGCTCGGGCACATATTGGGACTGCCGGAGCAGCAGCTGCCGCAGCTCATACTCCTCGGCGACCGCTTGATCGCAGACACCGAGCCGGAGCTCGTCGGCGATCTCGCCTATCGGGGCGAGCAACCCGAGGACCGATACAAGCCATTCGGGTCGCCCTGGGCAGAAGAGCTTTGTTCACTCGGCCGCGCCCACTACGCCGAACGCCGTGAATGCCCTCGCGACGATGTCTTGACGCTGATCGCGAACGGGGAGATCGATGGCCAGCCGCTTTCGGAGGGCGACCTGGACAACATGTTCGCGCTCCTCGTCGTTGCGGGCAACGAGACGACGCGCCAGTCGATTGCCCTCGGGGCGCTCGCCCTTGCACGGCATCCCGAGGAATTCGTGAGGCTCCGCGCCGACCGTTCACTCGTTCCCTCGGCCGTCGAGGAACTTTTGCGCTTCGCGTCACCGGTTTGGTTCTTCCGTCGAACCGCGGCGTGCGACACGGCAATTCGCGGAACTCAGATCGGCGCTGGTGAAAAGGTCGTCGTCTGGTTCGCTGCCGCCAACCGTGACCCCGACCAGTACCTGAACCCACACAAGCTCGACCTCGGGCGGAACCCGACCGACCACTTGACGTTCGGCCGCGGCGGCCCACACTTTTGCCTCGGCGCTCACTTGGCAAAGCTCGAGCTTCGCCTCTTTCTCGAGGAGTTCGTTGACCGGGTGTCATCCATCGAGCTCGCGGGGCGTCCCGAGCGGATCAGGTCGAATTTCGTGAACGGTCTGAAGCGGCTTCCGGTTCACGTCACGATTCACTAGCAGCGCTCGCCACGATCGGCGATCCGAGGCCCGCGTCGGCGGGAGAGATCCGGGCAGTGTTCTGACGCCGACAAGGTGTCCGAAGAGTTAGCCGCCCGGGGTGCGTCGGGCGGCGCCAAGAGAGGAGAACGATGAGCAACTACGCGGTGACCAATCCCGCAACAGGGGAGCAGATCAAGACTTCCCGACGATCACGGACGATGAGCTCGACGCCGCCATCGCGCTGACGAACCAGACGCATCGGACTTGGCTCCGATCAACCACGGTCGAGGAGCGCGCCAAGCTGGTGCGCCGCGTGGGCGAGCATACCGAGCGGCGGGAACACTCCAGGACCCGCGGGAGTGCCGCTCGCGTGATGTAATTCGGCTCGTGATCCGTGGCCTCGTGATCGTCGACATCCAGAAGGACTACTTCCAAGGCGGTGGGCACCCACTCGTTGGCCCAGAGGCCGCGGCAGCCGCGGCAGCACGCCTTCTCGCCGGCTTCCGCTCCGCGGGCGATCCCGTCTTCCATATCCGCCACGTCTGGGACGAGGAGGACGCGACCTTCATGCGCCCCGGGACCGAGGGCGTCGAGATCCACGAGACCGTTGCTCCGCAGGAGGGAGAGACGGTCATCTCCAAGGAATATCCGAACAGCTTCCGCGAGACGCCGCTCGAGGCGGACCTGAGGGAAGCCGGTGTCGACGAGGTGGTCGTTTGCGGGATGATGACGAGCACGTGCGTCGACGCGACAGTGCGGGCCGCGGTCGACCTGG
>DATAOL010000039.1:0-19721 GCA_036265755.1 Gaiellaceae bacterium | reverse complement strand
GCAGGCTCGAGAGCGCCGCCGCGGGGCCGCCTCGCAGGCACGATAGTCCTACGCTCGAGCGAAGCTCCACAGCTCGACCGTATAGCCGTCCAGAAGGCGCCTGCGGGCGAATTCAACCGCGCTCAACCAGTTCAACACGGTTTCCGTTCGGAAAGCGCCTGCGCGCCAAATTCATCTGCGCTCGATGAGCTCGACCCTGTAGCCGTCCGGGAAGCGCATGCGCGCAAACTCATCCATGCTCGATGAGCTCGACCCTGTAGCCGTCCGGGTCGCGGACGAAGCAGAGGAGCGAGCCGCCCTCCCGCACGGTGTACGGCGGGCGCTCGGGCTCGATGCCCTGCTCGGCGAGCCGTTCGAGCGCCTGCCCGATGTCGTCGACGGTGACCGCGACATGGCCGTAGCCGGTGCCGAGCTCGTACGAGTCGACGCCGAAGTTGTAGGTCAGCTCCAGCCGGTCGTCGTCACCGGGGAGGCCCATGAAGATGTTGATGGCCTCGTCGCCGATGGGGAGCTCGTGCCGCTTCTCGAAGCCGAGCGCCTCGTAGAACGCGACCGACCGCTCGGGATCCGTGATCCGGTAACAGGTGTGGATCAGCTCCACGGCGCGAGCCTAACGCAGGCCGCGCGAGCTGGGCGAACCGTCTGGGCCACCGCGCCGTATGCCCTGGCGAATCCTCGAGGGAAGGAAGACGGGATGAAGAAGCTTCTGGTTGTGCTCGCGGCGGCGGTCGCAGTCGCCGTGCTCGCGGTCTCCGCGGCGGTCTCAGGAGGCGACAGCCGCACCGTGCTGAAGTTCAACACGATGGCAGCCGTCGTGCCCCCGTACACGGGGCCGACGAATCCGATCCGCGGAGTGCCGGGGGGCGGCGTCCCCTGGGTGATCGAGTCCGCCGATGGAAAGCTCCGCTCCGACGGTCGCCTGCACGTGGAGGTCGAAGGGCTCGTGCTCGCCTCTACCGGGGCGAATCCTTCGCCCACGTTCAAGACAATCGTGAGCTGCCTGTCCTCCGGCAACGGCACACCGACGACGGTCAACGTCTCGACCGCTCCCGTGCCGGCGACGATGACCGGTGATGCGGAGATCGACGCGACGGTCGCACTGCCGTCTCCGTGCTTCGCCCCGATCGTCTTCGTAACGTCCGGAGGCGGTAACTGGTTCGCGGTCACGGGCCGCTAGCCCGGTCCAGGAAAGGGCGACAGCCGTGACTAGGCTGTCGCCCATGTTTCCTGCGAAAGGACGCCCGGACGCCCGCGCGATCGTCGCGGGCGTCCGGGCGCACTGGCTCTTCGCCGCCTTCCTGACCGCCGGCCTCGCGCTCCGCGTCGTCGCCTTCCTCGCGTACTGGCCGGCGCTCTTCTCACCGGACGCGCGCCTCTACTTCCAGACGAGCGAGAAGCTCGAGCCCTCCCCGCTCTGGCCCATCGCGTACCCGGCCTTCCTGCGCTTCACAGGAGCCGTCGGCGACCTGTGGGCGATCCCGCTCGTCCAACACCTGCTCGGCCTGGCGGTCGCGGTCCTCCTCTACGCGCTGCTCCTTCGGCTCGACGTACGCCCGACGTTCGCCGCGCTCGCGACCCTCCCGCTCCTCCTCGACGCGTACTGGCTGAACGTGGAGGAGTACGTCCTTTCGGAGACACTCTTCGGGCTCTTCCTCGTCGGCGGCATCGCGGCGCTCCTCTGGAACCGGCCACTCGGGATCGGCGCCGCGGCGCTGAGCGCGGCTCTTCTCGTGGGTGCTGCGCTCACGCGAGTCGTCGGGATCCTGGCCTTCCTGCCTGCCCTCGTCGCCCTCGTGCTGCTCACGTGGAAGCTCGCGACGCGCGAGCGGATGTATCGCGTGGTCGCCTTCGGCGGCGTCGCAGCAGTCCTCCTCGGGGGCTACTCCCTCTGGTTCCACTCGCTCTACGGCTCCTACTCGATCGCGGGCTCGACCGGACGGCGGATCTACGGGCGCGTCGCTCCGTGGGTGGACTGCTCGAAGTTCGAGGTGCCCGCCGTCGAGCGGCCTCTCTGTCCTGCGCAGCCGGTCGGCAGCCGGCCACGCCCCTACGAGCTCGTATGGTCGGAGTCGTCGCCGATCACGCAACTCGATCCTCCCCCCGGAACGACCCGCAACGCGCTCGCGGCGAGCTTTTCCAGGCGCGCGATCGTCCACGAGCCCATGGCGTATGCGAAGGCAGTCGGCTCCGACTTCCTCCGCGCCTTCGCTCCGACGAAGTCGACGTCCTCGCAGACGCACCGCGTCGAGCAGTGGCGCTTCCAGACGAGGTTCCCGATCCCCGGCTATCCGCGCAGCTGGTCGTCGTCTCCGCCGCCGCAGTATCGGGACGGCGAGCACGGCGAGGTCCGCGGGCCTCTCGCCTCCTTTTTGCGCGGCTACCAGCGCTTCGGCTATGCGCCCGGTCCTCTCCTCGCGCTCGGCGTGCTCGCCGCGCTCGCGGCGCTCGTCGGCCTGGGCGGGGCAGACCGGTCGAAGCTCCGCTGGCCCGCCTTCCTGTTCGCGGGAGTGGCCCTCGCGGTCTGCCTGGGCAGCGTCGTTCTCGTCGCCTTCTCGTGGCGCTACCAGCTGCCCCAGGTCCTGCTCCTGCCGGCCGCCGCGGTCCTCGGCTTCTCGGCTGTCCTCGAAAACCGCCGCTCACCCGCGCGCGAGGAGCCCGAGAGCTACTCCTCGAGGTCCTCCCGCACCAACCCGAAGAGCACGCCGTCGACCCATTCCCCGTGACGCCAGTAGGCCTTGCGCTTCACGCCTTCCTGGGTGAAGCCGGAGCGCTGCGCATGGCGGATCGCGCGCTCGTTGAAGCCGTAGCACTCGAGCTGCACCCGGTGGTAGCCGAGGTCGAACACCAGGTGCCTCACCAGGAGGCGCGCGGCGGCATCGGCCAGCCCGCGGCCGCGGAAGTCCGGGTGCAGCATCAGTCCGCGGAGGTCGGCGATCCGGCTGCGCTCGCTGAAGATCTGGAAGGCCAGGAGACCCGCCCGTTCGCCGTCCACCTCGAGGACGAAGCGCCCGAAGCGCTCGGGGTCGTCCTCGGAGCGGCGGATCTCCGCGAGGATCTCGTCCTCTTCGCGCGCGGAGACGGCGGCCATGAAGGGGGACACCTCGTCGTGCGTGGAGAGGGCGACCATGAAGTCGAGGTCGACCTGGCCCGCCCGGCGAACCGTGAAGCCGTCCCCCTGCAGAGGTTCCGTCACGGCTGCGGGGCGGCGGCCGGCTCCTCGGCCCGCGTCCGCGACCGGCCGAGCTGGAAGAGGCCGGAGCCGAGCGCGACGCCGGCGAGGATGAGCACGAGGCCGAGCACGGCGTTGAGATGGATCTGCTCGTCCAGGATCGTCACGCCGTAGAAGAGCGCCATCGGCGGCAGGAGGTACGTGACGAGCGACGTGCGGGAGGAGCCGTACGTGTTCAGCATCCGGTAGAGGATGAGCGTCGCGAAGGCGGTGCCGAGGAGGCCGAGCGCAGCCACCGAGGCCAGCGCCTTCCAGCTCGGCATGTGGTCCGGCAGCTGGAAGAGCGCGACGGGGATGAGGATCACCATCGCCCAGAAGGTCGTGGTCGTCCCGACGACGAGCGGCGAGGTGTGGGGGAACCGGGCCGGCGCGTACAGGTTGGCGGCGGCGTAGGACAGAGAGGCGAGGACGACGGCGAGCGTCCCGGCGATCGCCCACCAGCCGCCCTCCGGATTGAGGCCGGTGAGGACGCCGACGCCGACGAGGCCCAGAAGGACTCCCGCCATCCGCATGCCGGTCACGCGCTCGCTCGGCCGGAAGCGGATCGCGAGGAGCGCGACGAAGATCGGCACGGTCGAGTTGGCGATCGCGGCGACGCCCGAGTCGATGTGCTTCTCCCCCCAGGCGATGAGCGTGAAGGGGATCGCCATGTTGATGAGGCCCAGGAGCACGCCACCGCGGCCGGTCTCCCTGATCTCGGACACGGCGCCGCGGAAGCCCGAGCCGATGACGAGGAAGGGCAGGAGCGCCCCGAACGCGAGCACGAGGCGCAGGCACATCATCGTCGCGGGCTCGAAGTCCTCGACCGCCACCTTGATGAAGAGATACGAGGCACCCCAGGAGGCGGCCAGGATTCCGAGCATGACCACATAGCCGCGCATCCACTTCAGCCTAACGAGGCGGACCCTCGTCGCCTTCCGTCCGAGTCGCTATGGTTGGGCAGGCCTCTTGAGCTCCGTTGCTCACCGCCCGTTGCATCGCGCGCTCGGCCTCACGGACGGGGAGTTCGACCGTATCGAGACATTGCTCGGGCGGCGGCCGAACGACTTCGAGCTCGCCGTCTTCTCGCTGCTCTGGTCCGAGCACTGCGGGTACAAGCACTCCGCGCTTCTCCTGAAGCGCTTTCCGACCGAGGGCCCCGGCGTCCTGCAGGGGCCGGGCGAGAACGCGGGCGTCGTCGACCTCGGCGAGGGCGAGGCGGTCGCGTTCAAGGTCGAGAGCCACAACCATCCCTCCGCGGTCGAGCCCTTTCAGGGAGCTGGCACGGGAGTCGGCGGGATCCTGCGCGACATCGTCGCGATGGGGGCCCGTCCGGTAGCGCTCCTCGATGGGCTTCGCTTCGGGGAGCCCGGCTTCGAGTTCGGCCGCGCGGTCGGCGGGATCGGCCACTACGGCAACTGCGTCGGCGTGCCCACGATCGGCGGCGACACCGTCTTCGACGACGCGTACGCGTCGAACCCCCTCGTCAACGCGATGTGCGTCGGGCTCGTACCCACCGACCGGCTGACCCGGGCGGAGGCCGGCGGGCCCGGCAACCACGTCGTCCTCTTCGGCGCGACAACCGGGCGCGACGGCATCGGCGGGGCGAGCGTGCTGGCGAGCCAGGAGCTTTCGGATGAGGACGAGGACAAGCGCCCGACGGTTCAGATCGGCGATCCGTTCACGGGCAAGAAGCTGATCGAGGCGAGCCTCGCGCTCGTCGAAGGCGGCCTCGTGCAGTCGCTGCAGGACCTCGGCGCGGCAGGCCTCGCCTCCTCCCTCTCGGAGATGGCGAGAGGCGGCGTCGGCATCGACGTCCACCTCGACCGCGTGCCTCTCCGCGAGGCGGACATGGAGCCGGTCGAGGTGATGATCTCCGAGAGTCAGGAGCGGATGGTCTGCGTGACCGACCGCCCCGACGAGGTGGCAGCCGTGTGCACGCGCTGGGAGCTCGAATGGGCGGACATCGGCGTCGTCACGGCCTCGGGGACGCTGCGCGCCCTTTGGGAGGACGAGGTCATCGGCGAGATCCCGGCCGAGCTGCTCACCGAGGAGACGCCCCGCTACAGGGTGGCGACGCGGCCGCGGAAGCTCGAGGCGTCGATCTCGCACCGCCCGATCAAGCCAGAGCCGACGGAGCTCCTCGATCTCCTGCGCTCCCCTAACCTGCAGAGCCGGGAGCGCGTCTACCGTCGCTACGACCATCTCGTCGGCTCGCGGACGGTGCGCCGCCCGGGGCTCGACGCGGCCGTCCTCCGTCTCAGGCCGTCCCACCGCGGGCTCGCAGTCTCGCTCGACGGCGCGGGCCGCATCGCGAAGCTCGACCCGCAGACGGGCGGCATGCACTCCGTCCTCGAAGCCGCACGGAACGTGGCCTGCGTGGGCGGGAAGCCGCTCGCGCTCACGGACTGCCTCAACTTCGGCAACCCCGAGAAGCCGGCGGTCGCGTGGGAGCTCACCGAGGCGATCGAGGGCATGGCGCTGGCGTGCGAGGCGCTCGGCCTACCCGTCGTCTCGGGGAACGTGTCCCTCTACAACGAGACGGACGGCGTGGCCATCCACCCCACCCCGGTCGTCGGCTGCGTCGGTCTCGTCCGGGACGTCAGGCTCGTGCCCGAGCGTTGGCGCGAGGGCGATTGGATCTACGTCGTCGGCGCGCCCGAGCTTTCCCTCGACGGCTCGGAATACCAGGCCCGCTTCCTCGGCGGCCCGGCCGGAAGGCCCCCGCGGCCTCACCTCGGAACCGAGGCAGCCCTCGTCCGCTTCCTGTGGCGCGCCGCGCCGAGCCTCACCGCCGCCCACGACTGCTCCGAGGGCGGGCTCGCCGTCGCGCTCGCCGAACTCGCGCTCTGGTCGGGCCTCGGCGCTGAAGTCGACCTCGAAGAGAATGCCGTCGTCTGGTTCGGCGAGGGAGGTGGGCAGGCCGTCGTCGCCCTCCGCGCCGACGACGAGTCCGTGCTCGAAGGCATGCCCTACCGGCGCATCGGCGAGGCGGGCGGAACGAAGCTCCTCGGCGTGGAGCTGGAAGATGTGGCGCACGCGGGGGCGTACGCCTGATGTGTGGGATCTTCGGCATCCACGCTCCCGAGCGAGACGTCGCGCGGCTCACGTACTTCGGCCTCTTCGCGCTGCAGCACCGGGGTCAGGAGTCGGCCGGTATCGCGGTCTCGGACGAGGGCCGCGTGACGGCGCTCCGCGACATGGGCCTCGTCACGCAGGTCTTCAACGAGCAGAAGCTCCGTGGGCTCACCGGCCAGGTCGCGGTCGGGCACGCGCGCTACTCGACGACCGGCTCGACGCACTGGGCGAACGCGCAACCGATCATCCAGCAGGGACCGGCGCGAACGGTCGCGCTCGGCCACAACGGGAACCTGACGAACACGAGCGAGCTCCGCGCGGGTCTCCTCGCCGGCGGTGCGCGTCTGCGCTCGACCTCCGACACGGAGGTGATCGCGGCGCTCATCGCCCGGGACGAGCGCCCGCTCGAGGAGGCTGTTGCGGGCGCGATGGAACGGATCGAGGGCGCCTTCTCAGCCATCCTCCTCGCCGAGGGGAAGCTCGTCGGCTTCCGCGATCCGCATGGCATCCGGCCGCTCGCGCTCGGGCGCCTCGAGGACGACTGGCTGCTCGCGTCCGAGAGCTGCGCCTTCGACCTCCTAGGTGCCGAGCTCGAGCGCGAACTCGCTCCGGGCGAGATGGTCGTCGTGGACGAGAACGGCTACCAGCTCATGCAGGCGGCGGAGCCGGCGGGACCCGGAGCGCTCTGCATCTTCGAGTTCATCTACTTCGCGCGGCCGGACTCCAAGCTGCGCGGAGTCGAGCTGCACGGCGCGCGGGTGCGCATGGGCGAGCAGCTCGCGGCCGAGGCGCCGATATCGGCCGACGTCGTCATGGCCGTGCCGGACTCGGGCACGCCCGCGGCGATCGGGTTCGCGCGCGCGAGCGGGATCCCCTTCGCCGAAGGCCTGATCAAGAACCGCTACGTCGGCCGCACCTTCATCCAGCCCGACCAGGCTCTCCGGGAGCACGGGATCAAGACGAAGTTCAACCCGCTCGCCGAGGTGTCCGGAAAGCGCGTCGTCGTGGTGGACGACTCGATCGTGCGCGGCTCGACGACCCGGAAGATCGTGGCGATGCTCTTCGAAGCGGGAGCGATCGAGGTTCACCTGCGGATCTCGTCGCCGCCCATCCTCTCGCCGTGCTTCTACGGCATCGACATGGCCGACGAGGGCGAGCTCATCGCCGGCAATCGCTCCGTGGAGGAGGTGCGGGAGCAACTGGGCGCGACCAGCCTCGCGTACCTCTCGCTCGACGGCCTCCAGGACTCCACGCGCCGGCCCGAGGGCACCTTCTGCCGCGCCTGCCTGACGAAGGACTATCCGACGCGGATCCCGGAGGATCTCAAGCTGGCCAAACTCCGCTTCGAGGGTCAGGCCGTCGCAGGCTCAGAGCGGAGCCTGGCGAACCCGACGAAGACGAACGCGCTGGCGACGAGCGGCACGAGCCCCAAGGCCCCGTAGCCGAACACCTCGGCGACGCCGCCTCCGATCGCCGGCCCCACGAGATACCCGATCGCCCAGACCTGCGACCAGACGACCATGGCCAGAACGATGCGGTCGAGTCCGATCGACTCGAGGAGGACGCCGAGGGACCCCGCCTCGCCCGTTCCGAGGCCGAGCCCGCACAAGACGGCGACGACGACCCACAGGCCGATCATCTCGGTGGCGCCGCCGAGCGCGATCGACAGCGTCATGAGCACCGTCGCGACGGCGAGCATGAGCCGCGGAGGCCGGCGGCCCGCGAGCGCGGCCGCCCCGGAGGAGACGATCGCTGCAAGGACGTAGAGGGCGGCGATCTCCGCCTGGCTCAACTGCTCGCCGAAATGGAGCGGCATCGGACCGTCGAAGGTCCCGAGAGTCAGCGCGACCATGAGGATCCCGGCCGAGGCGAGCAAGAACCCCGGCGACCTGAGCGCGGCCCTGTCGGAGCCGAACTTGGCGATGTTCTTGGGAGCCCCGATCGCCACGAGCGCCACGGTGAGCACCGTCACGAGCACCAGATGGAGCAGGAACGGCCCGCTGATCCCGCCGATTCCCCCGATCGCCGGACCCGCGATCGCTCCGAGCCCGTACGCGGCCAGGATGGCGGTCAGCCGCTTGTACTCCTCACCGGGATAGCGCTCGAGGATCACGAACGCCGTCCCGATCCAGAGGCCACCCGCCCCGATCCCCTGCACGAGCCTGGCGGGGAAGTACACCCCGAGGCTGTCACCGAAGATGAAGCCGAGGTCGCCGACGATGACGAGCGCGAGCGAGACGAACAGGACCGCGAGAGCATGGCGCTGCTGCAGCACGCGGGCGGCGAGCGGGTAGCCGACCATCTGGCCGACGGCGAACGAGGCGACGAGCGCGCCCATGAGGCCCGGCCCGGCGCCCGTCGCGTCCCCGATCTCGGGGACGACAGGCGCAATGATGCTGTAGCCCGCGGAGTCGAGCGCCGCGAGCGCGAAGAGGACGGCGAACGCCAAGAACTACTCGAGGCCGCCGACGTCGAGCACGACCGTCTTCAGATCGGTCATGTCGAGCATGGTGTAGCGGCCGCCGATCCGTCCCCAGCCGGTCCTCGTCCCCGCGGCGCCACCGAAGGGCTCGTGAGCCTCCCAGTAGTCGGTCGAGTCGTTCACGACGACGTTGCCGACGCGAAGGTTGTCGAGATAGTGGAAGGCTCGCTTCAGGCTCGACGTGTAGACGGCGGCCTGAAGGCCGAGGTACGAGTCGTTCGCGACCGCGAGCGCCTCGTCGTCGTCTCCCACGGTGATGAGCGGGACGATCGGGCCGAATGTCTCGTCGCGGTTGATGAGCGTGTCCGTTCCGACCCCGTCGACGACCGTCGGCTGGTAGTAGAGCTGCGTCGGGCGGCCCTCGTCCCTCGAGCCGCCCACGACGATCTCCGCCCCCTTCGCGATCGCGTCCTCGAGGTGAGCGTCCATCTTCTGCGCCGTCGGCTCGTTGTTCATCGGCCCGACAAGCGTGTCGTCGTCGAAGGGATCGCCGAGCTTCCAGCTCTCGGCCTCCTTGACGACCGCGGCGAGGAAGTCGTCGTGCACGCGCTCGTCCACGAGCACGCGCTCCGTTGCGCAGCAGACCTGGCCGGCGCAGAAGAAGCCGCCGAAGACCGCGCCCTTCGCGGCCGCCTCGAGGTCGGCGTCGACGCAGACGACCACCGGCCCGTTGCCGCTCGCCTCGATGAGCGAGCGCTTGAGTCCGGCAGCGCGCACGATCTTCTCCGCCGTCGTATGCGAGCCGACGAAGCCGACACAGTCGACGTTCTCGTCCTGGATGAGCCGCTCGCCGACCTTGCCGTCGCCGTAGACGACGTTCACGACGCCGTCGGGCAGCCCTGCGTCGGCCATGATCTGCATGAAGTTCGCCATCGCGATCGGCGTCCACTCGGACGGCTTCATCACGATCGCATTTCCTGCGGCGATCCCCGGCGCGATCAGCTCGACCGGGATGAGAGTCGGAAAGTTCCAGGGCGTGATCCCCGCATAGACACCGTTCGGCCGGCGGAAGGTGAGGATGCGCTTGTTCACGTCCTGGGAGGGGATGACGGCGGTCTCCATCCGCTTCACGTCCTCGGCTGCGATGCGGAAGTTCTCCGCGGTCTCCTCGATGTCGGGAATCGCCTCGGCCGCGTAGGGCTTGCCCTGCTCGAGCGAGAGCTCGCGGGCGAAGTCCTCCTTGCGCTCCTCGATGAGATCGGCGATGGCATGGCAGACCTTGGCGCGATCCCACGCGGAGAGCGCCGCCCACTTCGGCTGGGCCGCGCGCGCCGCCTTCGCCGCCTGCTTGACGTCCTCTGCGCTCGCGTTCGGCGCGTCGGCGAGCTTCTCGCCCGTCACGGGAGAGACGATCTCGCGGGCCTGGTCGCCCGTCGCCTCGACCCAGTCTCCGGCGACGAAGTTCTGCAGCGTCTTCACAGCCGTTGCCATGTCTAAGCCTCCACTTTCGTGTTGACGCGGTCCCACGCCTCGTCCAGAACCTGCCGGAGGACGCCCACCATCTCGTCGAAGTCCTCGGGCCCGGCGACCAGCGGAGGCGCGAACTGTGCGCACGTCTCGCCGCGGTCGTCGAAGCGCATGTAGACGCCGAGCTCCCGCGTGCGCGGAAGGAGGAAGCCCTTGATCAGCTCGTCGCGCTCGGCGGGCGTGAAGGTCTCCTTCGTCTCCTTGTCCTTCACGAGCTCGAGCGAGTAGAAGTAGCCGTCCCCGCGCACGTCGCCGACCATCGGATGCTCCTCGAGAAGCACCTCGCAGCGCTCGCGGAGCTCGGGCCCGAGCTGGTGCGAGCGTCCGACCAGGTCTTCGCGCTCGAAGACATCCAGGTTGGCGAGCGCAATTGCGCACGAGAGCGGATGGCCGCCGAAGGTGATGCCGTGCGTGAACGCGGCCTTCTTGTCCGCGAAGAAGGGCTCGATCGTGCGCTCGTTGGCGATCACCGCGCCGAGAGGCGCGTACGCCGAGGTGATGCCCTTGGCGACGGTCATCATGTCCGGCTCGATCCCGTAGCGGGTCGACCCGAACCAGTCGCCCACCCGGCCGAAGCCGCAGATGACCTCGTCTGCGACGAGCAAGAGCCCGTGCTCGTCGCAGATCTCGCGCACGCGCTCGAAGTAGCCCTCCGGCGGCGTGATCGAGCCGGCCGAGTTCTGAACCGGCTCGAGGATGACCGCAGCGACGGTCTCCGGGCCCTCGTTGCGCACGATCCCGTCGATCTCGTCGGCGCAGCGCAGGTTGCACGCGGATTCCTCCGAGCAGTACGGGCAGCGATAGCGGTACGGCATCGGCGCGCGCAGGCAACCCGGCAGGAGCGGCTCGAACTGCGAGCGCAGCGCGGGGCTGCCGTTGATGGAAAGCGCGCCGAGGGTCGTGCCGTGGTAGGCGCTCCTCCGGGTGACGAACTTGTAGCGCGTCGACTCGCCGCGCAGCCGGTGGTACTGGCGCGCGACCTTCAGTGCCGTCTCGATCGCCTCCGACCCGCCGCCGACGAAGAAGATGCGGCCGACGTCGATGGGCACGAGCTGCGTGAGCCGGTCGGCGAGCTCGAGAGCGGGTGGCGTCGCGAAGCCGACCCAGTTGGTGAAGAACGGAAGCTCGTCGAGTTGCTTCCGCGCCGCCTCCGTGATCTCGGGCCAGGGCCCGTAGCCGATGTTGACGCAATAGAGAGCCGAGAGCGCGTCGAGATAGCGGTTGCCCTCGTTGTCCCAGATGTAGCACCCCTCGCCGCGCTCGATGACGAGCTGCGGCGCGCCTGCCGCGGTGAAGTGTCGCCATAGGTGGTCGGTCGGGGCTGTGCTCAAGTGGTCCTCCTTCCGTTGCGCGCAGCGAGGGCCTGCTTGGCCTTCACGGCCAGCCAGAGCTCCATGCGCTGCTCGGGATCGTCGGGATGGCGGCCCGTTTGCTCCCGCAGCCGGTCCATCCGATAGCGAAGAGTGTGGCGGTGGACGCCGAGCTCGTCGGCGGCCTCGCTCCAGCGGCAGCCCGTGTCGAGAAGCGCCGTGAGCGACTCGACCAGCCAGTCGTTGTCCGCGGCCGGGCCCAGGACGCGATCGACGAAGGCTTCGAGGGCGGCGTCCGGAAGGCTGAGCAGGAGCTCGAGCGACCCGAGGTCCTGGTACGAGGCGACCTCGCCGCTGGCAGCGTCGAGCGCCGCCCGCGCCTCGAGGAGGCTGCGTCCAAGGCCCCGCCCGTGCGCGGGGCGGCCGACGCCCACACGCGCCATCGGCTCCGCCTTGACCACCCGCCTCGCCAGCGAGAGGACCTCCTGCTCGTCACCTGCGCCGACGAGGAACGCCGCCCGGTCGCGCCGGGCGGTGGAGAGGTATGCGACCTTGCCGCGCTCGAGCTCCTCGGCGACCTCGTCGCGAAGCCGCTCGCTCGAAAGTCCGTTGCGCGGGACGGCGAGGAGCGCCGCGTACTCCCGGTCGGACTCGAGCCCGAAGGCAGCCATGCGCCGCGCGGCTTCACGGTCGTCGAGCCGGTTGTCCTCGAGGTCTTCGAGGAGGTCGCCGGCGAGCCGTAGCTCGGCCGCGCTCACGGCCCTCCTTCGCGAGAGCTCGAAGGCGAGCGCGCTCTGGCCGTGATGAAGGACGAGGCGGTCGTACTCGCCGAACGCGCCGCCCCCCCGCGCGGCCTTCAACGTGACGAGCTCTCCGGAGGAGACGACGGGGAGCTCGAGCGCGTTCTCGAACCCGAGCCGGTTGCGCGCGTGCCGCTCGGCGACGACCCGCCCGCTCTCGTCCACGAGCGCCAGGCTGCAGCCGAGGTGGTTGCAGACGACCGCGAGGAGCGCCTGCAGGCCGCGCCCTTGGAGGACAGCCTCGGCGAGGCGCTCGTGCACCTCGAGCGCGCGCGTCATCTGCTCGAGCTGCTCCCCCGCCAGGTGCGAGAACGCGGCCTTCGTGATGGCCACGAACGGCGTCTCGTACGGAACCGTCAGGATCGGGAAGGCGAGCTTGTTCGCCTCTTCGACCACCGGCGCGGGCACGTCCGGAAAGCCGAAGCCGACACCGAAGCCCAGCCCCGCGAGGTCGTGCTTGGCCAGGCGGCGGACGTAGGCGCGCTGAGTGGTCGCCAGCTCGCCGACTCCGAGCCCTGTCGTGAGGAGGAACTCGCCCCCCTCGAGGAAAGGGGTCGGGTCCGCGAGCTCGGAGACATGCAGCCAGCTGACCTCGTTGCGAAGGCCGTCGGTCCCAGCCGCGACGGCCAGCCCGAGCTCGGGCAGCTCGGCGATCTCCTGGACGGTCAGCACGCGGAGGTCTTTCGACGCACGGGCCAAGACCGTACGCCGTTTGCCGCGTGCGAGCAACCACGAACCGCGCCGGCGTTGGACGCGGCGGCCAGAAGGAGAGGGCCGGCCCCGAAGGCCGGCCCTGGGGAAGGACTTAGCGGCCCTCGAGAACCTTGCCGGCCTTGGCGATACCGCGCGAGATCATGTACGCAGCGGCGAGCAGCACGGTTGCCAGCACGAAGTCGGGCCAGTCGACCGCGTCGGCTGCGAGCGTGACGATGAAGACGACGGCCCAGACGAGCAGGAAGACGACGAGCTCGCCGTTCGGAGCGGGGACGGTGGGCATCCCGTAGTACGGCTGGCCGTACGACTGGGTCGGGGGCGGTGGCGGAGTGGATTGCGTCATGGTGCGGTCTCGTTCCGCGCCGGTCGCCCGAATCCTTCGCCGCTAGCATGATGCGGCCCGGTGCATCTGTTCCACTACCACCTGGTGACCAGCAAGGTCCGGCTCCTCGAGGGCCGCTATCTCGGCAAGCTCGGCTTCGAGCTCATCGGCCGCTACGGCTGGCGGGGCGAGAGCTCGCACTGGTTCGAGCCGGGCACGTCCTGGGAGGAGCTCGACGGCATGGGCTTCCGGCTCCGTCTCGTCGAGGTCGGCCGTGGCGCCGTGAACGTCGTCCTCCAGCCCGGTCACTGGGACGTGCCACGCGTCGACCATCTGGGCATCGCGCTCGACGAGGACGATTACGAGACGGTGCTCGACCGCGCCCGCCACCTCGGCCTCAAGATCCAGGATCACCCGGGCAAACGCACGTTCGTCACGACCGAGGCGGGCTATCGCCTCGAGGTGCACCCGCCGCGTGACTGGGTCATCGACGCGCTCGCCCAGGCCGAGGACCTTCAGATCGGCGAGCTCCACCTCCGCGCCCAGAACCCCGAGGAAAAAGCGGTCGCGCTCGCGGAGATCCTCCTCCTCGAGCGCGAGGGGACGAGCGTCGCGCTCGGCGAGAGCATCGTCCGTTTCCTCCCCGCCGGGCCCGAGGGCCGCCCCGAGCTCGTGGCCGAGGTGCTGGCGTGACGAGCTATGAGGCGGCGGGTGTCTCCCTCGGCAAGGCCGAGGCCGTGGTCGAGCGGCTGCGCTCGGCCGTAGCCTCGACCGGGGGTGCCCTGGGAGGATTCGCGGGCCTCCATCCGCTCGACGACGAACGGCTGCTCGCCGCGACGATGGACGGAGTCGGGACGAAGCTGATTCTCTCGCGGCGGGCGGGCCGGCTCTTCGACGCCGGCGTCGACCTGGCGGCGCACTGCGTGAACGACGTCATCACGACCGGCGCCGAGCCGCTCTTCTTTCTCGACTACGTCGCCTCGGGTTCGCTCGACCTCGAAGAGGTGGCGGAGCTCGTCGAGGGGGCCGCCTCGGTCTGCCGCGAGGCGGGCTGTGCCATTCTCGGCGGCGAGAGCGCCGAGCTCCCGGGGATCTACCGCGACGACGAGCTCGACTTCGCCGGGGCGTGCGTGGGCATCGTCCGCCGCGCCGAGCTGATCGACGGATCGCGATGCGAGCCGGGCGACGTCGTACTCGGGCTGCCCTCGTCCGGACTGCACGCGAACGGCTTTACGCTCGTGCGGAGCCTCGTCGGAGACTCGGACTTCGACGCAGACCTGCTGCTTCCGCCGACCAGGCTCTACCTCGAGGACGTGCGCAGCCTCCGCGCCCGGTGCGACGTGCGCGCGCTCGCCCACGTCACGGGCGGGGGAATCATGGGCAACCTTCCACGAGCCCTTCCTCCTGGCGTAAAGGCGGAGATCGACTGGAGCGCGTGGGAGAGGCCGGTCGTCTATGCCTGGCTCGACGAGCAGGGCATCCGCGAGGAGGAGCAGCGCCGGGTCTTCAACCTCGGAATCGGCATGTGCGCGGTCGTGCCGCAAGCCGACGCCGAAGCCGGAGTCGTCATCGGCCGGCTGCGGTGATCGGCGTCCTCGCTTCCGGCGCGGGCACGAACCTGCAGGCGCTCCTCGACGCGGAGCTCCCGATCTCGGCGGTGGCCTCGAACACCGCCGAAGCGCGCGCTCTCGAGCGGGCGGCCGAGGCGTCGGTGCCATCGGCCGTCTTCCCGCTCGACGACTACGCCGACCGGGCCGAGCGCGACGTCGCAATGGCCGACTGGCTGGCTGAGCACGGTGTCGAGATCGTCGTCTGCGCGGGGTATATGCAGCTCCTCACAGACGGCTTCCTCGCCCGCTTCCCGTGCCTCAACGTCCACCCGTCGCTCCTCCCCGCATTTCCCGGGCTCGACGCGATCGGGCAAGCCCTCGAGGCCGGCGCCGCGGAGACCGGCGTCACGGTGCACTTCCTCGACGGGGGGGTCGACACGGGGCCCGTCATCGCCCAGGAGCGCGTGGCCATCGAGCCCGGTGACACGCCCGAGACTCTCTACGCGCGCATCCAGGAGGT
Organism: Gaiellaceae bacterium; assembly: GCA_036265755.1. Lineage (GTDB taxonomy): Bacteria > Actinomycetota > Thermoleophilia > Gaiellales > Gaiellaceae > DATEOR01. Next base: position 4,270 of record DATAOL010000039.1, on the reverse strand, counting down.
GGAGCACCGCCTGCTTCCCGAAGCGGTCAAGCTCTATCTGGCGGGCGCAATAGTGTCTCCGCCCTGATGGCCGTCCGGCGAGCGCTCATCTCCGTCTTCGACAAGACGGGTCTCGACCGGTTCGCCACTGGCCTCGCCGAGCTGGGGGTCGAGCTCGTCGCGAGCGGCGGGACCGCCGCGTACATCTCCGAGCTCGGATTGTCCTGCACGCCGGTCGACACGCTGACCGACGTCCCGGAGATGCTCGGCGGCCGCGTCAAGACGCTTCATCCGAAGATTCACGCCGCGATCCTCGCGCGCCGCAACGTGAAGGCCGACCTCGAGGCGCTCGCCGAGCACAGCATCGAGCCCTTCGACCTCGTCTGCGTCAACCTCTATCCCTTCGCGCAGGTCGCGGGACGGAAAGACGTCCGCGAGGAAGAGGCCGTGGAAATGATCGACATCGGCGGCCCCGCCATGCTCCGCGCGGCCGCGAAGAACTTCGAGCATGTCGTGCCGGTCTGCTCGATCGCACGCTACGAGGCGCTTCTGCTCGAGATCCAGGCTACGGGAGAGATCGATGCCGCCACGCGGCGCGAGCTTGCCGCCGAGGCCTTCGCCCACACCGCTTCCTACGAGGCGTCGATCGCGTCCTGGTTCGGCGACCGGGAGACATTCCCGCCCAAGCTCATCGTCGCGATGGACCGTCGGCGCGAGCTCCCGTACGGCGAGAACCCCCACCAGCGGGCGGCCTACTACGTCGAGGCCGGATCGCGCCGCGACCTGCTCTCGCGGGTCGCGCAGCTTTCGGGCAAGGACCTCTCGTTCAACAACCTGGCCGACCTCGACGCCGCCCGCGCCGTGCTCGCCGAGTTCGAGCTCCCGACCTGCGTCGTCGTCAAGCACGGCAATCCGTGCGGAGTCGGCGTCGCCTCCAACATCGACGAGGCGACCGCGAAGGCCTATGCCGCGGATCCGGTCTCGGCCTACGGAGGCGTGGTCGCGGTCAACAGGCGCCTCGACCCGCCGCTCGCGCAGCGGCTGGCCGAGCAGTTCGTCGAGGTGCTGATCGCGCCGGAGTACACCGCCGATGCCGCGGAGATCCTCAAGCAGAAGCCGGCGACCCGGATCCTGGAGGATCGCGAGCGACGCCGTGCCTCGATCGGCGAGCGCGATTACCGCCGGGTGCTCGGGGGTTTCATCGTCCAGGACGCCGACGCCGAGGTGGACGACCGGGAGGGCATGGAGGTGCTCGCCGGGGAAGCCCCCGACGAGCGGGCCTGGGGCGATCTCCTCTTCGCCTGGCGCATCTGCAAGCACGTCGGCTCGAACGCGATCGTCCTCGCAAGAGAGCTGCAGACGCTCGGCATCGGCGCCGGCCAGATGAGCCGCGTCGACTCCGTCAGGATCGCGATCGACAAGGCCCGCGAGCACGGCCACTCCCTCGAGGGCGCCGCGCTCGCCTCCGACGCGTTCTTTCCGTTCCCGGACGGTCCAAGGCTCGCGCTCGACGCGGGCGTGACGGCGATCGTCCAGCCGGGAGGGTCGAAGCGGGACGACGAGGTGGTCGCCGCCGTGGCGGAGGCCGGCGGGACGATCGTCTTCGCTCCACGGCGGCACTTCCGCCATTGATTCCACCGCCCGCGGGCGGTTTCATTGCCATGTGACGATCGCCGCCCCCCAAGCGGCTCCTCGGCCGACGCGGTCGAATCGCTGGCTCGCGGTACCGCTCACCGCATTTGCGCTCGTCGCCCTCACGGTCGGCCTGCTCGCCCGCGAGCGCTTCGACCCGAACAAGGGGTACTTCCAGCTCTTCTTCTCGGACACCCTCCATCTGAAGGCGTGGCTTGCGACGGCCGCCGTCGCTCTCGGCCTGCTGCAGCTCTTCACCGCCGCCTGGATCTTCCGCAAGCTTCCCTGGGCGAGGCCCGCCTGGATTCCCGCGTTCCACCGCTGGACGGGGCGGCTCGCGTTCGCGCTCACCCTGCCGATCGCGTACCACTGCGTCTTCAAGCTCGGCTTCCAGCACACGACGAGCCGAGTCGTGGCGCATTCGCTGCTCGGCTGCGCGTTCTACGGAGCCTTCGCGGCGAAGGTCCTCATCGTCCGTCTCCACCGCTTTCCGACCTGGGTGCTCCCGACCGCCGGCGGCCTGCTCTTCGCTGTCCTCGTGGCTGTCTGGTACACCAGCGCGCTCTGGTTCTTCCAGCTCGTCGGCGTCGGAATCTAGGCGAAAAACCCCGACTGGAAGGACACAAGCCGTATCGTTACGGGCCGGGATGAGCGATCACTTTCCGACCGTTCTCGATCTCGTCGGCGGCACTCCGCTCGTACGCCTGCAGCGGATTTCCCGCGACGTCGAGCCGAGGCTGCTTGCCAAGCTCGAGTTCCTGAACCCGGGCGGCAGCGTCAAGGACCGGATCGGCCTGCGGATGATCGAGCAGGCCGAGCGCGAAGGGAAGCTCGCCCCGGGCGGGACGATCGTCGAGCCGACGAGCGGGAACACGGGTGTTGGCCTGGCGATCGCGGCAGCGCTCAAGGGCTACCGGTGCGTCTTCGTGATGCCGGACAAGATCGCCGAGGAGAAGCGGGCGCTACTGCGCGCCTACGGCGCCGAGGTCGTCATCTGCCCGACCGCCGTCCCGCCCGGGTCGCCCGAGAGCTACTACTCCGTTTCGAACCGGCTCGCAGAGGAGATCCCGGGCGCGTTCAAGCCCGACCAGTATTCCAACGCCGCCAACCCCGAGGCGCACTACGAGACCACCGGGCCAGAGCTCTGGGAGCAGACGGATGGCCAGATCGACGCCCTCGTCGTCTCCGTCGGAACCGGCGGCACGATCACCGGCACCGCGCGCTACCTCCGGGAGAAAAGGCCCGACCTCCTCGTGGTCGGCGCGGATCCGGAGGGGTCGATCTTCTCGAACCCGGACAACGTGCATCCCTACCTCGTGGAGGGAATCGGCGAGGACTTCTGGCCCACGACATTCGACCCGTCGCTCGTCGACGAATACGTGACCGTGTCCGACCGGGATTCGTTCCGAACGGCGCGGCGCATGGCCCGCGAAGAGGGGATCCTGGTGGGCGGCTCCGGCGGCACGGCGGTCTGGGCCATGCTTCAGGTCGCGCAGCGCTTCGGTCGCGACGCCACGATCGTGACCATCATCCCGGACTCGGGTCGCGGCTATCTCTCCAAGGTCTACGACGACAACTGGCTTCTCGAGCACGGATTCCTGGAGCGCGCCGCGCCGACGGCGACGATCCAGGCCGTCCTCACCTTCAAGCGGGACGAGGAGCCCGAGGTTCCCGAGCTCGTCACGGTCGCGACCCACCAGAAGGTCGGCGAGGCCATCGACCTGATGCAGCGGTACGGCATCTCCCAGATACCGGTGGTGCGGAACGGCGACGGCGCCGATTCCCTGGCGGACGTCGTCGGCTCGATCCGCGAGAGCGGGCTCCTCGACCGGGTCTTCCGCAACCAGGATGCGCTCTCGGAGGACATCGCCTCAGCGATGGAGCCGCCGCTTCCCGCCGTTGAGATCGGCGCCTCCGTGGACACCGTCTTCGCCGACCTCTCCGCCGGCAACCCGGCCGTGGTCGTCGCGCGCGGCGGCAAGCCCGTGGGCGTCCTGACGCGCGCCGATCTGCTCGAGTACCTGGCGAGCCAACAGGGGAGCTGATGGACCAGCGCCTGAGCCTCGTCACTCTCGGCGTCTCCGACCTCGCCAGGTCGCGGGCCTTCTACGAGGCGCTCGGCTGGAAGTCCGGGGCCGCGCCCGCCGACGACGTCGTCTTCTTCCAGGCGGGCGGAATGATCGTCGCGCTCTGGGGCCGCAATCAGCTCGCGGAGGACAGCGGCGTGCAGGACCCGGGTGGCTGGGGCGGCATCACGCTCGCGTACAACACGCGTTCGACGGAAGAGGTCGACGCCGTCATCGAAGAGGCGCGCGCGGCCGGCGCGGAGATCCCGCGCGAGCCGGCGGCAACGTTCTGGGGAGGCTACTCCGCCGTCTTCGTCGATCCTGACGGACATCCATGGGAGGTCGCGCACAACCCCCACTGGACGATCGGAGACGACGGCTCCGTCACTCTTGGCTGACCTACCGGGCCCATGCCGCAAGGATACGATCAGGCCGTGGACTTCGAGACGCGCGCCATCCACGACGGGCAGGAACCGGACCCCGCGACGGGGGCCGTGATCACGCCGATCTACCAGACCTCCACCTACGTCCAGGAGGGCGTCGGGAAGAACAAGGGGTACGACTACTCCCGCTCGGGGAACCCGACGCGGACG
>DATAOL010000038.1:0-2782 GCA_036265755.1 Gaiellaceae bacterium | reverse complement strand
CCTCTGGTCGGAAGGCGAACGTTCGGACTCTGCGGACCGGTTGAAGATCTTCGGGCACCTGCGCGAGTGGTGTGCCGAGCATCCAGGCGTCAAGGCGAACATCCTGACGGCGTAAGCTCTGCGCACGGGAAGGAACGTCCGGTCCCGTGCGTAACCTCGATGCGTGAAGGTCCTCGGTATCGACCCGGGCACTGCAGCGTGCGGATACGGCATCGTCCACGCAAGCGGCGGCCGCCTCAAGGCGGTCGAGTTCGGCTGGTGGCAGACGCGGGCGCGCGAGCGTCCCGAGCTGCGCTTGAAGCAGATCCACGACGCGATCGCGGAGCTCATCGTCCGGCACGAACCGGAGGCGGTCGTGCTCGAGGAGTCCTTCGTCGGCGCCGACGCCCGCACCGCGCTCTCCGTCGGGCAGGCGCGAGGCGCCGCGCTCGTCGCCTGCGCGTCCGCCGGCGTGTACTGCGCTGAATATCCGCCCGCCAGCGTGAAACATGCGGTGTGCGGCTACGGCCGCGCGGAGAAGGAGCAGGTGCAGCGAATGGTGAAGGCGATTCTCGGTCTTGCCGAGGCTCCCAAGCCCCATCACGCGGCCGACGCGCTGGCTGTCGCGATCTGCCACGCCCTGGCGCCGCCCCTCGCAGCGCTCGCCGGGAGCGCGCGGTGATCTCGCGGCTCCGCGGAAAAGCCGTCGCGTGGGACGCCGACGGCCTGGTGCTCGACGTCAACGGCGTCGGCTACCGGCTTCATGCGACGCCCACCGCCGTGAAGAAGGCGGACGGCGCCGACGAGGTCGTCCTGGAGACGCATCTGCACGTGCGCGAGGACGCGATGCAGCTGTTCGGTTTCGCGGACGGGGAGGAACGGGAGCTCTTCGAGCAGTTGCTCGCGGTCTCCGGAGTCGGCCCGAAGGTCGCGCTCGCGATCGTGTCGGGATACTCCCCCGGGGAGCTCCGGCGCGCGATCGTGCGCGAGGACGACGCGCTGTTCCAGACCATTCCGGGCATCGGGAAGAAGACGGCGCAGAGAGTCGTCCTCGAGCTCAAGGAGAAGATTGCGCCGCTCGCCGCCGTGGAGGCCCCGCATCTGGGCGCCGGCGACGGGCACATCGTCGCTCGGGACGCTCTTGTCGAGCTGGGCTACTCGGCTGCCGAAGCTGAGCAGCGGCTCGCCGCCGTGGATCCCGATCTGCCGCCGGCGGAGCGGGTGCGCGAGGCCCTCAGGGCGGCATGAGCGACGAGCGGATCACGACGGCCGTCCTCGCTCCCGAGGACGAAGACTTCGACGGCTCCCTGCGGCCGCGCAGCCTGGACGAGTTCGTTGGCCAGGAGCGCATCAAGGAGCAGCTCGGGATCGTGCTCGAAGCCGCGAAGGGGAGGGGGGAGGCGCTCGACCACGTCCTCCTCGTCGGCCCACCGGGGCTCGGTAAGACGAGCCTTGCCTACATCATCAGGGAGGAGCTCGGGGTCGGCATCCGCTCGGTCGCCGGCCCTGCGCTCGAGCGGAAAGGCGACATGGCCGCGATTCTCACTGCGCTCGAGGAGCGCGACGTCCTGTTCGTGGACGAGATCCACCGCCTGAACCGGGCCGTTGAGGAAATCCTTTATCCGGCTTTGGAGGACTACCGGCTCGACATCATCGTCGGCCAGGGGCCGGCGGCGCGAACGCTCACGCTCGACCTGCCGCCGTTCACTCTCGTCGGTGCGACCACGCGGACAGGTCTGCTCACGACGCCGCTCAGGGACCGCTTCGGGATGACGTATCGCCTCGATTACTACGGCCCTGAGGACCTTTCGACCATCGTGCGCCGCTCGGCGCGAATCCTCGGCGTCGAGATCGAGGGCGAGGCCGCCGAGGAAATCGCGCGCCGCGCCCGCGGCACGCCGCGTGTCGCGAACCGGATCCTTCGGCGCGTCCGGGACGTCGCCCAGGTGCGGCATGATGGGGCAGTGACGCTCGCGATCGCGCGCGAGGCGCTCGCACTGCTGGAAGTGGACGGCGAGGGCCTGGAGCGCATCGACCGGGAGCTTCTGCGGACGATCGTGGAGAAGTTCGACGGCGGTCCTGTCGGGCTGTCCACGCTCGCAGTCAGCCTCGGGGAGGAGCCGGACACGATCGAGGACGTCTACGAGCCGTACCTCCTCCAGCTCGGGCTGATCCAGCGCACCCCGCGCGGGCGCGTCATCACGAAGCTTGGCCGAGCCCACGTCGGCGCCGCCGCGCGGGCCGAGGCAAGCCTCTTCTAGAGGTCGGTCAGCAGCTCGACCCGGCTTCCGAAGGGATCGCGGACGTAAAAACGCTTGCGTCCCTCGATCCGGTCGTCCCACTTCGGCTCGACCCCGGCCTCGTCGAGCCGGTGCGCAAGTTCTTCCAAAGCCGTCGCGCTCTCGACGCGAGAGCCGGGATGCGGCCGCTTCGGCGCGGCGTGATCCTCGTAGGCGCCCAGGTGAAGCTCCTGGTTGCCGGCCTGGAACCAGACACCGGGGGTGCCCAGGCCGGCAGGCTTGGGGATCTCCTTGAGCCCGAGCAACTCTCCGTAGAACCGGCGCGACTCGTCCTCCGCGCCGCTCGGGATCGTGATGAACGCGTGGTCGAGCCCGACGACGCTCATCGACGGAACTGGAGATCGTGCCAGGACGGCACGGGGGCCAGCTCGAGCAGCGCGCGGCCGCCGCGAGGATCGCGGTAGCCGAACTCGGAGCTGCGGTCGTCCCAGGCGACCTCGAGCAGGTTCTCCTTCACGCGGTGGTCGAGCCAGGCGCCGCGAAAGATCAATTTTCTGAGCCAG
>DATAOL010000037.1:0-3844 GCA_036265755.1 Gaiellaceae bacterium | reverse complement strand
TCGGGCCCGACGGAGCCCTGTATGTAAGCGCCGGCGAAGGAGCGAACTTCGGAAACGTGGACGTCGGACAGTGGGGCGGGACCCTGCCGGATGCGAGTCACCCGATTACGCCGAAGAACCCCTGCGGCGACCCGCCGGGCGGCCTCGGCGGCGCCATGGCAACGCCCAGCGCCGAAGGCGGGGCTCTCCGCAGCCAGAGCCTGCACCGGGTCGCCGGTCCGGCCGTCTTGAACGGCACGGTGATTCGCGTCGACCCGTCATCGGGGGCCGGGATGCCTGACAACCCGCTCGCGGCGAGCTCCGACGAGAACGCTCGCCGGATCGTGGCCGAGGGGCTGCGCAATCCCTTCCGTTTCGCGCTTCGCCCCGGAACGAACGACCTCTGGATCGGCGACGTGGGCTGGAGGGACTGGGAGGAGATCGACCACGATCCCACTCCCACGGAAAACATCGCGAACTTCGGCTGGCCCTGTTACGAAGGCAACGGCCGGCAACCCTCCTACGAGGGCTACCTCGACCACATCTGCACCGAGCTCTACAGCCTCGAGGGCTCTGACCCGCCGGACCCGGACGAGGCGCGGGCGCCGTACTTCACGTACAACCACGCGGCGGGCGTCGTGGGCGGGGACGGTTGCACGACCGGCAGCTCGTCCGTCGCCGGGCTTGCCTTCTACGCGAGCGGCACGTATCCGAGCTCTTACGCTGGCGCGCTCTTCTTCGCCGACCACTCGCGCAACTGCATCTGGGTCATGCCGGAGGGAGCGGATGGCCTTCCGGATCCGTCGGGCGTGGCCCCATTCATCAGCCCTGCTGCGGGGCCGGTCGACCTCGAGATCGGACCGGGTGGAGACCTGTACTACGCAGGGTACGACGACGGCACGATCCGGAGGATCCAGTACTTCTCGGCCAACCAGCCACCGATTGTCGTCGCAACCGCGTCTCCCCAGGCCGGTCCGACCCCCTTGAAGGTGACCTTCGACGCGGCGGCGTCTCACGATCCCGACGGAGACCCGCTGACGTTCTCCTGGGATCTCGACGGCGACGGCACCTTCGGCGACTCCGCGTCCGCGAGCACGACGTACGAGTACGACGAGCCGGGGACGTTCCACCCCTCGGTACGGGTCAGCGACGATCAGGGGGGCACGACGAGAAGCTCTCTTTTCACCCTCACGCCGGGGGACACGCCTCCCGTTCCGGTCATCGACACACCCGTCCCGTCACTCACTTGGGCGGTCGGCGACGACATCGAGTTCTCGGGCCACGCGAGTGACGCAGAGGACGGGACCGAGCCCGCCGCCCGGCTCAGCTGGTCGATCATCGTCCATCACTGCCCGTCCGACTGCCACACCCACAACGTCGAGACGATCCCGGGCGTGGTGGGCGGCTCGTTCTCGGCGCCCGACCACGAGTACCCCTCATTCCTCGAGCTGAAGTTGACCGCCACTGATGCGAACGGGCTCTCGGCATCGAGCTCGGTCGACCTCGATCCGAAGACGGTCGCCCTGACGCTCAAGTCGAAGCCCGCCGGCTTGCAGCTTGCCATCGGCACCGTCAGCATGATGGCGCCCTTCACGCACACGGTGATCGTTGGCTCGGCCAACTCGATCAACGCGGCCGCTCAGGTGCTCGGCAGGACGCAGTACACGTTCTCGTCGTGGTCTGACGGCGGCGCGGCCGCCCACAACGTCACCGCGCCCACAGCGCCCGCGACCTACACCGCGACCTTCGTTTGGCCCGAGCATCCACCGGTGGCCGAGTTCGTCGCCCGCCCGAGCGAAGGGCGAACCCCACTCACTGTGAGATTCAACGCGAAGCGCTCCATGGATCCGGACGGCGACAAGCTCAAGTTCTCATGGGATCTGAACGGCAACGGGGTCTTCGGCGACTCCCGGATGATGGATCCAAAGCGCGTCTACCACCACCGCGGGAGATTCAAGGTGCGGCTGCGGGTGAGCGACGGGCGCGGCGGCATGGACACGGCCTCTATGACGATCCGCGTCCAGCGCCGCTGAGCTCACGGGCAAAGGAGCGGCCACCGCCCGACCAATCGGGGGTGGCCGCAAAAGCGCCGCATAGGCGCACGAGCATGATCCCGAAAGCGGAAGCGGACGGCATCCCTCGATCGAGGGAGTGAGCGGGCCGTCCCGCTTGGTCTCCGGGACTGCCCGCCCAAACCCCGCGCTCGGTTCGGGAGAAGCGTAAGGCCGAGCGTTTTACGACGCCGGCTGCGGCCAACCGTCATCGCGTCGCGAGGCTACTCCCACTCGCCGACCATTGCTACTAGCCCCCCGATTAGTTTGGGGTCAGAAGACCGGCGTTTCCCGCCAAACGCCCCACACGCCACGGAGCGCGTCGCACATCTCGCCCATCGTCACGTAGGCACGGGAGGCGTCGATGATCGCCGGCATGAGGTTCGCGTTCGGGTCTGCTGCGTCGCGCCCGAGCCTCTTGAGCGCCTCCTCGACAGCCGCGGAATCGCGCCGCGCGCGCAGGGCTTGCACCCGCTCGATCTGCTTGCGCTCGAGCCCGGCGTCGATCTTCAGGATCTCGAGCTCGCGCTCGTCCGGGTCCTCGTAGCGGTTCACGCCCACGATCACGCGCTGCCCCGACTCGACCTCGCTCTGGAAGCGGAACGATGCCTCTGCGATTTCGCGCTGGAAGAAGTTGTCCTTGATCGCCGCGACGACGCCGCCGAGCTCGCGGATGCGGCCGAAGTAGTCGTGGGCCTCGGCCTCCAACCGGTTCGTGAGCTCCTCGAGGTAGTAGGAGCCGCCGAGCGGGTCGATCGTGTTCGTCACACCGGTCTCGTGCGCGATCACCTGCTGTGTCCTCAGAGCCAGCTTGACGGCATGTTCCGTCGGAAGCGCGAGCGCTTCGTCGAAGGAGTTCGTGTGCAGCGACTGCGTCCCGCCGAGCACCGCCGCGAGCGCCTCGAGCGCCGTGCGGACGATGTTGACCTCGGGCTGCTGGGCGGTCAGCGAAACGCCGGCCGTCTGCGTGTGGAAGCGCATCAGCCAGGAGCGTGGGTTCTTGGCGCCGTAGCGGTCGCGCAACTCCCTGGCCCAGATGCGGCGGGCGGCCCGGTACTTCGCGATCTCCTCGAAGAAGTCGATGTGCGCGTTGAAGAAGAAGGAGAGCCGCGGCGCGAAGTCGTCGACGTCGAGCCCACGGTCGAGCGCCGCTTCCACGTAGGCGAACCCGTCGGCGAGCGTGAAGGCCAGCTCCTGCGCCGCCGTCGAGCCGGCCTCGCGGATGTGGTAGCCGGAGATCGAGACCGGGTGCCAGAGCGGGACCTCGCGCGCGCAGTACTCGATCATGTCCACGCAGAGCCGCATGGACGGCTCCGGCGGGAAGATCCATTCCTTCTGCGCGATGTACTCCTTGAGGATGTCGGTCTGGATCGTCCCGCGCAGGCGATCCTGCGGGACTCCCTGCTCCTCCGCGACGCAGATGTAGAAGGCGAGGAGCATCGCCGCCGGCGCATTGATGGTCATCGACGTGGAGACCTCGCCGAGCGGGATGCCCGCGAACAGGTGCTCCATGTCCTCGAGGGAGTCGATGGCGACGCCCTCGCGGCCGACCTCTCCGAGCGACTTCGGGTGGTCCGAGTCGTAGCCCATGAGGGTGGGCATGTCGAACGCGGTCGAAAGGCCGGTCTGACCATGGTCGCGCAGGTAGCGGAAGCGCGCGTTCGTCTCCTCGGCGGTGCCGAAGCCGGCGAACTGGCGCATCGTCCAGAGCCTCCCCCGGTACATGGACGGATAGACCCCGCGGGTATACGGAAAACGGCCCGGGTAGCCGAGGTCTCGCTCGTAGTCGATTTCGACGTTCTCAGCCGTGTAGA
>DATAOL010000036.1:0-4384 GCA_036265755.1 Gaiellaceae bacterium | reverse complement strand
CGTGCGGGAGGACGTCGGGCGCCACAACGCGATGGACAAGGTGGTCGGCTGGGCCTTCGGCGCCGGCCTGCTTCCGCTCGCCGACAGGATTCTCTGCGTCAGCGGCCGGCTTTCCTTCGAGCTCGTGCAGAAGGCCGCGGTGGCCGGATGCCCCGTCGTCGTGGCCGTCGGCGCGCCGAGCACGCTCGCCGTCGATCTTGCGCGCGATCGGGGCGTGACGCTTTGCGGCTTCGTCCGCGGCGGCCGCGTCAACGTCTACTCCGGGCCGCAGCGGATCCGATGACCTTCGCCGTTGCCGCCGAGGTCTACGACCGCTTCGTCGGGCGCTACAGCGATGCGCTCGGACGCGCGCTGGCGGACGAGGCCGGCGTCGCGGCGGGGGCGCGTGCGCTCGACGTGGGCGCGGGTAGCGGCAAGCTGGCCCACGTTCTCGCGGAGCGGCTCGGCGAGCGAAACGTCGCTGCCGTCGATCCTTCTGCGCCGTTCGTCGCCGCGCTTCGTTCCCGGTTCCCTGCCGCCGACGTGCAGGAAGGCGCCGCCGAGCAGCTTCCTTTCGAGGAAGACTCCTTCGACGTCGTGCTGGCCCAGCTCGTCTTCAACTTCCTCGAGGATCCTGAGCGCGGCGCCACCGAGATGCGGCGCGTGGCGAGGCAGGGCGGGGTCGTTGCGGCCGCCGTCTGGGACTATCGCGGCGAGATGACCATGCTCGCGACGTTTTGGGAAGCGGCAGCCGCCCTCGACGAACGCAGGGCGGCGGCCCTGGACGAGCGCACGCGCATGCGCTTCGGGGAGCGCGGCGAGCTCGCCGATCTGTGGAGGGACGTGGGTCTCGCCGAGGTCCGCGACGGCGAGATCGTCGTCAGTGCTTCGTACGAGGACTTCGACGACCTCTGGGAGCCTTTCCTCGGCGGGGTCGGCCCCGCGGGTGGCTTCGCGGTCTCCCTCGAGCCGGAGGCCCAGGAGGCGCTTCGCGAGGAGTATCGGAAGCAGCTGGGCTCGCCCGAGGGGCCGTTCGACCTGAGCGCGCGCGCGTGGTACGCGGTCGGGAGGAAGTAACCGGCGTCCTCCTCGTCGGCGGCGCGAGCCGTCGCTTCGGGTCGCCGAAAGCTCTCGCCCGCTTTCACGGCGAGGTGCTCGGCGAGCGGGCGCACGCTCTCCTCTCCGAGACGTTCGAGGACGTCATCGTCGTCGGCAAGGAGGCGGACGGTCTCAGGCTTCCCTTCCCGGTGCTGGACGACGGCAGCGAGGTGCGTGCGCCGATCGTCGGGCTAGCAGCCGGCCTGCGGGCCGCGGAGAGCGACCTCGCCGTCGTCCTGCCCACTGACATGCCGCTCGTCTCGCCGGAGCTCCTCGTCCGCCTCGCCGACGGCGCCCAGGGGGTCGACGCGGCGGTGCCGCAGACGGGGCCGCTGCCGGGCGCGTATCGGAAGTCGGCGCTCCCGGTCTTCGAGCGGCGCATCGAGTCGGGCGATCTCGCTCTCTACCGGGCCCTCGAGGAGCTGTCGGTGAACGTCTTGGAGCTCGCCGAGGACGAGCTCAGGAACGTGAATACGCCGGCTGATCTCGCGTGATCACGCTCGCCCGGTCGGCGCCGGTGCCGACCATGCCGACCTCGAGCTCGAGCCGTTCCTCGACGAACTCGACGTAACGCCGGGCGGCGGACGGGAGGGCGCCGTCGAGCGGCTCGCGCCAGCCCGGCAGGACCTCGTAGATCGGCTTCGCGTGGTGGAAGTCGCTCTGGTGCGCGGGGAACTCGTCGGTCTCGCTCCCGTCGGGAAGTCGATAGCGCACGCAGACGGGGATCTCCGCGAACGCCGAGAGCACATCCAGCTTCGTGAGAGCGAGCGAGGTCATGCCGTTCACCCGAGCGGCGAAGCGCAGGCCGACCAGGTCGAGCCAGCCGCAGCGGCGCTCGCGGCCGGTGGTGGTTCCGTACTCGTCGCCGAGCTCGCGAACGCGCGCCTGGTCGGGCCCCTCGATCTCAGTCGGGAACGGCCCCTCGCCGACACGCGTGACATAGGCCTTGGCGACGCCGATCACGCTTTCGATCCGCGTCGGGCCGATGCCGATCCCCGTCGCGGCGGCCCCAGCGATCGGGTTCGAGGAGGTCACGAAGGGATAGGTGCCGTGGTCGAGGTCGAGGAGGGTCCCCTGCGCCCCTTCGAGCAGCACCCTCTGCCCGTCCTTGAGGGCGCGCTCCACGAGGAGCGAGGTATCGGCGATGTAGGGGCGCAGCCGTGCTGCGCAGGCCTCCATGCGGTCGGCGAGGTCGCCGGGCTCGAGGGGCTCGTCGAGCAGCCGGTTCTTCTCCGCCAGTGCCGTCTCGAACTTCTGGCGCAGGATCTTCGAATCGAGGATGTCCTGGACGCGAATGCCGAGGCGGGCCGCCTTGTCCGCGTAGGCGGGACCGATGCCCCGGCGGGTCGTGCCGATCTGGAGACGGCCGAGCCGCCGCTCGCTCGCCGAGTCGCTCGCCACATGCCACGGCATGATCAGGTGCGCGTTCCCGGAAAGTCGGAGGCCGGCGCTCGAGACGCCGCGCGCCTCGAGCCCGTCGATTTCCTCGACGAGGAGGGCCGGGTCGACGACGCAGCCGGCGCCGATCACCGACATCTTCCCGTCGTAGAGGATCCCGGAAGGGACGTGATGGAGCTTGAAGGTCTCGCCCTCGCGCACGATCGTGTGGCCGGCGTTCGGGCCGCCCTGATAGCGGCAGACGATCTCCGAGCTCTGAGCGAGCAGGTCGACGATCTTGCCCTTGCCCTCGTCGCCCCACTGCGCACCGACGATCACGGTGGCGGGCACGTGCTGGAGCTTAGACCCGCGTCAGGCTGACGGACGCAGCAGGGCGCGGAGACGCCACCACCACAGGCGCCTGCGCGGCTCGACGGGCATCGTCCAGCTCGCCATCAGACGGCCGCCAGGTCGGCGAACTTCGCGTACCGACGGAGGAACGAGAGCTTCACCGTGTCCGTCGGCCCGTTGCGGTGCTTGGCGACGATGACCTCCGCCAGCCCCTGCTGGTCGGATTCGTCGTTGTAGTACTCGTCGCGGTAGATGAAGACGACGATGTCGGCGTCCTGTTCCAGCGAGCCCGACTCGCGCAGGTCGGAGAGGATCGGGCGCTTGTCGTGCCGCTGCTCGACGGCGCGGGAGAGCTGCGAGAGCGCGATGATCGGCACGTCGAGGTCGCGCGCGAGCACCTTCAGCGACCGCGAGATCTGCGAGACCTCCTGGACCCTGTTCTCTGCGCTCGTCCCGGAGGTCATGAGCTGGAGGTAGTCGACGATGATCAGCCCGAGCTCAGGGTGCTTCTGCTTCAAGCGCCGGGCCTTCGAGCGGATCTCCATCATCGTGATCGAGCCGGTGTCGTCCACGTAGATGGGCGCCTTGGCGAGCTTGTCGCACGCGGCCGTGAGCCGCGGCCAGTCGTCGGCGGCAAGCTTCCCGGTGCGGAGGCGCTGCGACTCGACCTTTGCCTCGCTGCACATGAGCCGCTGCGTCACCTCGGATTTCGACATCTCGAGCGTGAACAGAGCGACCGGTGTGCCCCTGCGCACCCCGAGGTTGGCGGCCATGCAGAGCCCGAGGGCCGACTTGCCCATGCTCGGCCGGGCGGCGACGATGATCAGGTTCCCCTCCTGGAAGCCGGACGTGATCCGGTCGATGTCGCGAAAGCCGGACGGCACTCCCGTCACGTCGGCACCCGACTCGTACAGGGCGGTGATCCGTTCGAAGCTCTCCTTCAGGAGCTCCTCGATGTGGCTGAACTCGCCCCGCGCGCGCTGCTGCGAGAGGTCGAAGACGATCTGCTCCGCGCGGTCGACGAGCTCGGTCGTCTCCCCGGGCCGGTCCCAGCCGAGCTGGGCGATCTCGCCGCCTGCCCGGATGAGGCCGCGCAGCGTGGAGGTCTCGCGCACGATCTGCGCGTAGTGGTGCGCGTTCGCCGTCGCCGGCGCCAGCGAGGCAAGCTCGTGGATCCGGAACTTGCCGCCGACAGCCTCCAGATCGCCGCGCTCGTCGAGCTCGTCGGCCAGCGTGATCGCGTCGACCGGCTCGCCCTTGGCGTAGAGGCCGAGCGCCGCCCGATAGATCTTCGCGTGGCTCTCGCGGTAGAACTCGCGGCCGTCGCTCGTGAGGATCTCGCTGACCGAGGCGATCGCCCCGGGCGAGAGCATCATCGCGCCGAGAACGGACTCCTCGGCGTCGAGGTTCTGCGGCGGGACGTACGCAGCTTCCGAAGCCGCTGTCTGTGCGCCGTTTGTCCCCACGGGACGAGACCGTAATGGGCGAGGCGACGCGCGTGTTTCCACAGGGGATTTCCGCCGTTTTGCAGGCATGAGGGAACAGATGTTCGCATGGCCGCCGGACGGAATCCCCGTGC
>DATAOL010000035.1:0-6275 GCA_036265755.1 Gaiellaceae bacterium | reverse complement strand
AGGTTCGAGCGGCGCTTCTCGGGATCGGCCGGGCGCTCGGGCACCTCTGCTGGCGAGTGGAAGAACATGCCCACGGCGCCAAGCGTACGCGCGGCAAGCGGTCTCACCGGCACCGGCAATTCGGTTGGTCGTAGGATCGCCGCGTGAGCTTCAACGACTGGCTGCTGGCGCTCCACGTGCTCACGGCGTTCGCGTACGTCGCCGGGGTCGTGCTCTTCTGGATCCTGATCGTGGCGGTGCGGCGGATCGACACGCCCGAGGAGACGATCCGGATCGGCCCGATCGTGAACGTCGGAAACGCCGCTGTCGGCATCGGCGCAGGCGGGACGATCGTGCTCGGGATCTGGCTCGCCTTCGCGCTCGACGGCTACGCGATCTGGGACGGCTGGATCATCGCGGCGCTCGTGCTGTGGGCAATCGCGGCTGCGTTCGGCCAGCGCACCGGAGTCGCCTACATGCAGGGCATGACGAAGGCGAAGGAGCTTGACGCAGCAGGGCAGCGCGGCGCCAACGCAGAGCTCCTGGCCCTCAACCGGACGTCCAACGGCGTGCTGATGCACGCGCTGACCTCGGTGGTAGTCCTCCTGATCCTCCTCGACATGATCTTCAAACCGGGCGCATGACTGTCGTCGCCGCGATCCGACCCGACAGCTGGGACTTCCCGCTCTTCCTGCACGTCCTCGGAGCGATGATCCTCGTCGGCGGACTGCTCACCGGTGTGAGCTCGCTGGCCTTTGCCAGGGGCGACGTGCGCTTCTTGCGGCTCGGCTACTGGTCGCTGCTCGCGGTCTCGCTGCCCGGGTGGATCCTGATGCGGGCCGGAGCCGAGTGGGTCGCGTCGCGGGAGGGATGGACCAAGAAAGGCGCCCCCTCGCCGACCTGGCTCGACATCGGAGCCATCCTCGCCGACCTCGGCGGGCTGATCCTGCTGGTGTCGCTCATCGTCGGAGGCGTCGGCGTCTATCGGCTCCGGGCAGGGAAGGGGTCGGGGCTGCTCAAGGCGACGCTCGTGCTCTCGGCGGTGGCCCTGGCGGCGTATGTGGTGGCCGTGTGGGCGATGGCCGGCAAGCCGAACTAGCCCGTCTGCTCACCGCCCCGGGGCGATGGTGGCCGTCACTGGCTGAGCGCACCGCCAGAGCGCGCCGGTGAGAAGGCGCGCTCGGCGGTCAGCGGTCATGCGACGCGGAAGCTCCCGTGCATGAACGAGGCGTGCGGGTCGCAGACGAAGCGGTAGGTGCCCTTGCGCAGCTTGAGCACGATGCTCTTGGTCCCGGTGAAGTCGACGCCCGTCAGCACTCGGTTGACTCCCGGCCCCATCAGGTGGAAGTCGTGGATCGGCGAGCGGTCGCGGATCTGGAAGCGATACGGCACGCCCTTCTTCAGCTTGGTCACCTTCTTGCCGGCGAGCGTGAGCTTGATCGTGAAGCCGGGGCCGACGCTGCCCTGAACCATCTTCGGAGCAGACGCGGCCGGAGCGCTAGCGGCGAGCGCAAGCGCGAGGCCTGCTAGAGCGCCTGCGAGCGCGGTGCGGAACGTGCGAGTCATGGTGGTCCTCCTCTTGTCGAAATTGAGCTCTTGGCTAGGAGGACACCGGCGTGCGCCGGTTATTCCGACTCGCAGTTCCGCAGTGCCGCGCAATTGAGTCTTACGAGACGAGCTCGACCGTGTCGGGCCAGCTATACGGCTCGCTGTGCCCGTCCTTGAGGGACACCGTCGCCCGCGCCTTCGCGTCGGCAACGCCGGGCTGCAACGTGCCCGAGCGCGTGGTCAACCTCGCCGACCAGGTAGCAGCGCTCGAGGGCGTGTAGTCAGAGACGCCCGTGGCGACCACGTTGTCCTGCTTCACGCGCACCTGGATCACAGCTCCCGACTCGTCGGGATCCCAAACCGCCGGGCCCGTCACCTCGAGTCCAATACCGCTAGAGATGATTTTCGCTTTGTCGTCGAATTGACCTCTCATCCGAGCCTCCTATCGCTGGGCGAACTCGGGTGCTCACTAGACGCGGTGGCCGCGCGCGATCTTCCGGACCTCATGCCTCAGCAAACCCTGCAGACCGAGCGGATCACCCTGGTACCACTCGCCGACGAACATCTCGAGTGGGAGGTGGAGCTCGACTCGGATCTCGAGGTGATGCGCTATCCCAGCGGACGGGCCAGCAACGCGAGGAGGTCGTCGCCACCCACGCGCGGCGGCCGGCAGCCGCGCAGAAGGTGGACGGACTCGGCTTCTGGGTCGGGCTGGTCGACGACGAGTTCGTGGGCTGGTGGATCCTTCAGCCCGCCCACGGACCCGACCAACCCGACGACCCGGGCGTGGCCGACCTGGGCTACCGGCTGCGACCGCGCCATTGGCGCAAGGGCCTTGCCTCTGAGGGGGCGCGAGAACTGGTCCGCTACGGCTTCGACGAGGTCGGGCTCGACCGGATCATCGCCCAGACGATGACCGTCAACGCCGGCTCGCGGGCCGTAATGGAGCGGATTGGCCTGAACTACGTGCGGACGTTTCCCACCTCCATGACCGCGCCCGTAGAGGGCGTTGAGAAGGGCGAGGTCGAGTACGAGATGACGCGCGAACAGTCGGAGCGCGGGACGACCTAGCTTGCGGAGGCGTCGACATTCGCGGTACCCGATTACGAAGGGTCCTCTCGGCCGCCCGATCCGTAGAAGGCGGGTGCTACCCTCGCCTAGGCTGAGGGGTCAGAACGGTTTGAGGGGCTTGCTCGTCATGCTCACGCTCGTCGTCGCGGCCTGTGCGACGGCCCCGTTCGCCCGGGCGGAATCGGACTTCTTCTTCGGCTTCAGCGACGACGGCCCGAAGTGGGGCGGTGCCGCCGCAGCCGAACCGGGACGGGCCGTTGGCGCGAGCGCCTTCCGGATCACGTTGCGATGGGTGCCCGGCGAGAGCGACCTGACTCCGCAAGACGTCACCGACCTCGCGAACGCAGTCGCGGGCACGAGCGGCCTTCGCCTTGTCCTGGCGGTCTTCGGGAGTGCGACGAGCGCTCCACAGGACGACGCCTCGCGAACCCAGTTCTGCACCTATGCCAAGAATGCCGTGGCTCGCTTCCCGTCGATCGACGACGTCGTGATCTGGAACGAGCCGAACGTCAGCGCCTTTTGGCGGCCGCAGTTCAACCCGGACGACTCGAGCGCCGCGCCCGCGGCCTACGAGGCGCTGCTGGCTCGTTGTTGGGACGTCCTGCACGCGTTCAGGCCCGCTGTCGACGTGGTCGGCCCTGCCACCTCGCCACGCGGGAACGACAACCCACACGCGGTGAGCAACATCTCGCACTCGCCGGTGAACTTCATCAAGAAGATGGGCGACGCCTTCCGGGCGAGTGGGCGGAGGGAGCCGCTGTTCGACACGGTCGGCCAGCACGTGTACCAGAACGGCTTCCGCGAGCGACCCTTCCTGATCCACACGACCGGCCGAACGATCGCCGAGGGGGACTGGAACAAGCTCGTCGCCACGCTCCAGGAGGCCTTCGCCGGGACCGCCCAGCCGGTTCCCGGCCCAGGCTGCAACCTGAGCTGCCCTCCGATCTGGTATCTGGAGAGCGGCTTTCAGACGACGATCCCGCCGGAGAAGGCGGCGTACTACTCGGGGACCGAGAACATCGTTCCGATCCCGGACTTCACCGGCGGTGAGAGCGATTTCCCGAGTCCATCGCCGCTCGCGACCAGCCTGGCACCGGACCAGGCGACGCAGCTTCGGTACGCGGTCAGGCTCGCCTACTGCCAGCCGTATGTCCGCTCGATCTTCAACTTTCTCCTCCGCGACGAGTCAGACCTCCGCGGTTGGCAGTCGGGCGTCCTTTGGGCGGATGGGACGAGGAAGGGATCGTTCGCGCCGCTTGCGTCGGTGGTCGTGGATGCAAACGACCGTGCCATCTCATGCGCGGCGCCGACCACACCGAGCGGGCTCGCCGCCGAACTCAGCGGAGATCGGGTCAGCCTGAGCTGGGGCGCCGCCGCGAGCCGGCTCGGCGTCTCCGGCTACGAGATCGTGCGCGACGGGACGACCCTCGGCCGGACAACGGGCTTGACGTACACGGACGCGACGGCGGTGGCCGGGGCAACCTACTCCTACTCCGTTCGTGGGTACGACGCGGCCGGTGGGAAAGGCGACCTGTCGGCCGCGGTGATCGTCTCGCTGCCTGCGCCGCCACCCCCACCGCCGCCACCTCCACCGCCACCTCCGCCAGCACCGCCACCTCCTCCGCCGCCTCCGCCTCCCCCTCCGCCAGCACCACCGCCCCCGCCTGCACCGCCGCCACCGGCGCCCCCACGGCAGGCGTGCGTTGTTCCGAACGTCTATGGGCGGCCACTGGCGAAGGCGAAGGCGCGGATCAGCAAGGCGCACTGCCGGGTCGGCAAGATCACGAGAGCCTTCTCGCCCTCGAAGAAGAGGGGCAAGGTGCTGGGCGAGAAGCCGAAGCCCGGCAGTAGGCTCGGAAACGGTGCAAAGGTCAAGCTGATCGTCGGCAAGGGCCCCAGGAAATAGGTCCGGTTCTTGGGCTAATAGCTCGCTCGGCGAGCCCGAGGAGTCGAACTCAGCCGGCGTCCGGGCCGATGAGGCCGTTCGCGAGCGCGAACATCACGTGATCAGCCAGAACAGGGCCGACGCCAAGCGGCAGGTGATCGCCGACCAGCAGTGGCAGACAGTCAAGGAAGAGGACAAGCAGAACGAAGAGCTCCTGGACCTCTCGACCCAGATTCTCGCGTTGACGAAGGCGATCCACGAAGTCGCCGGGGCCAAGGCAGAGACGACGCCGACGAAGAGTGCGTAACTTACGGAGCAGATGGCACGCGTTGAGCACGCTCCCCTAACCGCGCCGCCGGCGTCCATCGACGCGTCCGAGCGCAGGGCGCTTGGCAAGGCGGCCCGCGCGGAAGCGCCTCGATCCAGCCAATCGCTGCTCCCTCTTGCCGAGAAGCGCGACGCTCTCGCATTGCTCGAAGCGCAGGCCCGATCACGCGTCCCGGAGCTCGTCCCGATTCGCTACGGGCGCATGGTCGTATCGCCGCTGGCGTACTTCCGCGGCGCGGCGACCGTGATGGCGCACGATCTCGCTCCGACGCCCATGGCGGGATTGCGGGTTCAGCTCTCCGGAGATGCGCATTTCGAGAACTTCGGAGGGTTCGCGTCGCCGGAACGCGACCTTGTATTCGACCTCAACGACTTCGACGAAACGCTTCCCGGGCCGTTCGAGTGGGACCTCAAACGCCTCGCGACGAGCTTCGAGGTCGCCGGACGAGATCGCGACTTCACGCGGACCGAACGCAAGCACGCAGTGCTCGCCGCCGTGCGCTCGTACCGGGAGGCGATGGGGCGATTCGCCGCGATGGGTGAGCTGGACGTCTGGTACGCGCGGCTCGACGCGAAAGCGATCGACCAACACCTGAAAGAAGCACACGACAGGAAGCTCAGGCGGTCACTCCGACGGGCCGAGGCGAAGGGGCACAGACACGATCGGATGCTCGCCCTCGCACGATTGACCACCACAATCGACGGAGAACGGCGGTTCATCTCTGACCCACCGCTGATCGTCCCGCTGGCCGAGCTCGACGACCGCGAGGACGAAGCCGGTCTCGAGTCCCTCGTACACGCGCTCTTCCGCCGCTACCGTCGAACGCTTCCAGCCGAACGGCAGACGTTGATCGAGCGTTTCCGCTACGTCGATCTCGCCCGCAAAGTCGTCGGCGTCGGAAGTGTCGGCACACGCTGCTGGGCGATGCTGCTCCTCGGTCGGGACGACGGAGACCCGCTCTTTCTCCAGATCAAGGAGGCGCTGCCGTCGGTGCTCGAACCGCTGCTCGGAAAAACCCCGTTCGCCACACACGGGCAGCGCGTCGTGGTCGGCCAACGCCTGATGCAAGCCGCGAGCGACATCTTCCTCGGCTGGGTTCACACCGACGAAACGGTCGACGGCGGGGCGCGCGACTTCTACGTGCGCCAGCTCTGGGACTGGAAGACGTCGGTCGACGCCGACACGATCCTGCCCCGAGGCCTCATTGCGTATGCCACTGCATGCGGCTGGACACTCGCGCGTGCACATGCACGCTCGGGCGACCGAATCGCAATTGCCGCGTACCTGGGAGCCAGCGACGGATTCGATCGGGCCGTCGCCGAGTTCGCCGCGGGATACGCCGATCTCAACGAGCGAGACCATCGAGACCTCGTCGAGGCAGCCGCCGACGGCCGCGTCGACGCAGTAGAGGGCGTCTGAGGTAGCTGCTCACGCCGGCCGCGGCGCAGTCGCCAGTGCCGGGGT
>DATAOL010000034.1:0-2654 GCA_036265755.1 Gaiellaceae bacterium | reverse complement strand
CCGCGTAGTAGTCGCCGCGGATCACCGCGATCAGCCCTTCGAAGAAGTCCAGTCCGCCGATGATGATGATCATCAGGCCGGCGAACGAGATCCACCCGGACCAGCGTTCCGACGTTGCCATGCTTTGCGAGCGTTCCGACGTTGCCATGCTTTGCGCTCCTTTCGCGCGCCAGCGTTCGGCCCTCGGATTCGCGCTCGCCGCGGCGTTTCCTCTCGTGCCAACGATTAGGCTCACGCAAATGGCCGCCTTGCTCCTGCACGGCTACACCGAGCGCTCTGCCGCGCTGCGGCACGAGATCCCGCTTGCGATCATCGATCCGCTGTTGTTCGCGGAGGTCGACGGGCGTACGTACGTCCTGACGTCGTTTCTCGAGGCCGAGCGCGTGAAGCGCGTGCTACCCGGAGTCGAGCTGCTCGACTTCTTCGAGCTGGGCTACAAGGACCTGGTCCGTGACGGGATGTCCTTCCGGGACGCCGCGCGCGAGGTCGAGGCCCGCGCAGTGCGGGAGATCGGCCTCACCGAGGCGATCGTTCCCGGCGACTTCCCGCTCGGCCTCGGCGACCGCCTGCGGCAGGACGGCGTCGTGCTCACCGTGGACGACGCGGCGGTCGACCTGAGACGGAGGACGAAGACACCGACGGAGCTCGACGGCATGCGCGCCGCCCAGCGCGCGGCCGAGGCGGCGATGGCCGCGGCCGCCGACCTGCTCGCGCGCGCGGAGCCGGCGGAGGACGGCCTGCGGGTCGACGGAAAGGCGCTGCTCGCCGAGGACGTCCGGGCGACACTCCGCAGCGTCGCTGCGGACCACGGCGCCCCGTGCCCGCCGGACATCATCGTCGCCTCGGTGTGGCAGGGCGGCGGGCACGAGCCGGGGAGCGGACCGCTCCCAGCCGGGCTGCCGATTCACATCGACCTCTGGCCGCGCGACGAGGAGAGCGCCTGCTGGGCCGACATGGCACGGACGTTCGTCGTCGGCGACCCGATGCCGGAGCACGCCGAGCTCATCGCCGAGATGACCCGGCTGGCGCTGGAGGCGCTGAAACAGGCGGAGGGGGCGGTCCGGACCGGCATCACCGGCCTCGAGCTCTACGACGCCACCTGCGACCTCTTCGAGGCTGCCGGCTGGGCCACCCAGCGGACGAGCGGCGCCAAGACGGGGCCCGACGGATTCCAGCACTCGCTCGGCCACGGCGTCGGGCTCGAGGTGCACGAGGCCCCACCGCTCGGCCTCGCCGGGCACGACGCGCTCGTGCCCGGCGACGTGGTGGCGATCGAGCCCGGGCTGAATGACTTACAGGTCGGCGTGGTGATCTTCGAGGATCTCGTGCTCGTGACCGAGGACGGCCACGAGGTGCTGACCCGGTTTCCGTACGACCTCAGCCCCGCGCAGGGCTGACCGCAACGCGCGGAGCCTTTCGCGGGCTCCGCGTCGCGTTCGGGAATGGAGCTCCGCGGGCGGTGTCTTTAGGGAGGAAGACAAACGAACCCGAAAGGACGCCAAATGCACCAGCTCCGTACACCCACCGAAACAGCACCGGGCCGGAGCCCTCGGGCGCCGAGCCGAGAGCTGGCACAGCGGCAGACCGGGTCGGTCGAGGTTCGCCTCCTCTGGGACGCCGAGGCCGACCGGGTCGAGATCTCCCTCCACGACTCCGCGACCGACGCGGGCTTTCACGTCGACGTCGCTCCCGGCGACGCGCTCGATGCCTTCTACCACCCGTACGCCTACGCGCCTGCGCATGCGACCGCGCCCCGCGTGGTCGAGGCCGAGGAGGCCCACGATGCCTAGCGTCGAGTCCCTACAGACTGCCCTCCGTGTGCTCGTCGCCGAGCGGCAGGTGCTGCACCAGCGCGGCGCCGTCCGCGACGAGCTCGAGGCGAACCGGCTGCAGCTGGTCGGCCGTCAGCAGGAGCTCTCCCGCGCGTTGATCGACCGTTACCGCTCTCAGGGCCAGGTACGTTAGGCAGATGGCCGGCACGGTCGAGGTCGCTCGCAACGCGGCCGAGCGCCACTCCTGGCGCGAGGCGTACGACGCCTACACGGGGTCGGATGACTCCGGCCTCACCCCCGACGACCAGGAGCAGTTCGCGGACGCGGCCTGGTGGACCGGGAAAATCGACGAGGCGATCGGCCTGCGCGAGCGGTCGTACGCAGGCTTCTCGGCCGCGGGCGAAAGGCTCGGTGCGGCCCGCCTCGCGCTGACGCTCTCGTGGGACCACCTGAACAGGGGCGCCTTCGCCGTCTCGCGAGGATGGTTCGCGAACGCGGAGCGTCTGCTGGAAGGCCAGCCGGAAGCGCGGGAGCACGGGTTTCTGGCCCTCTCCCGCGGAATCACCACCCTGTTCGCGGAGGGCAACATCGACGACGCCCTCCCGGAGCTCGAGCGGGCCCACGACATCGCCGCTCGGGCCGGCGACCGTGACACCCAGGTCCTGGCGCTCGTCGGCAAGGGCCGGGCGTTCGTGCAGCGGGGCGACGTCGAGCAGGGGCTCGCGATCCTCGACGAGGCGAGCACGTCGGCCGTGTCCGGCGAGCTCCGCCCATACGCGACCGGGCTCGTCTACTGCGCGACGATCACGTCCTGCCAGCACGTCGGCGACTACCGGCGCGCCGCGGAGTGGACGGAGGCGGCCAGCCGCTGGTGCGAGCAGG
>DATAOL010000033.1:0-8983 GCA_036265755.1 Gaiellaceae bacterium | reverse complement strand
CACGCCCGAGCAGGCCGCTGCCGCCGACGGCGTCGGCCTCTACCGCAAGAAGGGCTGCCCGCGCTGCAATCAGACGGGCTACAAGGGCCGTGTGGGCGTCTACCAGCGGATGATCATGAGCGAGGAGCTTTCACGCCTCGCAGCGCAGCACGCGAGCCGTGAGGACCTCGAGCGGGCGGGCATGGAGACCGGGATGAAGACGCTCTGGGACGACGGCCTGCAGAAGGTCGCCTCCGGGCTCACGTCCGTCGAAGAGCTCGCCCGAGTCCTGGTCTAGGGATCTAGAGCTCGCAGCCCAGGTACGTCAGGGCCCGTGCCGCTTCGTCCATGAAGGTGTCGGCCTGTGCGCGCGTGGCGAACGTGTACGGGCCGGGGCGGAGCGGCTCGACGCGGATCCCGTTCACGGGATAGACGTCGCACTCGACGACGAAGCCGTTCATCCCCGTGTCCACGCAGCGGAGAGCGACGACCTCGCGGCCGTCCTTGCGAGCAGACCTGCGGTCGACTTCGACGCCCTGGATGTCGAAGGCGGGCTCGGCGGCCATCAGGCGTTCTTGACGGCCTGGACGATCGCCGTGCGATCGTAGAAGCCCTCGATGCGCGCCTTGAGGCTGTGGCCCCGGGTAAAGATGAGCACCGTGGGCGATTCCAGGACGTTGTACTGGGAGGCAAGCTGCCCGGCTTCGCGGTTCTTGGAGACGTTCACGGACACGAATCCGGCGTGCGCCAGGAGCGCGCCTGCGCGCGCCTCGCGCGTCTGAATCGCGTCGTAGGTCGCGCCGGGCTCGTAGAAGAGCACGACAACCTTGCCGTAGCGCTGAAGCTGAGAATTGATGAGGATCGGCGCCTGCTGGATGGCGAGATGGGCGACACCCTTCTTCTTCTCGTCGAGGCACTGGCCTGCGCCGAACCGGCGGGCGAGGGCGATTCGCTCTTTGTCGAGCGCGTCGAGCTCGTCGAGCTGGTTTTGGATAGCGCTGATGTCGAGTGCCTGGAAACGGTTGAAGATCCAGCGCATCTTCGAGGCGGTCTCGTCGATGTTTCGGCGCAGCGCGAGCGCGGTGGTCCTCTTCTGCGGAGGCAGGCCGAGCTTGATGAAAGCGGGCTGGGCGGAATCCCAGAGCTGGACGTATTCGCCGACGATCGACTCGTAGTCGGCGAGCACCTGCGGCTCGTCGATCTTCGCGTACTGGGCGTTGAAGCCGCCACACCAGGCGTCGAGTGCCTTGGCCCAGTCGTCGGTTGCCTGAGGCGCTGGCTTCGGCTTCGACTTGTCCGGATGCGTGGTGATCAGCGGGACGCCCGGATCGCTGCTCCCTCCGCTCGGCGCCTTCCCCATGGTGTAGACGCCGAAGGCGGCGCCGAGCAGCCCGAAGAACACGAGCGGGATGACAACCTGCAAGCGAAGCTGAGACGCCATGCGGCTTCTATCGGCAGTTCACCGACAAGGCTTAAAGGCCAAGCTCCGCTCCGCGGCTTAACGGATGAGGGCGCCTCGCGGCCCGCTTCGCGGCTTAACGAAGAGGGCGCCTCGCGGCGCCCTCTCGATTACATCGGATCGCTTCCTGCTAGCAGGCGTTGACCGTGATGTCTGCGGACGGGCCGCCCTTCTTCCAGGTGGCCTGGCCGACCGTGCTCTGGACGCAATACGAAGCGGCGGTCGCGCGGACGACGGACACGTTCTTGATGCCGGCGTCGTACGACAGCTGCAGCTTCGTCAGGTGCAGGCCGGAGTACGTGTTGTGGTCGGCGTAGAACGCCTCGACACCCGGGATCGACGCGCGCACGTTCGCCTTCGCAGCCGAAACTTCAGCACGGCTCCGGAAGGAGAGGTACGACGGAATGGCGATCGCGAGCAGGATGCCGATGATGATGATCACGACGAGAAGCTCGATCAGGGTGAAGCCTCCCTGGCGATCCTTCTGCGTGACGCGCTTGCTGAGCCTCTGAATCATTTGGTGACTCCTCCTTGATCGAGCATGGGCGTGCGGTGGCTCACGCGGAGATATCGGCCTCCCACGTGTCGAACGCTTCCCCTCGAACGGGGGATTTTCCCGAGGCTCTTCAGGCAAGGGCCCTCGCTGCCGATAGCTCCGGGCGGAGGGAGCCCCAATGGACGGACCCAGCACCGAAAACGAAACCAAGACGTACACGATCGACGACCTGCTCGAGACGATGGTCGCTCTCGGCGCGTCCGACCTGCACGTCGCGGTCGGCTCGCACCCCGCGATCCGTCTGAACGGCCGGCTCGAGCGGCTCGAGCAGTTCCCGCGTCTCTCGGCCGACGACACGCAGCGGCTGCTCTACCGGATCCTCTCGACCGAGCAGCAGAAGCACCTGGAGATCAACCGCCAGATCGACGTCTCGTACTCGATCCCCGGGCTCGCACGCTTCCGCGTCAACGTCTACTTCCAGCGCGAGAGCCTCGGTGCTGCCTTCCGGATGATTCCCGCCGAGCTGAAGACGCTCGAGGATCTCGGGCTTCCCTCGCAGCTCCACGAGCTCGCCAAGAAGCCGCGCGGCCTCGTCCTGGTCACGGGCCCGACGGGCTCGGGGAAGTCGACCACGCTCGCCGCGGTCGTCGACGAGATCAACCGCACCCGCGACGACCACATCATGACCATCGAGGATCCGATCGAATTCCTCCACCGGCACAAGCGCTGCCTCGTCAACCAGCGCGAGATCGGGCCCGACGCGATCAGCTTCGCCGACGCGCTGAGGGGCGCCCTTCGCCAGGACCCCGATGTGATCCTCCTCGGTGAGATGCGCGACCTCGAGACGATCTCGACCGCGATCACGGCAGCGGAGACCGGCCACCTCGTCTTCGCCACCCTGCACACGCAGGACGCTCCCTCCACGATCGACCGCCTGATCGACGTCTTCCCGGCAGCGCAGCAGGAGCAGATCCGTGTGCAGCTCGCGGCGACGATCCAGGGGATCGTCACACAGACGCTCCTGCAGACCGTCGACGGCAAGGGCCGGGTGGCCGCGCTCGAGATCCTGCTTCCGGACGACGCGGTGCGGAACCTCATCCGTCAGGCCAAGGTCGAGCAGATCTACTCGGTGATGCAGACGAACACCGGACGTGGCATGCAGACGCTCGAGCAGGCGCTCGTCGACCTGGTCACGCGCGGGGTGATCACCCAGGAAGTGGCGCTCTCCCGGTCGAGCCGGCCCGATCAGCTCCTCGGCCTGCTCCAGCGTGCCGGCCTCGCCACGCAGGAGCCCGCGGCCGCCGGCCTCAGGGTGGCGGGTAGCTGATGGCCAAGGAGACCGTCGGGCTCAAGATCGGCGCCTCGTCGCTCTCGGCGGCGGCCGTCGAGGTCAACGGCTCTGCGCGCCTCGTGCAGATCGCGCGGGAGCCGATCCCGCGGGGGATCGTGGCCGGCGGCGAGGTGAAGGACCCGCAGGCGCTCTCGGAAGCGCTGAAATTCTTCTTCAAGCGGCACGGCCTCTCGAAGCGAAACGTTCGCGTCGGCATCTCCAACAACCGCATCGGTGTGCGCACGATCGAGCTGAGCGGGATCGAGGATCCCCGCCAGGTGGCGAACGCCGTCCGGTTCCGGGCTCAGGAGGCTCTCCCGATCCCGATCGACCAGGCGTTGCTCGACTTTCAGGTCCTGTCCGAGACCGTCGAGGAGGGTCAGTCGAAGAAGCGCGTCCTGCTCGTGGTCGCCTATCGCGAGTTGATCGACGGCTATGCGCACGCCTGCCATCTCGCGGGCGTGCGGCTCGCGGGTGTGGACCTCGAGGCGTTCGCGCTCCTGCGTGCGCTGACGCCGCCGACCGAGCCAACCGGGGAGCGAAGCGCTCTCGTCGCAGTCTCGGTCGGCTCCGAGCGGAGCACCCTCGGCGTCTCGGACGGCCAGTCCTGCGAATTCGCGCGCGTCATCGAGTGGGGCGGGATGTCGCTCACGATCGCGCTGTCGCGCGCTCTCGACATCGACATCGAGGCCGCCGAGCTCCTGAAGTCGAACATCTCGCTCGAAGGCGGAGAGATCCCCGAGACGCTGACCGTCGAGCAGACCGCCACTGCGCGCGAGGCCCTGAACACGGCGCTCCAGGGGTTCTCGCGGGAGCTCGTCTCCTCGCTCCAGTTCTACCAGAGCCAGCCGGACTCCCTCGGCATCCGCGAGGTCGTCCTCGCGGGCGGCACGGCGCGCCTCGAGGGCGTGGCGCCGACTCTGCAGCGGCTCGTCGGCGTGAACGTGCGCATTGGCGACCCGCTCGTCGGAGTCTCGATCGGGAAGAAGCTCAAGGGCGGCGCGCCCGATCCTTCGCTCGCGGTCCCCATCGGTCTCGGAATGGCCCTCTAGGAGGCGCGATGGGCATCGACATGAAGAAGGAGATCAAGCTCTCGGACATCTTCAAGCGCGGTCCCAGGGAGCCCAAGGCCGAGAAGCCGCCGAAGGAGCCCAAGGCGCCGAAAGAGCCCAAGGCGCCGAAGGAGAAGAAGGAAGGGCGATTCGGACGCGGCAAGCCGAAAGAGAGGGCCGTCGCGCTCGAGGCGAAGAACGGGCCGCCGCTGCGGGACATCCCGCTCATGCACGCCTTCAACCTTCTTCCGAAAGAGGAGGTGCGGGTCGAGAAGGACGGCAAGGCGAGCCCGCTCCCGCACATCATCGTGGCCCTCGCTGCAGTGCTCGTTCTTGCCGCGCTCGCGGCCTTCTACCTGTCTTCGAGCGCGGGCGTGACGAAGAAGAGAGGTGAGCTCGACGACCTGCGCGGCGACCTCGCCGGCCTGCAAGTGCCCGAGAAGCAGCCACAGTCCGGAGGCGGCAGCGCCAACATCGACAGTGAGCGCGCCGCTCGCACGGCAGCGCTCTCGACGGCGCTTGCCGACCGCCTTGCCTGGGACCGCATCCTGCGCGAGCTCGCGCTCGTGCTCCCGAGCGACGTCTCCCTGGACACGCTCGACTCGACGGCGCCCTCCCCGGGATCGGCCGGAGCAAGTGCGAGCGGAGGCGTGAGCACCTTCAGGATCACCGGCAAGTCGGCGAGCCCGGAGGCCGTTGCGCGCTTGCTTTCCCGCCTTCAGGTGATCCCGGAGCTCGGCTCGGTACAGCTCGAGTTCGCCACGGCTTCGGAGGAGCCCGGTGACCCGAGCGTCAACTTCGCCATCACGGCTTCGGTTCGGCAGGGAGCGGCGACGTGAAGAAGCAGATCCCCATCTGGCCGATCATCGGCATCGCGATCGTCATGGTCGCGGCGGTCGCCTACATGGTCGTGATCCGTCCGAAGCGCGCCGAGGCAGGCCGGCTCGACGAGCAGATCGCCGAAATGCAGACAAAGGTCAGCGCGGCGCGGCTCGCGTCGCGCCCGCAGAAGGCGGACACGACGATCAAGGTCGCCGATGTGTTCGAGGTCAGCAAGGCGATGCCCGACAACGCCGACATGCCGGGGATCATCCTCGACCTCAATTCGGTGGCCGAGGCGACGGGGATCAAGTTCTTGTCCATCCAGCCGGCTGCGCCGACACCCAAGACCGGCTATAGCGCGATCGAGATCACCCTCACCTTCGAGGGCAACTACTTCGACCTGACGGACTTCCTCTTCCGGCTGCGCAACCTGGTCACCGTGCGCGACGGCCACCTTGTCTCCTCGGGCCGCCTCTTCACGCTCGACACACTCAGCATGAAGGAAGGAAAGAACGGCTTCCCCGACATCAACGCAGGACTCACTGTTTCGGCCTACGTCTACGGCGCGCCTGATTCCGCCGCTCCGGCGGTCACGCCGCCCGCGCCCACCACGGAGGCCCCGCCTCCTCCCGCATCCGCATCCTCAGGAGGTCTCGGGTAATGCCGACGAAGAAGGCCGCAGCCGCTCTTCTCAAGCAGAAGGAGGCGAAGCAGAAGAAGGTGCTGTTCGTCCTCGTGCCCGTGTTCCTCGCGTTGCTCGTGTGGCAAGGCCCGAAGACGTTCAAGGCTGTCACCGGCGGCAACGCTCCAGCCACTCCGACAACCGCTGCCCCCGCGACTACCCCGGGCGCGCCAACGCCGGGCTCGGCTCCCTCGACGCCCGGCGCTGGGGCGCCCGCCTCCAGCGCGCTGGTCGACACGGACACTCCTCCCTCCGCGCTCGACGGCCAGCTCACGAACTTCAGCGTCTTTCCCGGGCGGGACCCCTTCTCCGGCGGCCCGAAGCCGCCTCCGCCCGCGGGCTCGGCAGCGGGCACGGTGGGATCCTCGCAATCGACTCCGACCTCCGCGCGCCTCGAGGTCAACGGCGCGGCTCAGACCGTCGCGATCAACGGGACGTTCCCGGACAACGACCCGGTGTTCAAGCTGGTGTCAGTAACAGGGACCTCGGCCCTCGTCGCCCTCTCCTCCGGTCAGAAGTTCACGAACGACAACTCGACAGAGGAGATCAAGGTCGGCGAGACGCTCACAGTCACGGGCGACGACGGCTCGAGCTTCTCGATCAAGCTGCTCAGCACCGGCTCGAGCTAGTCGGCGGGGCGCACAACGAGTGGCTACGTTCCCGTGCCCTCGTCGAACGAAGCGCTGAGCTTCGCGTAGACCTGGTAGGGAGAGGCGTTGTTGCGAACCAGGACGGTGACGAGCTTCACCAGCCGGCCGGCTGTCGCGCCGGCGGACGTGATCTGCAGCCAGGTGATGTAGGTGTCCACCTTGTACGAGCGCCCGTCGGCGCCGGTGACCGTCTTCGTCGGGACAGAGTTCGTGCACGGCGATGAGCCGCATGCCGTCACATTCACCCGCTGCACCCAGTAGACCGTTGCGCCGCTCGAATGGGTGGCTGCGGTCGTCCCGTAGAGACCGCGGTCGCTCGTCTGGTTGATCGTCCAGGTGGAGGACGCGCGGCTGTTGATCAGCATGATCTCGCTGTCGATCTTGACGAGGAAGGGGCCGGTTGACGGGAAGCCGCTGATGGAGGCCTGCACAGGGACCGTCAGCTGGCTGGCCGACGTGATTCCCGCCGATAGAGTGGTCGAGGCTGCCGTGTCCGTCTTGTAGAAGGTCTGGCCCGTGTAGGTGGAGCCGTACGAGCCGGCGACGGTCGAGTCGACCACGCTGTTCGCGAGTCCGATCGACTCGTACTTGATCGCCCTGTACTTCTCCATCTCCGAGTCGGCAAGCGCGGCTGCGGTCGTGATCGTGCTCGCGCGACGGATCTGCACGATGCCCGCCTGGAAGACCGAGAAGACGGCGAAGATGCCGATGAGCATCACGGTCATCGCGGCGAGAAGCTCGATCATGCCGAAGCCGCCCTGGCCGAGAGCACGCCGCCGCAGGTGTCGGCCCGTGAAAAGCACCGCTGAATTCATCGGCAAACGTGCGTTGACCCTCAAGGCGTGCCCGGGGGATGCCGATTTTCGCCGTGAATGGCTTCGTACGCCTACACGGCGATCAATTCCGCCGGCCTCGAGCTCGACGGGCAGGTCAACGCTCCCGATGCGAACGCGGCGCGCGAAGCGCTGCGCGTGCGCGGGCTCGTCGCGCTGACGCTGGACGAGCAGGCCGCGGCCTCGCAGGGCTTCGCCATGGCCGTCAAGAAGGTGAAGCCGAAGTCACTCCAGGTCTTCTCGCGGCAGTTCGCCACGATGATCGAAGCGGGCCTGAACGTCGTCACGGCGCTCGTCATCCTCGAGGAGCAGACGGAGGACAAGAAGCTCGCGGCGGTGATCTCGGAGCTCCGCGCGGACGTCGAGGGCGGTCTCCTGCTCTCCGAGGCGATGGCCCGCCACCCACGCATCTTTTCACGCCTCTTCGTCTCCATGGTCGAAGCCGGAGAGGCGGCCGGAATCCTCGACGTCGTGCTGGACCGCGTCGCCTTTCAGATCGAGAAGGAGACCCAGATCAGGCGCCGCGTCAAGGGCGCGATGATGTACCCGCTCATGGTCATGGGCTTCGCCACGCTCGTGCTCATCGGCATGCTCATGTTCCTCGTCCCGATCTTCGTCGGGATCTTCGACCAGCTGGGCGGCAACCTGCCGACGCTCACGCAGATCGTCGTGAAGGGGTCGAACATCCTGCGGAGCGACTGGTACATCGTCTTCCCGGTCTGGGCGGGGATCATCTTCGGCTTCCTGCGTTACAAGAAGACCGAATCGGGCCGGCGGATGTGGGACCGCTTCCGCATGAAGATGCCCTTCGGGATCGGGCAGATCATCCTGAAGGTCGGAATGGCGCGCTTCTCGCGCACTCTCTCCACGCTTGTTGCAGCGGGGGTGGACATCATCCGCTCCCTCGAGATCACAGGTGCGACCTCTGGGAACAGCCTGATCGAGGACGCAACGGCGGTCGTCCGAGAACGCGTGCACCAGGGTGTCCCGATCGCCATCCCGCTCGAGAACGAGAGGATCTTCCCGCCGATGGTGTCGCAGATGGTGCGCGTCGGCGAAGAGACGGGTGAGCTCGAGAAGATGCTGGGGAAGATCGCGGACTTCTACGAGGACGAGGTCGACAGCTCGATCGCGACCCTGACCTCCATCCTCGAGCCGCTCATGATGATCGGCGTCGGAATGATGGTCGGCGTGATCATCATCTCGATGTACCTGCCGATGTTCAAGCTGCTCACCCTGATCCAGTAAGGCGGGCGCAGGCCCTCCCCCCGGAGGCCGCCTCAGTCCTTGGAGATCTCCTCGACCACCGCGCCCGTCCGGGCGTCATCACCCTGGCGGGCAATGTCGGCTTGGGCCACGATCCCTACGAGCCTTTCTCCCTCCACCACGGGCAGTCTGCGGACGCGTTGCTCGGCGAGAAGTCCGAGAGCGCGGTCGAGGTCTTCGTCCGGCGAGACGGTGGTCAGGCCCGTCGACGCGACCTCGCCCACAGTCGTGGCCCGGGGATCGCGTCCCTCCGCCACGACCCGAACGACGATGTCGCGGTCGGTGAGGATGCCCACGAGGCGCTCGCCTTCGAGAACCGGGATGGGGCCGACGTCCGCCTTCGCCATGGTCTTGGCGGCATCGGCGACTGATGCATCCGAGGCGCAGCTCTCGGGATTCGGGGTCATGACATCA
>DATAOL010000032.1:0-15779 GCA_036265755.1 Gaiellaceae bacterium | reverse complement strand
GCCTGGAAACCGGCTTCCGCGGCGGCTTCGACGAGCGCCTGCGTGAACTCCCGGTCACGGGACCAGTAGAGCTGGAACCAGTGCCGTCCGTCCGGCGCCGCATCGGCGAGCTCGGCCGGTGAGGCTCCGCCAAGGGTCGAGAGGCACATGACGGTGCGCGCTGCGGCCGCGCCGCGCGCCACTGCGAGGTCGCCGTCCGGGTGGGCGAGGCGCTGGAAGGCGGTGGGCGCGACGAGCACCGGCATGGACACGTCCCTGCCAAGGACGGTTGTCGCAGTCGTCACGGAGCCGACGTCGACGAGCATGCGCGGACGGAGTCGCCAGCGGCCGAAGGCCGCGTCGTTGTCCGCGAGCGTGCGCTCGTCTCCTGCGCCGCCAGCGAAGTACCCCCAGGGGCCGGGCTCGACCTTGCCTTCCGCGAGGCGCTCGAAGTCCGAGGCGTTCAGCGGCTCCGACACGCCGCTGATCGTATGGGTTGGAGCCGTCTAGAGCGGGTGCGTCTCGAGCGCGTTGGGCGCGAGACGGAGGAACGCGGCGACGACGTCGGGATCGAACTGCGAGCCCGCGCCTTCCTGGAGCTCTTTGCAGGCGGCCTCGAAGGACATCGCCTTGCGGTACGGGCGGTCCGTGGTCATCGCGTGGAAGGCGTCGCAGACGAAGATGACGCGCGACTCGACGGGGATCTCGTCGCCGCCGACCTCGTCCGGATAGCCCTTGCCGTCCCAGCGCTCGTGCGCGTGGCGGACGATCGGTCGCACGTTCTCGAGGCGCGCGATCGGCGCGAGGATGCGCTCGCCGAGCTCCGGATGGGTCTGCATGACCTCCCGCTCCTTCTTCGTCAGCCGGCCCGGCTTGAGGAGGATCGTCGAGGGGATCCCGATCTTGCCGATGTCGTGGAACAGCGCGCCGAGCTCGAGGCGCTTCAGGCCGTCGGGGTCGAGGCCGAGCTCGCGGCCGACCTCGAGGGCCATGTCCGTGATCCAGCGCGCGTGCGACGATGTGTACTCGTCGTTCGCCTCGAGCGCGTTCGCAAGCGCCTCGACGGTGGAGAAGAAGGTCTCCTCGAGGTTGTCGAACGCGCCAGCATTCTGGATCGCGAGCCGCGCCTGGTGGGCGATCCCGGCCAGGAGTCGCATCGTCCTCGGCGTGAAGCCGTGCAGGTCGAGGGCCACGATGCAGCCCAGCCGCCCGCCCTCGAAATGAAGCGGGGCCACGGCGAAGCTCGCGCCCTGGGTCGGGATGCCGTCGATCGACGAGAGGTCGTCGGGGGTCATCGAGAATGGCTCGGCCACGGTGAGGAAGGTGCTCGTCTGGGAGCGGGGATAGCTGAGGACCTCCGTCTTCGCCCGCAGGTCGTCCTCGTAGCCCCAGAACGCGTGCGGCGTCAGATGCTCGCCCGCCGCGTCCTCGAGCCAGACCGAGACGCGCGGGGATCCGAGCGAATGGGCGGTCAGCTCCACGATCCGCGCCAGCACGTCGTCCATGCCGTCGACCGTGGCGAGCTCGCGGCTGAAGTCCAGGAGCGCGTTCGCGATCCAGAGCGACTCCTTCGCGCGCTCCGCCTCCTTGCGCTCGGCTTCGTAGAGGCGTGCGTTCTCGAGGGCGACGGACGCGTGACCCCCGAGCACCTCGAGGAGACGGACGTCGTCCTCGTCGAACTGGGCGACGCCGAGCTTGGAGATGACGACGACGCCGCTCACGCGGGAGCCGTACTTCAGGGGAACGGCGACGACGGACTCGTCGATGTCGTCCGTGCCCGGGATCGTGACCGCGAACTCGCAGTCCATGGCGTTGGCGAGGAGGAGGGAGCGCCCGGTCTCGGCGACCCAGCCCGTGAAGCCCTCGCCGAACTTGCACGTGAGGTCTTCCGCGTTTTCCTCCGTGTACTGGCCGAGGGTGCCCTTGAAGGCGATGGGGTAGAGGATGTCGCCGTCCGCGATGTACACGCGGCAGTTGTGGTAGTCGATCAGGCCGCGGAGCTCGCTGACGATCACCGCTCCGATCTGGTGCACGTCGTTCAGTCGATTCAGGCGGCCGGCGAGGCTCTGCAGCATCTTCAGGTGGGCGATCGAGCGGACGTCCTCGCGGCCGGAGACCCCCATCGGGCGCTCCGTCGCCGTGTCGTCGAAAAGGACGCTCTGGTTCTTGCCGCGCGCCTTTGCGGCCATCATCGCGGCCTCGGCGCAGGCGACGAGCTCGCGCGGGTTCATGGCGTGCTCGGGGCCCTGCGCGATGCCGACCGAGAGGCTGAGCCTGCCGGCCTGGTCGAACTCCTCCGTGAGGAGACGCTCGGTCAGGCGGGAAGCGAGGCCGAGGGCGTCACCGGCGTCGCACGAGGCCATGATGATCCCGAACTCCTCACCGCCGAGCCGGCAGACGACGTCCGAGGCGCGCACCGTCTGGCGCAGGATGTCGGCCAGTGCGACGAGCACCTGGTCGCCGGTGCCGTGCCCGTAGATGTCGTTGACGCGCTTGAAGTCGTCGATGTCGAGCATGAGCACGGCGATCGAGTCGTGCGCGCGGCTGATCCGGTTCAGCTCCGCGCGGAGCCGGTCGTGGAAATAGCGGTGGTTGTAGAGGCCGGTCAGCGAGTCCGTCTGCGCCTCGAGCTCGAGGCCCGCGCGCACCTGCGCGTTGTCGAGCGCGAGGGCCGCCGCGTCGCCGAAGCGCTGCGCGAGGTCGAACTCCCCCTCGGTGAAGTGCGCGTCGTCGCCGAGCCGATAGACGTTGAGCGCCCCTTTGATCGTCCCGCGCGCGACGAGCGGGACGGAGATGAGCGCCTCGGGCTCGTCCGGCGGCGTCCCGGGAACGACCTTCACGCGTGGGTCGAGTTGTGCCTGGTTGACGAGCTGCGGCTCTCGGTTCTCGACGACCCAGCCCGTGATTCCTTCGCCGTAGAGCGGCTGGTCGCCCATGATCTCGTCCGCCCACTTGTCCCGCGACATGAGCGGGATGAGCACACGTCGCGCCTCGTCCGCCTGGTAGATCGTGAAGGCGTCGAAGGGGATGAGATCACCGAGCGTGTCGGCGATCCGCTCGAGCACCGCGTCCAGCTGCTGCTCGGAGAGGACGACGTGGAAGACATCGGCGAGGCGCCGGTACGAATCGACCAGCGTGTCCACTCGTGTGAGCGCAGGGCGGGTGGGCGGCGTCATGGACGCGTCGTCTCGCGCGACGTTCTCTCGCATTACTCCCATCGGCCGCAGCATCCTTCCCGCGAAGCTGTCTAAACCTGCATTCTCCCAACTCTTCCCGGCGCTCCCCTCCCTGGAAAGGGTGATTAAGCGCCGGTTGCCTGTTCGGCTCCGTTGCAGGATGATCGGCCCTGAAACGGTCAAAGGAGGTCTGCGGTGCCCCCCCATTGGTTTCGTCCACTCAATCCGAATCCGCATCCGTTGAAGCCTGGCGAGAAGGTCATCGGGCGGCCCTTCAAGGCCAAGCCAAGCAATCGCAAGTGGGCTGTCACGGCGTGGAACCCGCCTCAGCCAGAGGACAAGCCCGATCCGGCTGCTATCCGCTTGCCCGAGGAGGACGAACTCGAGCCGGACCTAGCGCACGGCGAGTAGGGCCTCCGCCTCGCGGACGTAGCGCGTCGCGCCAGCCTGGCGGAAGAACTCGAGCGCCGAGCTGAGCTGACTCTGCGCCTCCTCGCGCCGCCCTGCGGCGGCGAAGAGCTCGGCGGCGCGGAGCCCCGTCTTGGCCGCGTCGCTCCTGGCGCCGAGCTCCTCGTAGATCTGGGCGGCCCGCACGGGGTCGCCGGCGGTCAGCGCCTGCGCGGCGTCGAGCCACCGCGTCCGCAGGCGCACCTTCGCGCTCGCCTCGGCCAGCTCGGAGCCGCGCCCGAGGCCGTCGAGCACATGAGCGAGCTCCGCCACCCAGGGGCCGGCCGCCGAGCTCGGGCTCGCGCGCCAGCGGTCGAGGAGCTCGTCCACCGCTATTCCTGCTTCTGCGTGCCGCCCGGCCTCGTACAGGACGTGTGCCCGCGTTGCGAACGCCGGGAAGGCGACTTGCGGGTCCCCCTGGATGCGCGCGTGCTCGACCAGCTTCGCCGAGTCCTCGACGGCGCCCTCGACCTGCCCCTTCGCGAGTCTCAGCCGGGCCCGGAAGATGTAGGCGTCGATCGCCATCAGGGCCGGCGTCGAGGACGTCTCGGCGTCGAGCATCTGCTCGGCTCGCTCGAGTAGCTCCTCCCACGCACCGATCCAGTAGAGGCGGTCGAGCTGCTGGGTTTCCACCCACGCGACCGCCACGACGTTTCCGTGGCGGCGCGCAGCCTCGAGTGAGCGCGTCATGAGCGCGAACCCGCGCTCGAGCTCTCCGAGCTCGACGAGGGTGGAGACGAGGTTGTTGAGAGCGCGCATGAGCTCGAAAGAGAGCGGCGGGGCGATCTCGACAGCACGCTCGAGATCGTCGACACCGCCGAGGTCGCCGTTCAGCGTCCGTGCGACTCCCCGGGTGTTGAGGGTGTGCGCCTGCAGCTCTTCGAGGCCCAGGCTCGTCGCGAGAGCCAGGGCCTCGTCGGCGAGCGGAATCGCCCGGTCGGCTTCGTCCGCGATCATGTGGAAACGAGCTCGGTTGGCGAGCACACCCGCCTTGATCGCGGACGGGGGGCTGTCCTCTACGAGTGAGATCGCCAGGTCGAGATTCGCGGCGGCCTCCTGCCCCTTTCCTTCGATGAAGTGGACGAAGTCCGCGAGCGCGACCAGGGCAAGGGCCGCCTGCTCTCGCTCGCCCGCCTCGAGAAAAGCGTCGGCCGCCTCGCGTAACGCCTCCTTCCCGCCACCTTCCGCCTGGAAGAGAGCGCGTCCGTAGGAGAGGAGCATCCGCGGCCGCTCCGCGTCGCTCTCCGCCGAGAGCCCCAGCGCCTGCTCGTAGAAGCGCGCGGCGGCAGGAAAAGCATTGAGGGCGAACGAACGGTCGCCGGCGTCCACGAGCGCGGTTCGGGCCCTGAGCGCAAGCTCCGGATCCTCGCGGCCCGTGCGCCGGTCGAGGTCGAGCGCGCTCAGATAGTGATGGGCGACCATGTCTGCGAGGTCTTCCGGGCGGTCGCTGGCGAGCGCCTCGATCCAGGTCGCCGCGAGACGGTGCATGTCGGCCCTCCGTCGGCGCGGGATCTGGCTGTACGCGACATCGCGAACGAGGACGTGACGAAAGACGTATGCGGTCTCGCCCGCGATCGAGGAGCGGCGCTCGCGGCGGACGAATTCCTTGCGCTCGAGGAGGCGCAGGCTCTCTTCGACCTCGACGTCTGCCCGGCTCAGGCCCAGCATCGCCACGAGTGCATCCGGCCAGAAGACCTTGCCGACGATCGCCGCAGCCTGGATGAGCGTCTTCTCGTCGGGCGGGAGCGTGTCGAGGCGGGCGGCGATGATCCCCTGGACGGATTCCGGGAGCGGCAGCTCTTCCTCCGCCTGGGCGAGCATGCGAACGAACTCCTCGGCGTAGAGCGGATTTCCGCCAGCGCGGGCGAGCAGCTCGGGCCTGTCCTCCGCCTGCACCCGGCCGTCCAGAAGGGAGGAGATGAGCTCTGCAGTGTCGCCCTGCGAGAGGGGCGCCAGCGAGATCGTGGTGGCGTTCCGCTTGCCGCCGCCCCAGCCGGGGCGCCGGTCGAGGAGCTCGGGCCGAGTGGTGCACAAGATGAGCAGCGGGACGTCGGTCGTCCAGTCGGCCATCTGGTCGACGAACTCGAGCAGACCGTCATCCGCCCAGTGGAGGTCTTCGAAGACCAGGATCAGAGGCCGCTGCTCGGCCAGCGCCTCGAAGAACCGGCGCCACGCCGCCGCCGCTTCGCCGGCCTGGTCGGTTGAGGCGGCGGCGTCGGCCGCGAGCCCCGCCAGCGGCCGCAGATGGCCCTCCACCCAGCGCGCCTCGGCGGGCTCGGAGACCACGTTCTCGACGGCGGCCCGGAGCTTCGCCTCCGTCGTGCCCGCGTCGTCGGTCTCGAGAATGCCCGCTTGCGCCTTGGTCATCTCGCCCAGAGCCCAGAAGGCCACGCCGTCGCCGTACGGCAGAGACCTGCCCTGGCGCCAGGTGACGTACTGCGCCGGGTCCGAGTCGAGCGCCGAAAAGAGCTCCCAGACGAGGCGGCTCTTGCCGATCCCGGGCACGCCGACGAGCGTCACCAGCTGCGGCGCCCGGTCGCGCTCCGCACGGTTCACGGCGTCGAGCAGCGCGTCGAGCTCGTCTGCGCGCCCGACGAGCGGGGCGCCGCCGCGGAAGGCGATGTCGACGCCGAGTCGCGCCCTGGGGGCCACCGGCTCCCAGACCTGGACCGGCTCCGCTTTCCCCTTCGCCTCGACCGGTTCGGCCTCGCGAAGCTCGATCGCGTGCTCGATTGCGCGCCGGGTCGCCTCGTCAACGAGGATCCCGTCCGCGGGCGCGGCCGATTGCAGCCGCGAGGCGGTGTTGAGGACGTCGCCGGCCGCGAGCGCCTCGCCGTGCTCGGGTCGCGCGTTGAGGTTGACCAGCGCCTCGCCCGTCGCCGCGCCGATGCGGACGGACAGGCGGAGTGACGGGTCGGCGGCGTTGAGCTCCGCGATCGCCTCGCGGACGGCGAGCGCAGCCCGCACCGCGCGCTCCGGGTCGTCCTCGTGCGCGATCGGCGCGCCGAACACTGCCATGACGGCGTCGCCGATGAACTTCTCCACGGTGCCGCCGAACCGCTCGAGCTCGCTCTTGGCGCGTGAGTGGTAGGGCGCCAGGAGGCCGCGGACGTCCTCCGGATCGAGACGCTCTGCGCGGCCGGTGAAGCCGACGAGGTCGACGAAGACGACGGTGACGACCTTCCGCTCCTCGACGGCCTCGGGCGCGTCGGCCTCGGCGAGCGCAAAGCCGCATGACGTGCAGTAGGCGAGCCCGGGTCCGACGACGGTTCCGCAGGAAGGGCAGGGCTGTCCGAGTGCGTTGCCGCACCTCCCGCAGAAGAGCGCGCCCGCGGGATTCGGGAAGCCGCAGGCCGCGCACGGGGAGGCAGACATGGCCCGGCTAGTCTAGGAGGGTTTGCCAAACCGTCCTAGGCTCGCGAGCGCATGAAGCGGAGGCCCGGCCTGGCCGAGGCGCTTGCTGTGTGGTGCCTCTTCGCGCTTGTCGCGCTCGCGATTGTCAGCACCTACTCCCGCCTCCCGGCCGGGGAGCTCTACCACACGAGCGGCGGCGGGCTCGAAGCGGGGTTCGGCCGCGCGCTCGTGTTCGTGGGGTTCCCGCTGGGAATCGTGGCGGCGGCCATCTCCTGGATCGCGGCCGCTCGTGTACGCACGCCGTTCGCCGTCGTCGCCGCGGCCGGGGCCACAGTCCTGGCCGCGACCGTGGGCTTTCCCGGTGTGATCGACCAGAACGATCTCGACGCCAGGCCCGTCAACGCGATCGCGGCCATCGGCGCTCTCGTCGCGCTCGTCCTGACAGCCTGGGCTCTGGCACGGGGCGGCCTCGGCGATTCCGCTCCTTTTGGCCCAGGCGATGTCCTGCGGATCGCGGCTGCCGCCGTCATCGCCCTCTTCTCGCTCCCGTGGGTCTG
Source organism: Gaiellaceae bacterium (assembly GCA_036265755.1). Lineage (GTDB taxonomy): Bacteria > Actinomycetota > Thermoleophilia > Gaiellales > Gaiellaceae > DATEOR01. The sequence continues at coordinate 8,266 of DATAOL010000032.1, read as the reverse complement.
GGCCGAGCTTGGCTTCTACGTGAGCGACGCGCCCGTGCTCGGGTCGATCTTCATCGCCGAGGAAGTCAAGCCGTCTCTCGGCGGCGAGCCGTCGCTGCACACCGTTCACCTGGGCCATCACCACGGGATGGACGGCGCCCTTATCGCGCTCGGCGCGCTCGCGCTCTCGCGCGTCCCTGCGCGAATGCCTCGGAGGAGCGAGGGAACCGCCCTCGCGGTCTACGTCTCGCTCATGCTTGCCTACGGTCTCGCCAACGCGCTTCAGGATGGCTGGAACGAGCAGCTCGTGAAGCGCGGCACGGTCGACGCGAAGCTCCCGAGCATGATCCGGCCGGGTCTGAGCCCGGCCTGGGCGGGCATCGTCGCCGGAGCGGTTGTCATCTACTTCGCGCTTTTCCGCGTAGGTAGAGTGAACCGACTCGAAGGAGGGATTCGATGACAAGACGCGCCCTGCCGCTCCTGCTCGTTCTTGCGGCTTCCGTTCTCGCCCTTTCCGCTTGTGGCGGCGGGAGCAGCTCCTCCTCGACCGCGCCGCCCGCGACGACCGGGGGCGGAGGAGGGGGCGGAGGCTCCACGGTCAAGATCAGCGCCGATCCGAGCGGAGCGCTGAAGTTCGAGCAGTCCGACGTCTCCGCGAACGCGGGCACGATCACGATCGACTTCACGAACATGTCCTCGCTCGCTCACGACGTCAGGATCGAAGGGAACGGAGCGACCGGCGGTACGGACCAGATCACGGACTCGTCCACGAGCGCGACGGTCGACCTGCAGCCGGGCACGTACACGTTCTTCTGCTCGGTCGACGGTCACCGCGCGGCCGGCATGGAGGGCACGCTGACCGTCAAGTAGTTGGCGCCCGTGCTCATCGACCTGCAGCACCTCGGGCGCTCGCGGGTCATCGCGTCCTACCTCCTCGCGGGAGACGAACCGGCGCTGGTCGACTGCGGTCCGAGCTCATGCCTCGACGCGCTCGAGGCCGGGCTGGCCGATCGCGGCGTCGCCGTCGAGGACCTGAGGGACCTGCTGCTGACGCACATCCACCTCGACCACGCGGGGGCCGCCGGCGCGCTCGTCCGGCGCAACCCGCGCCTCCGCGTGCACGTGAGCGGAGTGGGCGCGCCCCATCTCGTCGACCCGAGCCGGCTCGAGGCCAGCGCGCGGCGGCTCTACGGCGAGGACTTCGACCGCCTCTGGGGGGAGCTCGCGCCGGTTCCGCAGGAGAACGTCTTCGTCGCCGGAGACCGCGTCCGTGAGATGGATGCCTGGGCGACGCCGGGCCACGCCTCGCATCACGCCACCTTCCTGGCCTCGGATGGAACGTGCTTCTCCGGGGACGTCACCGGAGTCGTGATCGCCCCGTCGAAGCTGATCGCGCCGGTGTGCCCGCCGCCGGACGTCGACCTCGAGGCCTGGGAGCGTTCGCTCGACTCGATCGCGGGGCGTGGGCCGGAGCGGCTCTGCCTGCCGCACTTCGGCGTGGTCGAGGACGTTCCGGCGCACCTCGAGCGGACGCGCGAGCGGCTCAGGACGTGGGCCGACCGCGTGCGGAACGGCGCGACGGAGGAGGAGTTCATCCACGAGGCCGAGCGAGAGCTCGAGGAGGCCGCGGATCCCGACACGGCCACCGCCTACACCCAGGCGGGCCCCCTCTGGCAGTCGTACGCGGGCCTCGCGCGCTACTGGGCCAAGAAGGGGGATGCCGCATCCGCGGATGCGGCTACCGTATGAGACGGATGCGCCGCTTCGTCTTCGGGGTCTTGGTCGTCCTGCTCGCCGCGGCCTTCACCCAGACGGCGTCTGCCGCCGTGCGCCGCGCGCTCGTGGGCAACTTCGCTGCGCCGGTGCAGGTCGACGCTCCGCCGTGGGTGCGGGGATCGACGATCTACGTCGTGGAGAAGGGCGGTCGAATCGTCCGGCTCGCCAGTGGGACACGGACGGTCGTGCTCGACATCCACACGCGGGTCTCGAGCGGCGACGAGCAAGGGCTTCTCTCCGTCGCCTTCCATCCGCAGAAGCGCGTGATGTGGGTCTACTACACGAACACCGCCGGAAACAGCCGGGTCGTCCGTTTCCGTCTGAACTCGGGCGGCGGCCATGTCATCCCAGGCTCGGGCGCGGTCATCCTGCGGGCCCACCAACCCTTCTCGAACCACAACGGCGGCACACTCCGCTACCACGCGGGACACCTGTACATGAGCCTCGGCGACGGCGGCTCCGCGTGCGACCCCGCCGAGCGCGCGCAGAATCCGAGCACCAAGCTCGGCAAGCTGCTGCGGCGCGATGGCGGCAGCTGGACGAAGGTGGCCTACGGCCTGCGAAACCCCTGGCGCTGGTCGTTCGACCGCAGGAACGGCGACCTCTACATCGGCGACGTGGGGCAGAGCGACCGTGAGGAGATCGATGTCGTCCCCGCGTCGAAGGTCGCGCTGCCGCGGGAGAACTTCGGCTGGGACAAGTGGGAGGGGAGCCGCAAGGACACGTGCGAGAACCGGGGACTCCGCGGCTCGGGCACGCTCACCTTCCCGCGGTTCGAGTACGACCACAGCATCGGGAACACGGTCATCGGCGGCTTCGTCTACCGAGGCTCGAACATGTCAGCGCAGCGTGGCCGCTACTTCTTCGGTGACCTGAGCGGCTGGCTCCGAAGCGCCGACGCGCGGACGCTGCGAAACCGGCACGTGCTCGGCTTCCAGGTGTCAACCCTCGTCTCGTTCGGAGAGAGCTCGAAGGGCGAGCTCTTCGCAGTCTCGCTCGCCGGCCCGGTCTACCGGCTCGTCGACCACTAACCTCCGCTTCGTGCGCTACCAGTGGGTCGATTGCCGCTGGGAGCTCGGCCGGCCCGACGCCGGCCGCGAGCTCTATCTCGCCGGCCACATCCCCGGCGCGTCGTACCTGGACGTCGAGACGCAGCTCTCCGCGCCGCCGGGAGGCGCCGAAGGCGGCAGGCACCCGCTGCCCGACGCGGACGACTTCGCGCGCTCGGCGGGCGAGGCGGGAATCGGCCAGGACACCTTCGTCATCGCCTACGACCAGGGCATTAACGGCGGCGCCGCACGTCTCTGGTGGCTGCTCCGCCACCTCGGGCACGACGACGCTGCGGTGCTCGCCGGCGGGCTCGAGTCGTGGCTCGGGCCGCTGCGGGCGGGTGAGGAGGAGATCGAGCCCGCGCAATTCGTCCCGCGGCCACGCGACGACGACACGGTTTCCGCTGACGAGATCCAGGAGGGCCTCGGCCGCTCCGGTTTCGTGCTCGTCGACGCGCGGGCGTCCGAGCGCTATCGAGGCGAGACCGAGCCGATCGACCCGGTCGCCGGCCACATCCCCGGCGCGGTGAACATGCCCTATGCCTCGCCGGTCACCGAGCTGCAGGGAGCCGACGAGGTCGTCGCGTACTGCGGCTCCGGCGTCACGGCGTGCGTGACGGTGCTCGCCCTCGCGCGGGCCGGCGTCGAGGCGAAGCTCTACCCCGGCTCCTGGAGCGAGTGGTCGAGCAGAGGGCTTCCGGTCGAGCGTGGCTGACTTCTCCATCAGGCCCGGGCGCCCCGAGGATACGGCCGCTGCCTTCGAGCTCTTCTCCGACTGGCAACGGGCCGTGTACGGCGAGGTCGAGATCCAGCGGGAGATGTTCGAGAGCTCACTCGCCGGCGCGGACGCGAGCTTCGTCGCCGAGGAGGAGGGCGAGGTCGTCGGGCACACGGCGGTCGACGGCGGCTGGATCGACCTCGGCGTCGCGCCGGCGAAGCGGCGCCGCGGAATCGGAACCGCGCTTCTTGCAGCGGCCGAGCCCGCGGCCACGGACGAGGTCCTCCTGCTCACGGGACTGGCCACGGAGCCCGCGGCGGCTGCCTTCGCGCGGGCAAACGGCTACGAGAAGGCCTGGGAGGTCTGGCTCATGGGGATCGACCTGCCGCCCGATATCCCCGCTCCCGAGTGGCCGCAAGGCGTCACGGTCCGCACCTTCTCGGAGGACGACGCCCACGAGGTCAAAGACCTGCTCGACCTCGCCTACCGGGAGGAGTTCCACCACCACCCGGCGACGTTCGAGAACTGGCGCCGGTTCATGCTCGAGGATCCGATGTTCGACGCCGAAGCGTGGTTCCTGGCGATCGCAGACGGGCGAATCGTCGGCGCCGCGCTGAACTGGGACGAGGGGTACGTCAAGGATCTCGTCGTGCACCCGGCCTGGCGCGGCCGGGGGCTCGGGAAGGCGCTCATGCTCCAGACCCTCGGCGAGTTCTCACGGCGCGGCCTTCCGCGCGTGACCTTGAAGACGGACTCCAACAACCCCACGGACGCGTGGAAGCTCTACGAGCGCGTCGGGATGGGGATCGAGCGGACGTACGAGATCTTCGAGAAGCGACCCTGAGCTAGCCCTCCGGGGTGGGCGCCGAGGAATCGGTCTGCCAGAGCCCGAACGTGTTTCCCTCGGGGTCCTTGCACTGCGAGAACCAGCCCATCGCTGGCACAGGCATCTTGTCCTCAGCCTCTCCGCCGGTGTCGCGCACCTTCGCGACGTGCGCGTCGATGTCGTCGACGTCGTAGTAGACGAGCAGGCCGCGCTTCTCTCCCGGATAGACGGCTGCGCCCTCCTGGTCGCCGGTCCGCGCCATGCGGTAGTCCATGCCCTCCATCGGGGAGCCGAACTCCCAGCCGAAGAGGCCTTCGAGGAAGCTCTGGAGGCGGTCGGCGTCCCCCGCCGGCCATTCGACGTGCGTCACCTGTGGCACTTGCTCTCCTTTCGCGCGCGGGGACCCCTGGTCCGACGAAGTCTCTCACGGCTGGTTAGAGATGCGAGTGGGCCCGGCCCAAGGCCGTGAGAAGCTCACTCCTCCAGGGCGGTCACCCCGGCGAAGGCGTCACTCTCGGGCTCGTCGAGCCAGCGCCGGTAGACGGCCAGCGCGACCGCGAGGTCCTGCACCGCGAGGCCGGTCGAGTCGAAGACGGTGATCTCGTGCTCGTCGGTGCGGCCCTCCTCCTGCCCGGTGAGCACACGCCCGAGCTCGGCGACGCTCTCGCGCTTCAGGCCCCGGTCGAGCGCGTTCGCGATCTCGCCGTTGTGGCTCGCCTGCTCCCACTCGTCGCAGACGACCCGGGCACGCAGGAGCTCCTCGACGGCGATCTCGGCCTTTCCCGGCCCGTCGGCGCCCATGAGGCTGACGTGCTGGCCCGCGTGCAGGGATCCCGGCTCGAAGAGCACCTCGAACCCGGGTGTGACCGTGACGACGATGTCGGCGGAGAGCGCCTCGGCCGCGTCCGTCGCGACGGCCGCGCCTTCGCCGAGCTCCTCCGCCGCGGCCTCCGCTGCCTCGCGCCGCGCGTCCCAGAGCGAGACGCTGCGTCCCCGCGCGAGAAACGTGCGCGCGACTGCGCGGCCGTTGACGCCCGTGCCGACCACTGCCGCGGGAGCCGGAGTCGGCCGGGCGAGGGTCTCGGCGGCGAGGACCGCCGCAGCCCCGGTGCGAAGTGCGGTCACTGCGCCGGCGTCCAGGAGCGCGCGCAGCTCTCCGGTGGACGCATCGGACAGAAGGACGACGCCGCTCACGGTCGGGAGGCCGCGCTCGGGGTTGCGCGGAAACGACGTGACCCACTTCAGCACCGTGTGGCCCGCACCGGCCGCCGGCATGGCCCGGAAATCTCCGTCCGGCGGCGCCGGCACGTAGACCTTCGAGGGCATCGACCAGGCGCCGTTCGCGTGCTCCACGAAGGCGGAGCGGACGGCCTCGACCGCCTCGGCAGGGTCGAGCGCAGCGTGCACGTGTGCGCGGGCGAGGAAGGGTACGCTCACGGCGCGAGATGATGGCAGCCCCGCTCACGATCTGCGACGTCGGCCCGCGAGACGGGCTGCAAAACGAGGCCGAGACGCTCTCCGCGGGGGTGCGGGCGGAGCTGGTCAACCGGCTCGCCGCGGCCGGCCTTCCGAGCATCGAGGCGGTCAGCTTCGTGCGGGCCGAGAGCGTCCCGCAAATGGCGGGGGCGGAGGAGGTCGTCGCCGGCCTCGACCGGCGTGAGGGCGTCACCTACTCGGGCCTCGTCCTGAACGCGAAGGGCTACGAGCGGCTCGCCGCAGCAGGGCTCGACGCCGTCCACTTCACCCTCGCGGCGACCGATTCGTTCAACCGCCGCAACGCGAACCGCACCGTTGACCAGTCCGTCGAGGAGCTGGAGCGAATCGAAACGGACTTGCCGGTCAGCGTCTCGATCAGCGTGTCGTTCGGCTGCCCGTTCGAAGGGGAGGTCGACTCCGGCGCCGTTCTCGGTCTCGCGGGGCGCTGCGTGGAGGCGGGAGCGGGCGAGATCGTCTTCGCGGACACGATCGGGGTCGGAGTGCCCAGGCAGGCGCGCGAACTGGTCCAGCGGGGAGCGGAGCTCGGCGTTCCGGTAGGAGTCCATCTGCACAACACCCGCAATACGGGCTTCGCCACGGCCTACGCGGCGCTTCAGGCCGGCGCGCAAGTCTTCGAGTCCTCCGTGGGAGGGCTCGGCGGCTGTCCCTTCGCACCGCGAGCCACCGGCAACATCGCGACGGAGGACCTCGTCTATCTGTTCGAGCGCGAAGGCCTCGACACCGGCGTCGACCTCGACGCGCTCATCGCCGTCTCCGCATGGCTCGAGGGCGTCCTGGGGCGTTCCCTTCCAGGCCAGGTCTACCGCGCGGGTGCATCGGTCGCGTCGTCGTAGCCTCCCGCGCCTGGCGGCATGGGGGGCGGTCGCCGCCGCTTGCGCGTACCTGCTCGTCGAGCTCGTCCCCGATGTCGGCTCCAAGCCGCTGTTCGAGGATGAGGCCGTCTCGGGCCTGATCAGCGCCCGGCCTTTCGGAGAGATCGTCGCCACGACGATGTGGGACCGGGGCGGAGCCCCGCTTCATTTCCTGCTCGTCCATCTCGGCTTCTTCTTCGACTCCTCGCCGGAGGCCCTGCGCTGGGTCTCGGTCGTCTTCGCGCTCGGCGCGGTCGCGCTCTGCTACGACCTCGGCCGGCGGGTGGACGGCAGCGTGGCAGCCGTCGCCGCGGCGATCGTGGCGGCAGCCTCTGGGATGCTCGCCGTGTACGGGAGCTTCGGGCGCATGTACGCGCTCTTCGCCTTCGCGGCCGCGCTGGCGGTCGACCTCTTCGTCCGCGCGGTCGACCGGCCCACGACCGGGACCGTGGCCGCCGCGTCGGCCGGCGCGTGGCTCCTCCCGGCCGTCCATCCGTACGGCGGGATCGTCGTCGCGGTCGAGGCGGGAGTTGCCCTCGTCCTCTGGCGGGGTCGCCCGCTTCGCCCGGCCTGGCCCGCGGCAGTCGCCGCCCTGGCGATGATCCCGTTCGCCGTCGCCGACCTGCGCCTCGCGAACCGCTTCGAGGTCAGCTCCGGACAGTCCGGCCGGCTCGCGACGTGGACGGAGGCGCGGCACCAGCTCGCGGACGCTCTCCGCGGGTTCGGCGGAGGGAGTGGCTGGACGTTCGCCATCTTTCTCGTCCTCGCCGCGGCAGGGATCGTGCTTCTGCTACGCCGTTGCCCGGAGCTCGTCGCCTGGGGCTTGATCGCGTTCGCAGGGCCGCCTCTTCTCTCGACCCTCGTCCATACGGGCCGCGCACCGGACCTCTCGCCACGGCATCTCATCTTCGCCCTCCCGTTCTTCGCCGTCTTCGTCGGTGCGGCGGCGGCGCGATTTCCGGCGAAGCCCGTCGTGCTGGCGGGCCTCGCCGTGGTCGCTGTCCTCTCGACGCAGGGGATCCACGACCCGCGCTCGATCACCTACACCGCCGCGCTTGGGAGCGAGCAGGCCGTGGCGGCCCCGGCCGCCTGGCTGCAGCGGCACGTGGGCTCGGACGACGTCCTCTATCCGTACTCCTCCGTCTTCCTCGCCGCGTTGCCTCAGGCGGGCGAGGCGCGCGGCCTCCCGCGTGCGCAGGTGCAGTCGCTGCTCGCCGCGCTCGACCGTGTGGACTACCCGGCCGGCGACCTCTACATGGCGGTGCCGACCGGGACGACGAAGGTCGACTCCGTCCCTAACGGGCAGCCGTTCGGAAGCTGGCTCCTCATCCGCAGGCCCGGCCCGTTCACTGAACGCGCTGCAATCCTTCACGCCGCCGAGGGCTCACTCGCCTCCGCGCGCGCCGCTCTCCGCGAGCCGGTTCCGGCCGCTCTCGCCGGCTGGTTCGAGCTCAATCGGACGGTGATCTGCGAATCGCTGTCCAAACTGGGCTCCCGATGTGGTAGTGAATAGCGATGCTGCGCAGGGCGCTGGTCTTCGCCGCAGTGCTGGTGGGCTTGTGGGGACTCT